>JBAYWJ010000057.1:0-14585 GCA_041674125.1 Kiritimatiellia bacterium
CGCTGCCTGGAGCCTTTTTATTCCACCAGGGGCCAGGGGCATTCGGGCATGGGGCTCACCATAACCCGCGGCGCCATAGCCCGCTGCCAGGGGGAACTCTCCATCGAAAGCGAGCCCGACCGGGGCACGACCGTCACGATCAGAATCCCGGATATGCCTCCCGCCGGCGCGGCTGCCGGCGCGCCGGCCATGACGCCCCACCAGGGCCGCAAGCTGCGCATCCTGGTAGTGGATGACGAGGAATGCATCCGCAAACTGCTGGCCCAGGCGCTTAAATCAATGGGCTGCGAGGTGGAAACCGCCTCGGAGGGCAAGGCGGCGGTGGAGATGTTTCTTCCGGGCTCGTTCGATGTCGCCATCGTGGACATGGCCATGCCTGGCATGAGCGGCTCCGAGCTGGCCGTGGAATTCAAAAAAATACGCCCGGCCATACCGGTCATCATGCTGACCGGCTTCGGCGACATCCTCAAGGAAAGCGGGAGCAAGCCCGAAGGCGTCGATTTTATCCTGAGCAAGCCCATGCCCCTTGATGAGCTGCAAAATGCAATCTACCGGGTGACGGAAAAGCCGGCGGGATGATTTGACTCCCGGGAAAGAGTCATCATGCAGGGTCAAACATGTTGCCCGGGTTGATGAGGCTCTCCGGGTCGAAAACGCGCTTTACGCGGCGCATTTCCTCTATGCCCGCCTCGCCGAACATGAGGGCCAGGAAGGATTTTTTAAGCTTGCCGACGCCGTGCTCGCCCGAGATCGTCCCGCCCCATTGGACCACTTCCCGCGCCAGCTTAAGGTAAATCTCCTTGCCGCGCCTGTATTCATCCATGTTGTTCGGCAATATATTTATATGGATGTGGTTGTTGCCGATGTGGCCGAAAATCACGTATTCCAGGCCCGACTCATCGAGCGCACGGCGGTAGAGTCCGAACATGTCCGCGAGGCGCCCGTCGGGCAAGGCGAAATCCGTGCCGAGCTTTGTCAGCCCGGGGGCGGCCGCCGCCCTTTGCCCTATGCGCTGGTTGATGGTCTCCGGCAGGGCGTGCCGGAATTTTTTCAGCTTTTCGGTTTCCTCCGGGCTCAATGCCGTCCAGGCCGTATCGGCGCTGCTGGCGCAGGCCTCGAGCAGCGCCAGGAGCTCCTCGGCCTGCTTCTCCATGCCTGTTTCCGTGGTCGGCAGCTCGATATATACGGCCGTGTGCGCCCCCTCCGGCAGGGCCGGTATTTCCGATGAAGGCCCGGCCTTGCTTTTCTGGTCGCGCAGGAGGTTCAGGGCCTTGTAATCAAAATATTCCACCGCCAGGGGCGGCTTAGACAAGGCCGATATATTGCCATTTAGAGATGAATCTCCAGGTAGAGCCGACTTTACGTCGGCTATCATAGCCGGCGTCGGACAGCCCTGTCCGACCTGCCCGGACGGCGGGACAGCCCCGGCTTCGCCCGGAGGCTTCGCCGTGGCGAGCTGTCCCGCCCCACCGGTGTTTTCACCCCTTGCCGCGCGGACAAAATCGAGCGCTGATTCTTCCGATGGAAAAAATCCAATCACCCCTAAAATTTCTTCCGGCGGTTGGAGCAGGGCCAGCTCGGCTTCCGCCACGAACCCGAGTGTGCCTTCCGAGCCGATGAAGAGGTCTATCAGGTCCATGCCGGGCTTTGAAAAATAGCCGGCCGCATTCTTGACCGGCGGCATTTTATAGCCCGGGATCCTGCCCTCGCGCTGTTCCCCGGCCGGCAAAATTAATTGAAAAGCGCCGCTGGCATCCGCGAAACATTCACCGCGCCTGATATCCAGGAACGAGCCTTCGGCCAATACCAGGCGCAGGGCGGCCACGTGGTCGCGGGTGGGGCCGTAATGGAAGGTGCGCGCGCCCGAGGCGTTGCAGGCAATCATGCCGCCGATCGTCGCCGAGGCCTCGGTCGGATCCGGCATGAAACGCCATGCGCCTGATTTCCTGAAAAGCTCAAACGCCTTCCTGTCCGCCTCCGGCCACTTCTCCGTGTTTTCAAAATGCTTTCCGGCCAACGCCTTGTTAAGCGCCTCCAGCGTGATTCCTGGCTGGCAGCGCACGAAATACTTCCCGCTCTTTTCGTCGTGCCTCATGCCGAGGACGGCATTCATTTTCTCGTCGCTCATGAGCCATCCGCCCTCGGGAACGGCCCCGCCGGTGATGCCGGTGCGGCCGCCGGAAATGGTGACGGTTTTGCCAAGGCGCGCCGCCTCGCGCAGGATGGCGGCCGCCTCGGGCCCGGAAGCTGGGAAAAATATTTTTTCGGCCTTGCCCGGCAGACGCGACTCGTCGGAAAGGTAAGCCACCGCCCCGGAGGGATCCTTGCCCGGCCCGCAGCCGGCGGACATGGCGCCGGCGGGATATTCCTGCGCTTTGAGAGTGTTGTTCATTTTATCTTAATCGCAATGTGCTTTAGCACCTTGAGCCTGAATAACTGCTGAGAAAAAAAGAAACGTATTTAACAAAAGCAAACCCTGGCCGACGCGGGCAGGCGAAGGAAACGAAGTTTTTGAAAAGTATGCTTCGCGACAAACTTCGTTTCAGCCCTTGCTGATCCGCCCAGGCGGAAACTTTGTTTCCTTCTGTTAATCTTATCCGTTTTGGGTTGCGGGCATTAGACCGCCCTTGTTAAACGTGCCAAGTAATGCAGGGGCATGTCAAACCAAATTCACGCGCATTTTCCACCAGAAAATCCTTGTAATTGCCGCACGGCGGTATTACAAACCCCTATTGTTTCCAAGGCGTGGTTAAATCTTGCACAAGGGACAACATATGATCATAAAGCAGAAGGTCATGGCAATCGGCGCGCACGCCGACGATATCGAGGTCATCGCCGGCGGCACGCTCGCGAAGGCCAAAGACCAGGGCTACGAAATCGTTTACATCATGGCCACCAATAACTTCTCCGGCGGCTGGAGCCGCGTAAAGCCCGACGGCAAAATCGAAAGCCGCACCCCGCCCTACTTTGAAATCATGCCCCAGCGCAAGATCGAGGCCGAAGCCGCCGCCAACGCGCTCGGCACCCGCGCCATCCACCTGGATTTTCCCCAGCGCCATTACAAGGACAAGGATGGCAAAAAAGTCCAATTGTGCTACGGCTGTCCGCTCCCGGAAGGCGTTTCCGCAAACGCGCCGACCATCCTGAACGCCTACGAAGATGCCGCGAGCGTCAAGCGCATGACGGACATGATCCTGGAGCACAACCCCGCTTGCATCATCACACTGGGCCTGGCCACCGGCAACATCGAGCACTTCGCCACCGCCCAGCTGGTGGTAAAAAGTTTCTGGCAGGCGGTCGAGAAGGGCTTCCGGGGCGCACTCATCATGGGGCGCGAGGATTACACCGCCTACGGCGAGATCAACATGCGCTGGGACACCTTCATAGACATATCCGACTACCTGGATAAAAAAATGGAGCTGATCGGCAAGCACGCCTGCCAGATGCCGACCGCCGCCACCGACCCGGATCACGGGCACCGCCTGCGGCCGATGAAATGGGGCGCGGCCTGCGGCTGCAAGGCCGCCGAGGTCTTCACCTGGGTGCGGCGCTACGACCGCCCCAACCTGGACTCGTCCGACAAGTATTTCAGCCCCCTGATCGAGGAGCTCATCCACAACAGCAGGTGAAGCACCCTGCGAAGCCACGGAGGCCATTCATCCCTGTGGCAAGCCACAGGGCTTTATGGCGAAGAAGGGTAAAATATTTCTAAATAAGCACCACCAGGACACAGGAGGCATTTTAATGAAAACTTACGTGAAATCGGCTTTAGCGGCCGCGCTGCTCTCCGGGCTGATGCCAACCGCTCAAATTCACGGCGCGACATTCATTGTCAAGGACGGCCAGCCCCTGGCTGAAATCATAATTTCCGAAAAACCGCCCCGCATGGTGAAGCTGGCGGCCGAGGAGCTTCAGGCCTGCGTAGAAAAAATCAGCGGAGCAAAGCTGGCCGTCACGAACGCAGCCGGCAAGGACATGCCTGTCAAGATCTACGTGGGCAGAAGCAAATACACCGATGAATTGAAATTAAACGCCGAGGGCCTCAAGGATGGCGCGTTTAGAATGATTTCTGGCAAAGACTATCTCGCCCTGCTGGGGCAGGACAGCGACTTCGTGCCGCCCAAGCCCTTCGCGCTCAGCCGGGCCGAAGTTCCGCGCATGTTGGAGGAATGGGACGCCCTCACGGGCGAGAAATGGGGCAATCCACAGGCATCAGCTTTCAAGGGCTATAACCAGAAAATGGGCATTTGGGCGGGCGACGAGCACGGGTCGCTGAACGCCGTCTACGAGTTCCTGCGCGGGCTGGGAGCGCGCTGGTATCTTCCCGGGGAGCTGGGAGAAATCATGCCGGAAATGAAGTCCATTGAACTGGCGGCGGTCGACCGGACAATCGTGCCCGATTTTCCATACCGCGATTTAAGCATATCCTACGGGGCCTATTTCATAGCGACCCAGGACGACATCATGTGGCAGCTGCGGCTGGGCCTCAACCACAAGGGCGGATTCGGCGGCGGGCACGGGATCATCTACGTGCACAACCGGGATGAGGTCAAAAAGGCACACCCGGAATATTACGCGCTCTGGTGCGGCAGCCGGGCCATTGACCACAAGGGCGGCTGCGGCGCGCCCTGCCTTTCCTCGGAAGGCCTGTTCCAGCAGAACGTCAAGTTCGCGCGCGCCATGTTCGACACTTACAACCTGCCGGCCATCAACGTGTCGCCGGCCGACGGCTATGGCGCCCTTTGCGAGTGCGAACTCTGCAAGGGCAAGGGCACTCCCGAACGGGGCTGGAACGGCACCCTTTCGGATTACGTCTGGAATTACGTCAACCGCGTGGCGGCGGAATTGTACAAAACCCATCCCGACCGCAAGATAACCGGCCTGGCCTACTCCTCCTACCAGCTGCCGCCGGAAAAGATCGCCAAGCTCAGCCCCAACGTGGAAGTGGTCATCTGCCGCTGGCGGAGCAACTTTTACGACCCGGAGACGCGCGAGCAGTTCCGGAAGCTGACCGAGGCCTGGCTGGAAAAGCTGCCTTCCGGGAAAATATACATATGGGACTACTACCTCCACAACCGGCCCGGGCAGGACAACATCCCGGCGGTCTTCCCGCACCTGATCGCCGACGACCTGCGCTACCTGAAGGGCAAATCCAGGGGCGACTTCATTGAAATATACTCCCACCGGACGAATGAATTCGGCTATATCGCCCTCGCGCTCAACCACCTGAACGTCTATGCCACGGCGCGGCTCCTGTGGGATTCGGGCCAGGACGTGGACAAGATGATGGACGAATACTGCACTCTCTTTTACGGCCCGGCCGCCGGGGAAATGAAAGAATTCCTGGCATTTGCCGAAGCCAGCTGGCCGATGATGAAAACGCGGGCGGACCTGATCGACAAGACATTCGCCCTGCTGGAGAAGGCCTCGCAGGCCGCCGGCCGGGACACGGTTTACGCCCAGCGCGTCCGGATGGTGGCTGACTACGTCCAGCCGATGAAGGAGCTGCGCACCCGGCTTGCCGAGGGGCGCAAGGACGTCCCGAAGGCTTTGGCCGGGAGGCGCGAAAAGAAGGACCTGAAATTCGACGGGCGCCTCGACGACAGGTTCTGGGAAGGGTTGCCGGTTTATGATTTGAAAGACCTTGTGACGAACAAGCCGCCCGCGCACGCAACCACCTTCCAGACCGGATGCGTCGGCGAAACCATTTACTTCGGGATAAAATGCGCCGAGGACGACATGAAAAACCTGAACGTGACAGGCAACAAGAACGGCGACCCGAACATATTCATGGGCGACAACCTGGAACTCCTGCTGGAAACCCCGACCCACTCCTATTACCAGGTCGCTTTCAACCCGAACGGCAACGTGATAAACAACGACCGGAAAAAGGGCATGAACACCCAGTGGTCCTCCGGGATAGAGGCCGCAACTTACAAGGGCGATGATTTCTGGAGCATGGAAATGCGTATCCCGGTCGCCGGCGACAAGGCGGAGGAGATTGACCCGCTCAACGGCATATCGGGCAACCTGCCCACCGAAAAGCAGCCCTGGTTTTTCAACCTGTGCCGCCAGCGGCTGCGCGGCAAGGACAGGGAGCTCTCGGCTTTTTCGCCGACCGGCAAGAGCGCGTTCCACGTGCTGCTGAAATTCGGGGAGCTGAGCGTCCGCTAGTCCAAAATGTTGCATTGATAATTTTGATAGAAGCAACGGAACACAACAATGCTTTTTCGAGGGAAAACAATGAAGAAATTTTTGCTTTACGAGATGTGCCGGGGCGACCTGAAAGGCCGCAAGTTCGACTTGGCTGTGATCCCGGTCGGCGCAACCGAGGCCCACGCCTGGCACCTGCCATTCGGCAACGACACCCTGCACGCGGCCGAGGTCGCCAGGCGCGCGGCCGCGCGCGCCGCAGAAAAGGGCGCGGGCGCGCTCGTCCTGCCGGCCATTCCCTTCGGCTGCAGCCCGGACGTGATGAGCTATCCCTACACGGTAACCATCCGCCCCACCACGCTCCTGCGCCTCCTGGAAGACCTGATAAACTCCCTCGCGGACCACGGTATCCGCAAGTTCGTTGTCCTCAACGGCCACGGCGGGAACACCGGCACGATCGAGGCCCTGACGCGCGAGCTATTTGGCAAGCGCGGACTCTTCATCGCCTGGATCGACTGGTGGACCACGGTCGCGGACGTTGTCCGTCAGGTCCAGGAAACGGACGAGCTCTCGCACGCCGACGAGATCGAAACCTCTCAGTCCCTGGAAATCTGCCCGGAGCTCGTGCGGATGGACTGGGCCGAGAAGACGCACAGCAACCCCACCCAGCTCAAGAAGATGAAAGAATACGGCGGCAAATTCCTTTCGCCCTGGCATCTTTACACCAAGAACGCCGGCGTTGGCGATCCCACCAAGGCCACCAGGGAAAAGGGCAGGAAAATCGTCGCGGCCGCCGGGGAGCGCATAGCCGCCATGCTCGTGGAGCTGGCGCGCGCGAAGCACAAGGGGCAATATTTGTATTAACACGGGCTGTACCCAAAACAAAAATTCGAAATCCTAATATCGAAATCCGATGCTACTCTGCGAAGTAAAGCCTTCGCTACGAAGCACGAGAACAAATTCAAATGAGCAGATATCAACAAAAATGCGAAAAACAATCTTTGTTTCGGATTATCCGCCACTGGCGGACCTGCCTATGGAACGACGCGCTTCGAATTTCGGATTTTTAAATATCGCTAATAATTTTCTTGTTTTTTCTTCACGGTTTCTCATGTATCAGGCCCTGATGATAGAGGTAATTAAAGGATTAATCCATCGCCATGAAAAAAACACCCGCAAAATTCCCGTGGCCGGATGCAAAAATCCCGCGCTACACCGCCTTCCGCACAAGCCGGCCGCTTAAAATAGACGGCCGTCTCGACGAGCCGGCCTGGCTGGCCGCGCCGCGTTCGCCGCGCTTTGCGGACATCATCACCGGCTCTCCCGCCATCCACGACACGCGCGCCGCCGTGCTCTGGGACGATAAATACCTTTACATCGGCTTCTGGGTCGAGGAGCCCTTCCTCTACGCCACTTACAAAAAGCGCGACGCGCCCGTTTACGAGGAAAACGACGTGGAAGTTTTCATCGCCGGGCGCGACTCCTATTACGAGTTTGAGATCAATCCCCTCGGGACGGTCTACGAGGCGTTTTTCATCTGGAAGGACGCCTACGAGAGCGGCGGCTTCAGCTCTGCGCCCGAATTCCGGCGCGGCGCGCCCGGGGCGCGCAACTGGAACGGGGTCGGGTTCAAGCACCACCCGCGCGGGAAGCGCCTGGGATTTTTCAAATGGGACATGCCCGGACTGCAGACGGCGGTGCAGCGCGACGGCACCATCAACAACCCGCGCGACCGCGACCGCGGCTGGACCGCGGAGCTGGCCTTCCCCTGGTCCGGGATGAAATGGCTGGCCCAGGCCGACGGGCGCGCCCTGCCGCCGCGCGAGGGCGACACCTGGCGCATTGATTTTTCGCGCTTCAACATGCTCAAGGAAGCGCCCCCCGCGCGCGACTCGGGCGGATGGTTCTGGGGCCCGCACGGGGTATGGGACTCCCACATCCCCGAATGTTTCCCCTACATCCGCTTCAGCCGCAAGCCCGCCGTTGCCGGTTTGAAATAGATTCTTTGGCGCCATTCCCCGGGGGCCTCTTTCTGCTTTGATTCAGGCGAAGTATCTCATATATTGACCCGCGCATGATCAGGCATTATTTTTCAAACATGGAAAGGAAGCACTCATGGCCGACAAAATCAGGGTAACGGTCTGGAACGAATTCCGGCACGAGAAGAAGGATGAAAAGGTTAAAAAGATTTATCCGCAGGGCATGCATGCCGTGATCGCCAAGGCGCTTGAAGACGCCGGCGGCATCGAGTGCCGCACCGCCACCCTCGACGAGCCCGAGCATGGGTTGACCGAGGAAGTGCTCCAAAAGACCGATGTCCTGACCTGGTGGGGGCACTCAGCGCACGGCGAGGTCAAGGATGAAATCGTCCAGCGCGTCCAGCTGAGGGTGCTCGAGGGCATGGGCCTGATCGTCCTGCACGCCGGGCATTTTTCAAAAATATTCAAGGCACTCATGGGCACCCCCTGCTCCCTCCGGTGGCGCGCCGTGGGCGAAAAGGAGCGCCTCTGGGTGGTGGATCCCGGCCACCCCATCGTCGAGGGCGTCGGCGAATATTTCGAGATTCCCCACGAGGAAATGTACGGCGAGCCCTTCGCCATCCCCAATCCCGACCGGGTGATTTTAATGTCATGGTTCGAGGGCGGGGAAGTCTTCCGCAGCGGCTGCTGCTTCATCCGGGGCAACGGGCGCATATTCTACTTCCGCCCGGGGCACGAGACCAACCCCACCTACCACGACAAGAACGTACTCAAAGTAATTACCAACGCCGTACGCTGGGCGCGCCAGAAAAGCCGCGTTCAGTACAAGGCCCCGCGCGCCAACCCGGTCGAGGAAATCCGCTCCAAGCCGGAATAATTGATGAAGCGACCCGCCACAAAGATGCACAAAAAGCACAAACACTGATTTGATTGTGAATTATGTGCCTTATTGTGGATACCACTACTTGAAAGGAACAATAATGAAAAAATTGCGCATTGGAATCATCGGGCTGGGAATTGGCAAGCAGCACATCCAGGGCTACCGCTCCCACCCCGGGGCGGAGATCGCCGCCGTGGCCGACATGAACCCCGAGCGCCTGCAAAGCGTCGCCGACGAATACAAGATTGCCAGGCGCTACCTCTCTTTCCAGGAAATGCTGGCGAAGGAAAACCTGGACGTGGTGAGCGTTGCCACGCCGAACAAATTCCACAAGCCCCTGACGATCGCCGCGCTCAAGGCCGGCTGCCACGTCCTCTGCGAAAAGCCCATGGCCATGAACGCCGCCGAGGGCCGGGAGATGATCACCGCCGCCAAAAAGGCCAAAAGGCGGCTCATGATCAATTTTTCCACGCGCTTTTCCGAGCAGTCCTGGGCCCTGAAAAAACAGGTTGAAACCGGCATCCTAGGCGAGATTTACTTTGCCCGCTCGGTCTGGCACCGGCGCCGCGGCATGCCCGGGTTCGGCGGATGGTTCGGCCAGAAGGCGCTGGCCGGCGGCGGGCCGCTGATCGACCTGGGGGTTCACCGCCTCGACCTGGCGCTCTGGCTTATGGGCTTCCCCGAGCCGGCATGGGTGATGGGCAGCGCCTACGACAAGATCGCGGCGCCTATCGCCAAAAAAGCCGGAAAAAAATTCGACGTCGAGGACCTGGCGGCCGGCTTCATCAAGTTCAAGAACGGCGCCAGCCTGGAAGTGGAGGCCAGCTGGGCGGCAAACGTGGCCGAGCGCGAATTCATGGAAACGCGCCTCTACGGCACCAAGGGCGGACTGGTCCAGCGCAACCTGAACGAGGGCTACACCTTCGAGGCCGAGCTCTTCACCGAGCAGGCGGGCTGCCACCTCGACATGAAGATCCATCCGCCGGTCCCGGCCGCGCGGCGCGGCATGAACCATTTCGTGGAAGCAATCCTCACCAGCAAGCCCCACCCGGCTCCCGCGGAGGAAGGCTTGATCGTAATGGAGCTGCTGGACGCCATCTACCTGAGTGCCAAAAAGAACGCGCCGGTCAGGATATAGCTTCTGCCGGCAGATGCTGCGTTGCAGACTGACGAAATGCGGCTTATTTCTTTGTAGGGGCCGTTCGGGAGAACGGCATTACTGCGGTTCGTTCCTGCCCACATCGCTACCTGCCCGCAATGCTTCGCATTGCGATGCAGGCAGGCGCGAAGCGTTGCAGGCAGGCGAACCGCCGTTACACAAGACCCATGATTACCATCGTCTTTTCCAGCAAAATCAATTATAATGAGCGCAATTTGAGATTGCATTCATGGAATCTTCGTCCCGAAAGGAGCAGTTTGATTTGCCCTGGGCATGAAAGCATCTGATTTCGGGCGCGCGCTGTGCGCGCCCGAAGTTGACACGGGGCGAATTTGGTTTCCGTCCGCCGCGTCGGACGGATTCGCAAAAGCAAGGCAAGTCCGGCCCAGATATGCCGGCGTCGCACGAAGCGCTATCCTAGCGGATGCGCGAGGGCGACAACGGGATAGATGGGCTGGAATCGCCGCCGCGTTTTGCGAACCAAATTCGAACCGCATGAAACAGAAAAACGACGTAGAAGCAGACAATCATCAAAGGAAAACAATATGCAAGAGGCCATGTTCTGGGAGAAGGCGGCGGACGGCAAGCTTGAGTGCGGGCTTTGCCCGCACCACTGCCGGATCGCGGAAGGCAGGCGCGGGATATGCGGCGTCAGGGAAGCCCGCGCCGGCAAGCTGCTCGCCTCCGGCTACGGAAAAATATCATCGGCCAACAACGACCCGATCGAGAAAAAACCGCTTTACCATTTTCATCCCGGGGCGACGATCTTCAGCATCGGCGGCTGGGGATGCAACTTCAAATGCCGGTTCTGCCAGAACTGGGGCATATCCCAGAAGGTTGTCGACAGCGGCGATTTTTTCCAGCCCGAAAAAATAATCGCCGCGGCCTTGGATTCCAAATCGGCCGGGATCGCCTACACCTACAACGAGCCCCTGATCAACATCGAGTACGTGGCAGCGTGCGCTCGCCTGGCGCGCGAGGCCGGGCTGGTGAACGTTCTTGTCACGAACGGATACATTGAAAGGGAGCCGGCGGAATTCATCCTGCCCTTGGTGGATGCGCTCAACATTGATATCAAGGGCATGGAGGAGAAATTTTACAAGGAACAATGCTCCGCCTCGCTCAAACCGGTGCTGGAATTCTCGAAGCAGGCGGTCGAGGCCGGGCGCCATGTGGAAATAACCAACCTCATCATCCCCGGCCTGAACGATTCCGAAGAACAGATTAAAAAGCTAGCGGGCTGGATCCGTGAAAACCTCGGTGAAAAAACACCGCTGCACCTGAGCGCCTATCATCCGGAATACAAGCTGGACCGCCCCCCCACACCGCCGGCCACCCTCGAGCGAGCCCATGACCTTTGCCGGGAAAAACTGACCTATGTTTATATAGGCAATGTTTTTTCGGATGCGGGCCAGAACACATCCTGCCCGCAGTGCGGTCACACGCTTGTCATCCGCCGCGGCTACAGCACCAGGCTTGCCGGCCTGGACGGGCAAAACTGCGCCAAGTGCGGCCGGCCGGCCGACCTGGTCCTGGGCAGGTAAAAACGGACTGTATGGTTCGCGCTTCCTTTATCACTGATTGAGCATATGGCCGCACCGGATACAATTTGATATCCTGACAGCCTTTTGGCATATTAATGCCATGAAAATAATATTAAAGGCAACCGCCTGCCTTCTTTCCACAACGGCAACACTCTTGCTGGCCGTCACCTGTTTGGCTCAGGACATGGATCCGCGCTATTACGACATGGGCTCGCCCACGCTCGCCGATATATGGGTTGATCCCGTCAACGGCAATGACGCCAACACCGGCGCCGCGCGCAGTCAGGCCCTGCGCACGATCAACGCCGCCTGGAACGCCATCCCCGCCAACACAACCATGACCGCGACCGGCTACCGCATCCGGCTGGTCAGCGGCACGTACCCGGAAGGATCACTGCCCGTATACTGGGAAGGACGCTACGGCACATATCAATACCCGATTGTGATCCAGGCGGCCGACGGCGCCGGCACGGCCATCCTCCGGCAGGACCTGAACATCCACGACTGCCGCTACCTTTACCTGGTTGACTTTGCTGTCACGGCGGGCGGCAACAACATCATCCACGCCGAGGGGTGCACCAACATGCTCCTCCACGGCCTGACCCTCCAGGGCAGCACCGACACCACCCAGGAAGTGATCAAGATGAACCAGTGCCGCAACCTTTACGTGGAAGACAGCGACGTCTCCGGCGCTTACTGGATGGCCCTGGATTTTGTCGCCTGCCAGTACGGGCATATCGTCGGCAGCCGCTTCCACAACGCGGACTGGGTCATTTACCTGAAGGGCGGCTCGGCGTATTTCAGGGTCGAGGCGAACAGGATTTACGACGGCGGCACCTGCGGGTTTCTGGCCGGGATGGGCACGGGGTTTGAGTTCATGTCATCCCCCTGGCTGCACTATGAATGCTCCGACGTGAAATTCATCAACAACGTCATTCACGACATTGAAGGCGCCGGCATGGGCGTGAACGGCGGCTACAACATCCTCCTGGCCTATAACACCCTCTACCGGGTCGGCTCGCGCTCGCACGCGCTCGAGGCGGTTTTCGGCGCCCGCTCGTGCGACGGCAACACCGCCCGATGCTCGGAATACCTGGCCGCCGGCGGCTGGGGCACGGCCGCCACGGGTGTCTCGGAATCAATCCCCAACCGCAACGTGTATTTTTACAACAACATCATTTACAACCCCTCCGGCTTCCAGAGCGCATACACTCACCTGGCCGTGTACGGGCCGCGCACGCCCACGGCCGGCTCGAACATTCCCTCCCCGGCCGAGGCCGACACCAACCTGCGCTTCCGCGGAAACATATTCTGGAACGGAACTTCCGCCATGCCGCTCGGCATCGGTGAGGAGGGCCAGGGCGGGCAGGCTTCCAATCCCACCTGCAACCCGGACCAGTTCCGCGCCGATAATTCCGTCAACTCCATCCAGCCCGAGCTGGTTAATCCCGCAGGAAACGATTTGCGTCCGATCACAAGCGGCAACGTGTTCAGCGCCGCCACCTTCACTATCCCTGATTTTACCGGCGGCGACCGGCCCTCCCCGCCTACGGAGACGGAAGGCAATTTGGTTAATACCGTCACCCGCGATTTTTTCGGCAACACGCGCGCGGCTGGCAGTCCGCCGGGCGCTTATGCCAGCGCGGGAGCCACGAACACGACCACCGACCCGGTCCCCGTTGTTTATGCCAACAGCACGACCGGCGCGGTTACGATTGCCTCCGGCGACACTCTTTCCGTAACGATCAGCCTTAATCCGAACGCACTCGCTGGCTCCAATGCCGACTGGTGGCTCCTGGCCCAGGCGGCAGGTACATGGTATTACTGCGATTTCATCTCCGCCGGCGGGGCGTGGCTGCCGGGGTTTTCGGTGAGCTGGCAGGGACCGCTTTTCAGCTTGGCGTCAACCGGGGTGCTTTCAATCTCGGGGCTTAACGCGGGCACCTATAAAATCTACTTCGGCGTGGACAGCGTCATGGACGGGCAGATAACCTTTGACCACCTGTATTACAGCAGCGTGACGGTGACGGTGAACTGAGATTCGTCTATAGCATCCTTTGTAGTGTCATATGCGCCGCACGCTTGTAGCCGCCCCGCTCAGTCGGGGCGTCTATAATTCCCCCACACGGCGGCCCACCTGCGCTAAGGCCAGCTTCGGAGGGCAGTCAGAGCGCCGTGTCTACATGTAATTCTTATCAAATGGAACAATGACCGGCTCTTTCTCTCCCGCCGCGACCATACGCCTTTTAAGCGTGACTGCCAGCTGCGCGCGGACTTCGCGCAAGGCGGGATCCGCGACCAGGTTGTTGCGCTCGTGGGGATCCTTGTCCAGGTCGTAGAGGAAATCCTCCATGTAGACTTCGCTCGAGGGGTCGCGTCCGCCCTTGTCCGGGGCGCGCACGCTGTATTTCCACTTCCTGGTTCTGACCGCCCGGCCGCACTGGCTTTCGCTTATCTGCAGGAACACTTCCTCGGGCCAGCCGGCCGCGCTCCCGGTTACAAGCTGCTGCAAAGGCCGGCCGCGCATGGAAGGGAGCGGATCAATACCGGCGGCCGCCAGGAAGGTCGGAGCAATGTCGATGAGGCTCACGAGGTTATCGATTACTTTGCCGCCCTGGAAACCCGGACCGCAAAAGACCATGGGGATGCGGATGCTGCCCTCGTGGCACGAGCGCTTGTATTCCGAATTCCGGGTGCGGAAATGGGACCCGTGGTCGGAGGTATAGATAACGAGGGTGTTGTCGAACATCCCCAGTTTTTTCAGCCCGGCGCGGATGCGCCCGAGGTTGTAATCCAGGCTGTTGATACAGCCGAGGTAATCCGGGTATTCCTCCTGCCAGTCGCCGCCCGTGCCGGCCAGGTCGCCCGGA
>JBAYWJ010000058.1:0-14419 GCA_041674125.1 Kiritimatiellia bacterium
AGCCGATCCGGCGGTCTATAATAAATCCACAGGCACCTGGAAGATTAAACTCTCCAGAGCCGGATACTGGCAATATGATTCCTCCGTTTATGGCTGGACATTGGGCGGGGCGGGTTATATCCCCACGCCAGCGGATTACGACGGAGACGGCAGCGCCGATCCTACTGTTTACGATCTGGCAACGGGCCAGTGGACCGTCATGATGTCGGCATCCGGCTATTATCGCCTTACGACGAATTGGACGTGGTGAAAAGCCGGAAATAACGGTTATAATCATGCCGCAGGCTGATCATCCGCCTGCGGCAAGATAACCTGATCATTGCGCAGGGGGGTTGCGACCGTTTGCAGCCCCCCTTTTGTTTTTCAAATGAAATTGTCCAAAAAATATTCTCGCGTGGCTCTGTCGGGTTTGTCGCTCTGTGCCTTTCTCGACATGTTTTTTAACACGAAATGGATGCTGCTCCTGACCGGCGGAGTCGTCCTGGCTGCGCTCCTCGCGTATTATCCCGACCTTGCCGATGATTATGACATCTGGTGGCATCTGAAATACGGCGAGCATTTTATCCGTTATCGCACGATAACGGTTGATCCCTCCATTTTTTCATGGACGCCCGCCAGTTCATCATGGGCTTACGTGACATGGATCGGGAGTTCAGTTTTGTTCCTGGTTCATGCTGCCGGCGGGTATACGGCACTCGCGGTAATGCAGTGGTTGGTTTTTTTTGCAATGACTGGCCTGTTCTTTTTGTTTTTACGGTCTTGTCAGGCGCCTTTGGCGCAGATCTATTTGGCCGGGCTTCTGCTGACGGGTGTGGCCATGAATTCAGTGGCCGTCTATATCAAGCCGGAATTGTTTTCCATGCTGTTTTTCACGATTGCGGCGTTTGTTTATTTTCTGTCAAAAGTCAGCCGGAAAAATTATTTCTGGATATATCCTCCGCTATTCGCGGTATGGGTGAACACGCATGGAGGATTTGTCAATGGGCTGACTTTTATTACCATTGCCCTTGTGGCGGAGACGGTCTGTTACGCCTGCCGGGATCCTGATCGTATGACGTGGTCGCTGCTCTTGAAACTTGCCTTTTGCGTGCTCCTTTCATGCGCGGCGGCGCTCTTAAATCCCTATGGCGCCGTCTATTGGATCAATATTCTTGAAAACGCGGCGCAAGGCGGCAGTCATATTCATTCTATCAATGCTTATACGCCGCTGTGGGGATTCCTGTTCCCCGCGGGGTATCCTTTCCGGAAAACAAACACGGCGTGGTGTATGGTTTTAATGGCGTTTGTTTTGCTCGCTCTTGCCGTCGCTGCGCGGGTTCAAAAGAAAAAAACATGTCTCGCGCCGCTGGCTTTGAACATTATTTTCTTTGTTCTCGGTTTTTCAGTCTTAAGGGCGTCGATCTATTTTTGCATTCTCTGGCTGTTTACCTCTCGATATCTTTTGCATCTTGCCGGGTGGCGGCCGAGCGCGTTTGTCAATATAGCCGCGTTTTGTTTTTCCTTGTGCCTTTCCGGAATGATCCTTTACGAGACCGCTGTTTATAATACCTATAATTCTTGGTTTGGATCGCGGATACGGTATTTTATCCCGGCAGATGCGGCCGCTTTCGTCGAGCAGCAAAAATTGCCAGGGCCATTGTTTAATGATTATCTCAGCGGCGGGTATCTGATCTGGGCTCTTTCTTCAAGCAAGGTGTTCATAGATCCGCGCTACGGGCCATACCTGCAAACCGGAGTCTGGCATGATTATCTGGCGCTCGTGGCCCGCGGCGATCTGGGCATGCTTGATGCCAAATACAGGTGCAACACGGCGATCATCATGAATACCAACTATCGCCTTATCAAACCATTCCTCAAATCTCCGGATTGGATATTGGTGTATTTTGACGCGGTGGATGCCGTTTTTGTCCGCACAACCTGCCTGAACTTGCCGCGAGCGATGGAATGGAGAAACTTGATGCGTCCAGAGAGATTCAGCGCCATTGCCAGCCCGCGCGTCCTTTTAGGGGTGTTTTCGCTATATTGCGCTTTTCATCCGCCTTCCGCCCTTAAAATCATCGCCTATTATGAGCGCAATGTGAGAAATTGCTACTGTCACAAGGCCGCCGACCTGAGGCGGATGAAAGCCGCCTGCCGGCAGCTAGGTATCCGGCAAGCTCGCCTGCAATGAGTTAGGGACTTTTTCATAGCAATTTGTTAATTGTATGAGCTGCCTGAATGTAGTATCAGGGAAATATTATGCATATGAAGAAATCCGCGCTCGCGTTGCTGTTTGCCGTATTTTCCCTTGTGAGCATTGGCATGATCATGCTCTGCAGCATAAGCAGCCATCATTCCTGGTGCGGCCGCGAGCTGTCCGGGGCAACGACCGGTTTGCTCGATAAACAGATAACCTGGGCCGGCATCGGGCTGGCGCTGATGTTGGTTTTTTCGCGCGTCAACTACCGGCGCTGGCGGGCCCTTGCCGTGCCTTTAATTGTCTTCGTTACCTGTCTGCTGATCCTGGTATTGATCCCGTGCGCCGGCTTTAAAGTGCCGGGCGCAGGGAGCCTGATGATGCTCGGTCCTTCCGCGCAGTTTCAACCGTCCCTGCTGGCCGGGCCGGCAATTGTGCTCTTCCTGGCGTGGTGGTATCAATCGGGGAATCTGCGCCCCGCGGCCTTGTTCTGGATTCCGATCGTGGCGCTGTGCGTGATGGCTGGTTTAATTCTTGTTGAGCCGGATTTCACCGGCGCTTTGCTGATCATGCTCGCGGGCCTGGTTGTGCTGATCGCGGCAGGGGAGAGAATCGCCAATATAGTTACATATGTTATGCTGTCGCTGTCAGGCCTTATATGGGCCCTGATGCAAAGCAGGATCAATGTTTTGCGTCTTGCGGCGTTCTTTACGCAGAGCCGGCCGGACCAGGTTTGCGTGCCCATTCCCCGGCTGGCGTTGGCGGCTGGCGGCTGGTCCGGCGTTGGGCTTGGAAATGCATATCTATCCAGTAAATACCTCAGCGATCACCTCTGTGGCGGAATGATGACCGTGTTAATCGGGGAGGAATTGGGTCTGGCTGGTTTACTGGCGCTTTTTGGGCTGTACGTCATCTTGATCGTATCAGGCGCCCGCATCGCGGTCAGGGCGCCGGACAGGTTCGGCAAACTGCTGGGGCTGGGGATCGTATCCCTGCTGGGTTTTCAATTCCTTCTGAACCTGCTCGCCGTGACAGCGCTCATCATGCATGCCACGCTTCTTCCGTTTGTCAGCTATGGCGCATTGAACCTCTGCCTGTCCATGGCCGGTGTGGGGGTGCTGCTGAATATCGCGTCGGAGATAGAGCGGAAATCCGGCGTCTGTTCTGGATTTTGAATCGGGGACGCGATAATATCATCCCGGAACATTGTTGAAAACAAGCGGAAATAGAACAAGAGTCTGCCCGGCGCCGGAGCGGCTCTATCAGTCGGACAGGGGAATTTTCAGTTTCTGCCCGGGAGTAAGAAGGACGTTCGTGCTGATGCCGTTGAATTTTGCCAGCTCGTTCGCGTTCACCAGGTAAAGTTTGGCGAGGAGGGCGAGACTGTCCCCGGTTGTCACTACGTGGATGACATGGGGTTCGGTGGTAGTTGCCTCCGGGGCAGACGCAGGCGCTGCTTCGCGCGGGGGCGGCGTCGCCATGGCGGGACGAGGCGTTCCCAGGGACGCATCCTGGTCCATGTATCTCCGGAATCTCATATCCAGCGCCTGTTTGCGCCTCATAACCTCGGCATCGTCGGGGAATCGTTTCGCAAGATAGCCGATGATGAATTTCGCTGCATGTCTCGCAATTTCACGCTCCAGGGGTAGGCGCATGTATGCCATGGATTCGCTTTGCGCCACCAATTCTACAGCCATCTTGCTGATGATCTGCGGATCGCCATGGTCGAGCAACCGGCATTCAAACAAGCCGTCGGTGATGCCCGAATTGAGTTGCTCAGATATCCACTGTTTCACCGGGGTGGCATCGTATGGCGAGATGGCGCGCGTTCCGCGGTCGCCCATGAACCATGCCGGCAGGCTGCCCTGGCCCGGCGATTCGAGGCGAAATCGGAGGAGATCGTCCAATGCGTTTTCCACGGGCAACAGGTGATTTTCATCATCGAGATATTTTTGCGCAAGGGCCAGGACCAGCGGGCGCAATGTCTCATACGGCGCGGTTTTGCGATTGCCCAGGTAACCGAGGTCCCACGACGACAGTTGGTCCTGGTGGGCGAGTGTTAGAAATCCGGACTCCATGTCGAGGTGGATGAAGTGACTGCCCCGCGACACTTCAAACGGGGACTGCGCCTGGTGGCCCGTATGCGCATCCCAGATATACAGGCGGTCCGATTCGGTCAAGGCCAGAAGCAGCCGCCCGTCCCGCGTGAGCGAGAGATGAACCAGCGGCGAGTCGATGACCAGCGGCGCGCCGACGGGCTGGCGTATACGCAGGTCCCAGATGCGGACAGTCCTGTCTTTGGACGCGGTGTAGAGGTAACCGCCATCAGGGGATTGGATAATCTGTTCAATGTTGTCGGCGTGGTGAAAAGAGCTCCCCGTCTCCCGGCCGGAATCCCGGTCCAGCAGGCGCAGGGTATTGTTCAAAGCCACTATGACCAGTGGAAGGCCGGCAAGCGGACGAACCTCCGTGATCCATTTTAAATGAAATCCCAAGTCGCCCTTCTGTCTTCCGGTGACCGCGTCGAAGAGCTTGAGCCCGGCAGTCGAAGCCGCGTAAACGGTTTGGCCATCCGGAGAAAAAGCGCATGACGTCACAATGCCGTCCCCGCAATTCAGCGCGATTGGCGGCGTTCCCGTCTTTACGCGCGCCCTGCTCAACAAAAGGGTTTTGGCATCCTGCTGCGTCAGGAAACACGACCCGTCGGGACTGATCTGCGGAAGGAAATAGTATGATTTGTGTTCCACGGGAGCGCGCAATTGCGCGCCCGTCCGGACATCCACCGTGGCAACCTGCTCGGAGAGATCGGAGAGAACCCAGCTGCCGTCGGGACTCCAGATGGGCGGGAGGTAACCGGTGCTCTTGATGCTTTTTAAAAGAAGATATGTGCGGAACCCGTGATGGGGGATGGGTTTGCCGATCGGTTTTTGCGAGCGTGCGTCCAGCATCAGGGATTTATTGTCTGCCGTCTGAACCATGATTACGCCCCGTTCGGGCACGGGGCAAATTGATATCGCGTTAAACTTTTCGAAGGATTGGCTGGTGTTTTTCCTCAACATCGCCCCGCGCCTGATATCCCACAGGACAACGGAATCCGGCGCGGCAATCAGCAGAAAGTTGCCGTCAGCGCTGCACTCGGCCCGGTAAGACTTGTTCATCCGGATCGGTTCGTTCAGTAACTTGAAACCGCGCAGGCTGTCCCAGACATTGACCTGGTCGAAGGATGTCGTGACCAGGAACTGGCCATCGGGAGAAAAGAAAAACCCCCCGATGCGGCCCTGCTGCTTGATGTCCGGCCCGCGGAGGTCGCGCTCGGTGTTGTATCTCGTCATCAACACTCCATCCGTGCCCAGGGCCAGGAGAAACATCCCATCCGGCGAAAACTTCAGGATCGCGGCCATGGGAAGATCCCGGAAGCGATTGACCTTCTCCAGGGAAAGGGCGTCAAACGCGCAGGGATCCCCGCCCGATATAACGATCCACCGGCCGTCCGGACTGATGGCGGCGCTGTTGAAAAACGACCCTGTGACCAGCACTTTCCGTTGCACAGGGGCCTGGCCAAAATCCCAGACCTCGACTTTCTTTCCAAACAACACCAGCATGCGGACTCCCGAGGGATCAAAAACAATGCTCTCGATTTCCTCTTTCTCGCCCAGGCGCACATCCAGCATGGAGTCCAATGTCTCGGCGCCGAAGATATGCAGGCGCCCGGAATCCTCTATGGCTATCAGTCGGGAATCGTCGCTCCTGAAAAAATTCCGGGCATTTGGGCTCAGTTGAACCCGCTTGAGCACACTCCCGGTTCCGTTTTCAACGAGCATTAAAGTTCCGTCCTTATTTAGGGCCGTGAAACGCGAACCGGAGGACGAAAATAAAGCCGGCTGAACATCCGGTCCGAGCTGAAGCGGCGGTCCCGAGATCGCCCCGTTCTTTGCTTTGACGTAATGAACAGCTCCGCTTTCGTCCCAGATGGCGACTTCCGGGCGTCCCGGAATAAAAACCGCGTTGAAAATCGTGTTGGTTGTTTGTTGAGCGCGCCAGACGGGCAGCGGCCAATCCCTGTTCAAAAGCAGACCGTAAATATTGTAAATCGCCGTGGTATTTTCAGGATCATAACGGATGGCGCGATCGAGGTGCGCCAGGTCCTCAGCCGCGGTGCCGGGAGCGGCTTTCGAAAGGGCCCGTTCCAGGTCCACCTGGGACAGGCTCTTTCGCGACTTGCGAAGGGCCTCTTGCGTCTCTAGCTCGCTTTTTACGGCAATCTGTCGCTGGCGGATGGCCTCCGCGCGCTTTGCCCATGCGTACAGGCCGCCCGCGGCGGCCAGCAGGCCCAGGAAACCAACCACCGTCAGCCAGCGTCGCAGGACCCGCATGCGTTGCCGTGCTTTGACCAGCTGGTATGCCGCATCCCGCTTGGTCAGCTCGCCCAGCGAGACGCCCAGGATACCGGCGATGACCTTGAGCGTCGCCAGCTTTATCTTCGCCTGGTACTCCTCAACACGCTTTTCAATTTCGGCCTTGCTCACCTTCCCCGAAGAGACTAACGCCAGCCGGTACGCCTCGGGACTTGTCCATCCTTCCGTGCTGTCCGGCAAACGGAAATCAGGGGCGATGGGTTCCGCGTGCGCGGAGCGATCAATGACCCCGTTCGCGTCCACGGGATGGCGCAGCGGAAGCGGGAAACACTCAGCCTCCGGCGCGAATCCGGCCGCCTGTTTGTTTTTATCCCAGGCCGCATTGGGTTCTCCCGAAATAATGGCGGCCATGGCGCGTTCCGCGCGGCCGATTTTCTTGAAGTACGTGATCTCGTTGGCTACATAGGTGGATGCCGCGGCTTGCGGGGAGCACAGGACAACGAGGCATTTCGAGCGGTCAAGCGCCCTGTAAATCGGCGAAGCGAGGTCGGCGTCTGCCGGCAATTCCTCTTCATCCCGGAAGACGGGAAAAATCCGCTCAGGAATGACATCGCCGCGGCCGTTTGTGCGGCCCGCCAATTCCCGCGGCACTTCGTAGGTTTCAATCAGATGATGGAGCCAGGTTGCCCACGAGCGGCCCGGCGCCTTGTTGTCGGAGTGCCGGTAAGAGATGAAGCACCAGTACTTGTCCTTAATGTCGGGATCCGGAGTTTTTTGAACCCGCGCATTCATGGGCATGGCTCCCTATTGTTTGATTTTGACTGCATGCTTCGTTGAATGACAGCAGGGGAATCGGAGCCTAAACTCTGGCTATCCCTCAGCCGACCGGTTCCCCGGCGCAGGAATCGGCATATGCTTTGGCGAATGGCTGGAACTGTTCGGCCAGGTCCATTGACGGCAGCTCCCGCACGTTCACCCATCGGAAATCATCGTGCTCAGGGCTGAGGCGGATGGCGCCAGATTCCACCCGGCCTTCCATGATGAGATAGGCGACTTTTCGCGCAGGGAGTTCCGATTCGGCCGATCCGGCCACCCTCAACAGGGATATGGTCAACCCCGTTTCTTCAGTCACTTCCCTGAGCAAGGCCTGGTCGAACGCTTCGCCGGGATCCACCTTGCCCCCAGGCAGATCCCACTTGCCGGCGTTGGCCTTTGACGCCATGGAGCGTCTTAAAAGAAGGCATCCGCCCTTTGCGTCGCGGACCAGAACTTTCATGGACAAAACAAATGGTTTTTGTTGCATGCTTTCTCCGTTATTTATCCGCAGCCGCCAACACAAATTCTGTCCGGCATTTTAACTAACCGAAGTATATCGCCCACGCGTGCCGTGCCGGGACCGTGCTGAACAGAAGTGAAATCAGCGGCGGATTTCCAGTCGTTTTACGGTGTTTGTCCGGACAAGCGTGGCAATAGGTTAAGAAGATCAATCACGGTTGTCAATCTCCGGTTTTGCCGGTGCCGGGACATATTTTGGCAAACTCCCCGGACCGGAAATCGGCCTTCTATGAGGCAGTCAGTTGACTCATATAATGCCTCATGGCTGAGCCATATAATGAGCTATATAACCGGCCAGTGAGTCATATTTGAGTCATTATTGTTTGTCATTCCCGCTTGCATTGGCAAAGTCGTGAATCCAGCGCAAGATCTTTTTATTGACTGACCGCGCGGTTGTGTTATATATGCGGGCAGTTCTTTGGAATAAGTAATTTTTCGTGAGGAGATTACGGAAATCCGTGAAAATCGGATACGGTCGCGCCACTGTGACCGGCTATCACGTCGTCCCTGAAGTTAAGTGAAGCACATACTTCAGGGCAAGTGACCGCTTATCCCGATGCAAAATCGGGATGACGCGGCGAAACTTCAAAAGCCATCTGGCAACTGCCGGAGAAGGCGAAGGAGTAGGCCAGAAGCCGGAAGTCAGGAGACGAATCTCACCACACTCGTTGCGGGCAAAGGATAAAATCCTTGCCGGCTCCTTCGCTTGAAAGGAGAATGAGGCCTGCCGTCTGTCTACTCAAAGCCTTCAGATTCTTTTAGCGGGAGTCTGAAGGTTTTTTTTGTCCCGCGCGGGGAAGTGTCATTGTTTTGCATGTCACGATCGGAGCGCGGAGGCAAATTGAAATGTTGACAAGGGGAGCGGCAGGAATCGGTCTGGGGGTATTGGCGGGGATTGTCTGTTCGGCCGGGTTGATCTTTTTATTTTCGTCAAGGCCCGACTGCGGGGCGGGGCTCCATTTCGGCAAAGGGACAGGCGTTGACAACCGTGGCAGTGCGGTTTCTGACGGCCGGGCAACGACGTCCCTTGCCGTAAAAAGCGGCGAGGAGGAAGGGGAAGATGGCAAGGTTGCCGGCCAGCCTGGGACCAATGCTCCCGTGCCGGGTTCATCGGCCGAAACCGGCAATCCGGGCGATGATGTTGAGGCCGAAGATCAGGCCGGGGAGGCCCCGGCCGTCCCGGAAGAAATCGCGGCGCTCAAAGAAAAATTCATGCGGGAGCGGTTCGGCGCCATTTGCCGGCAGGATAAATGGATACCCACGGTCAGCGGCGGCTCGAACCTGGTCTATATAACAACCGGTTCGCTCCCGCCGGGCCGGGTTGGCGACACATATGAAGCGCAGCTCCAGGCCGCGAGCGGGTTCCCGCCTTACTTGTGGTGCGTGGCGGGGGGCGAACTGCCGGAGGGATTGACGCTCGACGCCCTTTCCGGAAAACTGCGCGGCATTCCGCTCGAACCTGCCACGGCGGACATATTCATCGGGGCAACCGACAGCCGCGGCTCGAGGGATGTGGCGGAATACGTCCTGATGTTTCAACCGGAAGACCCGCTCGTGATCCTGACCGACAGCCTGACGGCGGCCTGCCCCGGCGGGGATTATTTTTTCCAGCTCCAGGCGTCCGGCGGTATTCCGCCTTATGCCTGGAGCGTGGCGGGCGGCCTTGATCAACTCGGGACAATTGTCCTTGACCCGCAGACGGGGCAAATCAGCGGGAGCATTGCCGCCTCATCGCTTGATACCGACATCCCGCTGGTCTTGACTCTCTGCGATGCGCAGCTCCAGGTTTCGAAGGAGTTTGTTTTCCGTATCCGTTCGGCCTTGTGCATACTCAATTATCCCCAAGCGTCCGTTTACGAGGAAGATGAGTTCGAATTCGCATTCCAGGCTGCCGGCGGAACCGGGCCCTATGTTTGGGGCGTCAGCAATTCCCTCCCGCCAGGGCTCGAGCTTTCTGCCGCCGGCGTCTGTTCGGGGCAGCCGGCGGAATCCGGCCGTTACGAAGTCAGCGTCTGGGTGCAGGACAACGAAGGCCAATCCAGTTCCGTGCAATTTGCATTGGAGGTCTTGCCAAAACCCGCCGCCTCGATATCCGCGTTCGAGGCGCTGCTCAGCCGCAACAGCGTTGCCTTGAAATGGGGTATGTCAACGGCGGGCGACAACCTCAGTGTCCGGATTGTAAGGAGTTCCGCGGGCAATCCGGCGGCGCCTTCGGACGGCACAACGTTATACTTGGGCCCGGCAACGGCGTATACTGACAGCGATGTCGGCCGCGGCACTTATTACTATGCGGCATTCCTTGAAGAAAACGGAATCACCGTCACCTCGGCGTCTCCTCCGTGCGTCTGCGTGACGCTCCCGCCTGAAACGGATCCGTTTGCGGACGGCGTCACCGGCAAAAATCTGCTTCATCCCAATGCCTTCAGGTCTTCTGAATTGCCTCAAATTGTCCTTGGCGCCCCCCGCGGCACGGGCCTGGGCTCGGGATCCCTGGACATTGTTTCCATCGGTGCCGCCATTAACAGCGACGGGGGCGCATCCGCCCCCTATGGCGGATCCATCATGGTGGAGTTCACGGATAACGTCGTCTGGGACGGCCCGGGCGTTGATTTCACGGTATTCGAAAACGTTTTCTATGTTTGCAACGAGGCCGGCGTTCTCGATCCCGAGACCCGGTTCATGGAGCCGGCCACGGTATCCGTCAGCCAGGATGGCATAAACTGGCGGCAGTTCCCGATTAACTTCTCGCCGCGCTACGACCCGGACAGCGGCGAACTGAACCTGAGGCATCCTTACTGCTACAACTCCGGCTTTGCGGGCGTCAATCCCGTCATGAGCAACGGCAATGATCCCGACCCCACGGACCCGGCCATGTCGGGCGGCGACAGCTTTGATATTTCTGTTTTGGGACTGGAATGGATCCGGTACGTGCTCATCCAGTCCACCGGGAGCAGGTGGCTGGCCGATAAGGACGGCGAGATTGTCTATCACAACGAGGAAACCGGGGCGGCATCGCGGAGCAACAACAAGGCGGGCTTTGACCTTGACGCCGTGGCGGCAATCTGGATGAAAAAAATATCAGCGTCCGGCGAAGCCGGGGGAGGGGGGCGATGAGCGCCTGAAAACAAGATTATGGAAAAATTCAGCAACATGAATGTTTCCGGGCGATGGCGATCCGGAATCAAAAGGAGGTGCCGCGATACCGATCCATCAGCATCCCGCAGGATGCAGCTTGGTTAGATTGTAGGCCGTCATAGTATGACGGCTCAGACGCCCGCATATTATGCGGGCCTACAACAGGAACATAAACTTAGGTTGCGGGCGTTGCCCGCATCAGGGAGGAATATAACAAAGAAGATGAAAACGATGATTAAATTGTTTATGGGCGTGTGCCTGATGGCGCTCGCCGGACACGCGTCCGCCGCGGTCATTGCAGGCACCAATTACACGGTGCAGACTTTTTACGCAAATCCTCATGCGGGGGGAAGGCTGGTGGCGTTCGACTGGGATGGAGATACCAATCTCTACTATTCGATCGGCGATCCTTACTGGGGGCTGGGCTTCTCCGTTTACAAGTTCGACGGCACGTCCGCCGTCAACCTGTATGCGGATACAAACGCCTTTTCCGGCTCCCGCGTGACCGCGATCGGCAGTTACGTTTATTTCAACGACGGCGGAACATACACCCGCTGGACCTGCGACTACTTCCGGTATAACCCGGCCGCTCCCGCAGCGCCGGTTAATATGGGCGTTAAAAGCGACATATACGGGCTGGAAACGCGCAGCGGCTCCGATTTCTGGGCGGCGGGCGGATATACCGCCGCGATCTATTACAGCCCCCTTGATGCGAATGGCGAACTGGCGAGCAACCCGCTGGTGAACCTCGGGACTATCGGCAACGCGAGCGGGCCGGTCGCTTTTGACGCGGACGGCAATCTCTATTACGTCGAAGGTTACGTGGCGCATGGCAATCCGACCGTCTACCGCTGGAGCGCCGCTGAAGTCGCCGCGGCCATCGCCAACCCCGCGGTCAGTCCGCTGAACCCGGAGGGGCACGCCTGGGCAACCCTGGCTTCGGGTGACGGCGCCACGGGCCTGCTGGCGGATGATTTCGGGAACCTCGTTGTTACCGTGACTTCGTTCACCGATCCAAGCGAGTTGCACCGCCTGCTGGTGTCCGATGGCGCCTGCGTGGGATACCAGATGCTGGCCCGTTCGGACACGCGCCTGGAAACGCTTCGAATCCGCAACGGCGTGATCTACGTCAGCGCGGCCGAGGGAATATTTGCAGTTGTTCCCGACCAGGCGGCCAGGGTCCCGCTCCCGGCCGATTTCGACGGGGACCGGAAGAGCGATCCCGCGCTTTATCAGGCATCTTCGGGCGCGTGGGAAATCAAGCTTTCCGCCAGCGGTTATAACGAGATACAGTTAAACTTGGGAGGAGCCAACCAGCAGGCGATTCACGGGGATTTCGACGGGGACCGGAAAGCCGACCCGGCGGTGTACAATGAAATAACCGGCGCCTGGCAGGTCAAGCTCTCCGGCAGCGGGTACGCCTCCATCACGATCACGGCCTTCGGCGGGCTTGGATACTTGCCCGTCATCCGGGATTTCGATGGCGATGGAAAGTCCGATCCGGCTGTATATCACGAAGCTTCGGGCGGCTGGGAAGTCAAATTGTCGAAGGGCGGCTATGCCAGCGTAGTTCTTGCGGGCTTCGGCGGAACGGGATACGAGCCGGTGGCCATGGATTATGACGGCGACGGGAAAGCCGATCCGGCAATCTACCAGGAGTCGACTGGAAATTGGACCGTGAGGCTTTCCGGAAACGGCTACCAGGCGTTATCCTTCAACGGCTTCGGCGGAAGCGGATACCAGGCCCTGCCGGGGATGTTTGATAATGACAGCCGCGCAGACCTGGTAATATACAAAACGGATGCGGGCAATTGGACGATGCTGCTTTCGGTCGCCAATTACGCCACTGTCACTATATGGGGCTTCGGCGGCGCCGGTTACACGCCGGTGGCCGGCGATTTTGACGGCGACGGCAAGGCCGATCCCGCGGTTTACAACGCGGCGCTGACCGCCTGGTATATAAAGCTTTCCGGCAGCGGCTACAGCACGATATCCATCGCGCAGTGAAGCATGCGGTCCAGAGTCAAAGAGGTCGGGATATCGCGGCGAATGCCCGTATTTCTTAGCCTGCGAAGTCCGTCAACTGACGGACGAAGAAGGATATGCGAGCCTGCAGCAATATGGTTGCGGTTACAACGCCGCCTAAGCAAGGCGCGGGGGGATGAAGGAAGCCATAGGGTTACCGGAGTCCCTCCGCCCGAGCCGGGGACATATGTTCCAATTCGGCGTAGATATTACTGTCGTTAAAGGCTGTTTGGGAAATTTCAAAGGAAATAATAAACGGGAGCGAGGGTTTACCAGCCCTTATTCCCTGCGCAGGTTGCGCCAACTGCAACCGCATTGATTCTCGGCATTGATGAGCCAGGAGAGCTTGACAATCGGCGCCGATTGTGCTTTTTTTGCCTAACTTTCACAGGATATGTGGCATGCATAAGATCTTTAAAGGCGTGTTATTGGCGTCTTTCCTTGTTGGCGTAGTTTTGTATCCCGCCTGGCATAAGGCGGATTGCGCGCGCGGCGCCGGCCAGGACTGCGCCTGCCACGCCCCCGCCGGGGAAACCCGCGGGCCATGGGGCGCTGAAAATCATGATGGCCGCCCCGATCACGACCCGCAGAAGTGCCCGGCCTGCCAGCTGGCCGTTACGCCCCTTCAGGCCGCTTCGGCCGCCATCGCGCCGGTTGCAGTAATCTCCGTTTGCGAAACAATCATCTTTCCTTCAGCCTTACCGACCATCCGTACATTCTGCGATTCTCACCTCGCCCGCGGTCCTCCGAAAGTTTGAAATACGGCGGAGCTTAACGCTCTCGCCCTACCGCTTGACGCTCCATTCTGCAAAGGTAGGGCAGCAGCCTCAGGCTGCGCCGTCCAAGCGGGATTTCACGCAAGGCCGGCTGTTTCGCCGGCGTTGCGCTCACGCATCAAGTTTTTTAAAAACAGGAGGATCCTTTGAAGTTTTTATTGTATTGTTTTCTTGTAATCCCGGCCCTGGCGGCAATTTGCGCCGTTCACGCGGCCGAGGCGGATACGGCGACCAACATGGTGGAAGAAATCCGGCAGTTACGATCGCGCATTGAAGTTCTGGAGAAAAAACTGCTGGAAACAAACCAGCCCGCGCCCTCCGCCCGCGAGGCGCCGGAACCGGCGGCCGCCACGCTTGAGGCCATACGCAAGTCGGCGCGGGATGAAATTGATACTAATGCCGTGGAAACAAACGGTGAAAAAGAATTTACTTTCGGAGCGCTGGGGCTCCAGGCTCTGAACCCGGAAATCAGCATCACGGGCGACATGCTTGCCTCATACACCGACAGTAAAACCACCAATAAAAAGTGCGACTTTCTTTTCAGAGGGCTCGGCTTGCACTTTGAATCTTATCTCGATCCCTATACGCGTTTCAAGGCGGCGGTGCCCGTGGACGAA
>JBAYWJ010000059.1:0-14190 GCA_041674125.1 Kiritimatiellia bacterium
ACCGACGGCGTAACCGAGGCCATGAACCCGGCCGACGATTTGTATGGCGAGGGCAGAACCGTGGCCGAGCTGCGTAAAATGCGCGGCCTTGCCGCCGCGGAAGTCGTCAGCGGCATGCGCGCAGCCCTGGGCGAATTCGCGGCCGGAGCGGAGCAGTCCGACGACGTCACCATGCTGGTGTTCCGGCGCCTCCGGGGCGGATAAAAGGCTTTTCGTTCAAAAGTTTGAATAACGATCGGGAGAATTCGGGAGGTTGTCAAAATGAAAAATATCCGCTCCGAACTGGTAAAATACGGGAAAAAAATCGCGGCGGCCGGCCTGGTGGCCGGCGCCGGCGGCAACATCAGCGCCCGCGAAGGCGGTCTTGTGTGGATGAAGCCGAGCGGCTTTGCCATGGACGAGATGAAGCCCGGGGACCTCTGCGGGCTCGAATTGAAAACCGGACGGCAAATCCGGGGGAAGTCCAGGCCGACCTCCGAGTTCAACATGCATCTTGCCATATACCGTGCGCGTCCGGATGTGCAGGCCGTGTTCCATACCCATTCGGCCTGGGCCTCGGGCGTGATCACTTCCGGAGGCGCCGGCTTGAGGCCGATGACCCCTGATTTCAGATGCGTCCTCGGGCGCGTGGCCACCGTGCCGTACGTCACGCCGACAACCGTTCGCCTGGCCGATGCCATGGCCTCCGCGGCGCGGCACCATGAAACGATCTTCATGGTCAACCACGGTGTGCTGGCGGTGGGGGAAGATATGCGCCAGGCTTTTACAAGGTGCCTTGTGGTCGAGCATTCCGCCATTGCCCTTGCGGCGGCCTCCGTCATAGGCCGGCCGCGTTTCTTATCCTTCCGGCGGCGGTGATGTCGCATAATAATCTAGCGGCACGTAAATATACTTGCGCCATGTCATCCATTAAAATTTTCAATACCGCCTTATTGGCGGCATTCGCGGTCATAATATGCGGCTGCACCGATGGACGTGTTGCGGGCGGGGCTGGAGGAATACCGGCTGCTGCGAACAGGTCGGGGCCGGTTTTATCGGCCAAGGCGCTCTTCGAGACTTGCTCCGTTCGGGTAATAGCACCGGCGGAGACCAGGGCGGTCATTGTGCGTTTCCACGCTGCCGGGGAAGCAGCCTGGCGGGAAGGATTGCCCCTGGTCAAGCTGCCGGTGGAATACGTTGCGGCGACAAAAACTTCCTTTGCCGGGACCAATATTGCGCCTCTGCCCGTTAATAAGGACGAGTGGCGCGGCAGCCTTGTAAATTTGAGGGAAGGCGCGGACTACGAGCTGGAAATCACGCTCCAGCCATCCGGCGAAAAACTGCAGGGAAAATTCAAAACCCTTGCGGCCGGAGTGGAGGTCGCAAAAACGGTTTATCTCGATGACCTGTCTTCCGGGCAGGATATTCTCATCCATGATCAGGGCGCTGCCAACGGCTGGATTCGATACACCACGCGCAATCCCGGCAGTATTTTGACCGACCATCCACCGCGCGCCGCGGTAATCTCTGTCGAGGATGCCCGGTATGTCATCTTGGATGGACTGACCGTGCAGGGCGGCAACAGCCACTGTGTTGACATACGCAAATCATCCAATATCCGCGTTGTGAACTGTGACCTGTCGGGACACTGCAGAATTATCAGGGATACCAGCCACGATGGCGGCACGTGGCTTGCCAAAACCGGGAGGCCATTGAAGACTCCGGGAGGAGCCGGGGCCATAAATATAGATGACTCCGGCGATATCCTTATTGAGCGCAATTACATCCATTCCCCGGCCTCCACTGCCAATGACTGGTTTTATTCCCATCCCGCCGGGCCGATGGCTATATCCACCCGCAGCACATCGGGCGGATTGGTCATCCGCTATAACGATTTTATCGGCAGTGACTACCGCCGGTGGGACGACGCCATCGGCGGCGGCGCCAACAGCTCGCCTGCGGGCGGCTTCAATTGCGACGGGGATGTTTACGGCAACATGTTCGCGCTGGCCAACGATGATGGTGTGGAGCTTGACGGCGGACAGTCCAATATCAGGTGTTTCCTGAATCGCTTTGAATGCGTCCTGTCGGCGGTGAGCGCCGCGCCCTGCATCATCGGCCCGTCTTATATTTTCCGCAACCTGGCGGTGAACCTGGGCGATTTCCGCAACTCCGCCAACCACGGGGTAAAAAATTATTTCGGTGACCTTGGCGTGGGCAGGATTCACTGCTTCAACAACACCATGCCCAATATCGGAGATGGTGGCAGGCCGAAGACGACAGTGCCTGATAAGCGCCTTGTCCTGCGCAATAACGTGTTTCTGAGCAAATTGCCCAAGGGGCTGATCTCTGCCGAGGTCGATACGGACTTCGTATCTGCCACGATCAAGTTCGTTGATGAGGATAAGCAGGATTTCAGGCTTGTGCCCGGAGTTGGGACCAACAAAGGGACAAGGATCCCGAACTTCATTGACATGGACAGCCCCGGGATCGGCGCGTACCCGGCAAGTGACAGCCCGGATTTGCCGTTCCGCCCTTTGCCGGTAAGACTGGACCGGCAGCAGGTTTCGTTCAAGTATCCGGACAGATTGGCGGAGGTGAGTCTGCGGATGACGGCGGCGCCGGGTTATCGTTCGGAGTTCAGGGTGAGAATTAATGACGATGTCAAGTGGTTCAACGTAGTTTCCCCGGCCGGAGAACTGAAGGAAGGTGAAAGTGTCGATTTGACCGTCAGGATCGACATGGAAAAGATGGCGCGCGCCAAGCGTTATAAAGACGCCTTCATTGTCCGCATGCCGGATGGATTGAGCCGTCCGGTGATGGTCTACGCGGACATGAGGGGGGCGGAAGAGCTTCGGCAAAGGGAGACCGGATGTTTTCTTGAGACAACCGCCGCCAGGCTTGAGAACAGCTCCCTGTTTGCCATATCCACTAATAAAACTGGAGCGTTGGAACTTGACAGGCGGGAGGATGACCGGCCGTTGATCTGGCACTTTGAAGTGCCCCGCGACGGGAATTACTTCTTTTTCGGCATGTTCAGCAGGATTTACGGGAGCAAGCTTCACGGCCATTATGAAATGGAGGTTGACGGCGCCGGGCGCCGTCCGGCGTTCTGGCTATATTCAAACCATTGGTATTATTCGGAGGATTGGAAACACCTGATGTGCGCGCCCAAGGCTCCCGGAAGCCGCTTCGAGATGTTTTATCTGAAAAAGGGCAGGCATGAGTTCAGGTTCTGGCCGATGTGCCCGATGACGCTTGATAAACTGGCCTTGACTGATGATGTTGAAATGTGCTTCAGGTAAAAGCTGAAGCTGACGCCTTGCATGCAGATGGCACCGTCATTCCCGATCCGACCGCGGAATCTGAAATCCAGAAGGTAAGTTTTAAGCCATTTATCTCCAGATAAACATGCGGACGTATACAGCAGGGGGTGTGCGGCGTTTATTTCAGCCAGATTTTGATCCTTTTAGTTTTTTTGCCCCACTGCAGCGCCTGCTTGTGCGTGCCGAAAAAGAGCTCAATGCGCTCCCCCTTGATGGCGCCGCCGCGGTCTTCCACCCGCCCGTAGCCGTAGTCCGGGATATACATGACAGTCCCGAAGGGGTAGAGGGTGGTGTCGGCGGCGATGGTGCCCTTTTTGGCCCTGGTGCCGCTGGCGGTGATGCCGACCTTCTTGGGCTTGCCCTTCAAGGGGCCACTCGAGTAGACCGGAGCGCCGAAGAACCAGGACCTATCCCACCCGCAGCATTTCTGACACTTGCAGTAGGCGGTTGTAAGGAGATTTTTTTCAAAGGGCTTTGCCCCGGCCGGAGGGCGGATGGAGGCGCAGCCGGAACTCAATGCCAGCGCAATGAGAGCGCCGCCGAGGCCGGCCTGCTTGAAGATGATGCGCGCTAAGTTCATTGATTCACATTTCTCTTGTTTGTAATGAGAGCAGGTCAGTTTAAGAGTTTCACATTATTTTTCGCGTAGCATTTTGCCGGCACGGCGCCGGCCAAAAGATCCGGGATGACTGATATCGGCGGAGGCGCGCGCGGCAACGCGGGATGGCGGAACTCCAACCCGTCTCTTGAACATCCGTGAAAAATGGTAGGGATCGTAAAAGCCCAGGCGATAGGCGGTTTCGCTGACGGTCAGTTCCCATTCGGCAAGCATGCGCCTGGCCAATTCCATTTTTCGGTTCAGCAAATAATGGTGCGGAGAAATCCCAAGTTCGGACTTAAAAAGCCTGATCAGGTGCTGGCGCGACATCTTTTCAGAGCCGGCTAATGTTTTCAGCGAAACGCCTTGCTCGGGATTTTCATCGAGCAAAGACTTGATCCGCGCGATCCGTTGCGAGAGCCCCGTGTTTGATCCTGGGATGCTTGCCAGGCCCATGATAATCCGGTGCGCCAGGATGGCAACGGTATTGTGCAGGGATTCCCCTTTGGGCCAGGTCCGCCACCTGGATATGGCGCTGAAATAGTTTTTCACGCAGATTGCCTGCGGGTAATGATAACGTTTCGACAGATTGTAACCGCTGAGCAGGTTTTCTATTAGCGGGCCCTGGGTGACGAAATAATATTTGCGCCAGGGATCTTCCGGCCAGTAAATGTGATGCCTGCGCGCGGGCAAAATGTAGACGTCGCCGGCTTTCACAGGATAGCGGGTGCCATCCACTTCGACCTGTCCGCTTCCCTGTGCAACGTATTCAAACGTGTAAAAAGGATAATTGTCCCTTTCATAAGTCTCGTCGCTTATGACGTTGGTGAATCCGCCGTCGACAAAATAAAAAGCCCGTAAACCGATCGGCCGGGGAGAGGGGCCTGCGCTGAGGCGCTTGTAGAACGCATGCGACTTTATTACATGATATTGGAGTTTATTATCCATGTTCTTCAAACAACTCTCTTGATATAAAACACAAGAAAACATGGCCTGTCAACTTAAATACCTTCTGGAATGGCGGCGCAGATGCGGCCTTGTGCGTGCTGCCGCGCTCCAGGCCGGATCATGCGGCCGGCATGGCCGGCCCGACAATAATTATTTATTACATGCCAAGGCTGCGGTTGATATTTCGTGGAATGTGGAAATAAGATGAAAAAGGCCTACCTGGTCGTGATGGTTTGTCTGGCGGCATCCGGCGGCCTCCGCGTAATTGCCGATACTCATTATGCCGCGCAGAACGGGCAGGCGCCGGGCGGTTCATTCAACACATGGGAGACGGCGGCCAGCAATATCCAGGATGCGGTCAACGCGGCCGCTGCCGGCGACACGGTCATGGTCGGCGCGGGAAGATACACGCTGCCCCCCAATCCCACTAATTATGGCGGCACGAACGTGGTTTTTGCCGGCAAGCCGTTGATATTGCGCAGCTCAAATGGCTCGCCGGAAAGCGTCATCATTGACGGAGAGGGCAAATACCGCGGCATTGCAATCTATGCCCCGTTTGTGCTGGCTGGTTTCACTATTTCAAATTGTGTGGCGACTAATTATGGCGGCGGGATTTTGGTTGTCCAGGCTGCCGGAACCGGCCTGGTAAGCGATTGTATAATCACCGATAATAGCGTTGGATCGGGAACCGCCTCCCAGGGCGGGGGGGTCTGGGCAGGGTATTCTGCGCCTTTAAATTACGTTAACATCATCTCCAACTGCGCGTTCCGCAATAATCGGGCATTATCAGCGTCCGGTCGCGGTGGCGGCCTTTTTGTGAGCACATACATCGGATGTTCGCGGACGACCGACACTTTGTTTGAAAACAATTCGGCGGGTTCAGGCGGCGGCATTGATTTTCACTGGGGAGGCCAGTATTACGGCAAAAGCCATGAAGTCGAGCGGTGTGTTATCAGGAGCAATATGGCCGCAGCCGCATACGGCGGAGCCGGCTTGCACGGCAGCACTCCCAACAGAATCGTTGTCCGTAACTGCCTGATGTGTAATAACCGCGCTACCAACGCAAGCGGTTACGGCGGAGCATTTGCGCATGAGGACAATGCCGTCGTATCTACGCAGTTTTTTTACAACTGCACTATTGTCAGCAACATGGCGCCGGCTGGCGGCGGTGGAGTATTTATCCGGGACTGGTCCTCGGTTTCCATGCCTTGCCCGATAGTTGAAATGTATAATACGATTGTCTGCAGCAACGGGAGCGACAACATATCCATGAAGGCGATTGCGGGTTACTCTAACATAATCCTTAATTCCTGTTCCTTCCCCTCAAATGCTAACTTCCGGATGTCCGGTACCGGCAACATTACCAACCCGCCCGCCTTCGTTGATTTCACAGGCAAGGATTTCCGTCAGGCTCCCAATTCGCCGGCTGTCAATTCCGGTATGAACCAGCCGTGGATGGAAGGCGCCGTGGATTTGGACGGCCGCTCCCGGATCGACCGGTTTTCAGGCAGGATTGACATGGGCTGTTACGAATACATGCCCCGGGGCATTATGTTCAAGGTGCATTGATATTGATAGCCTTGACTATCGCCTTGAATATTCAAAAATGTTACTGTGTGTTTAATGCTCAAAGAATATCTACAGTCAATTGCGCTCTAGAGTAACGGTTCATAATTAATTGCCATTATAGATCATTATTATGAAGGTAGGGCCGATTTCATATCGGCCAAGATAGCCGACTTTCGGCATTTGGCGATCCGTTTCAGGTGGAGCGCCGCAGCTACAGTTTTTTTATATTGCTATAAATGGAGGATAAAAAATGATGGCAAAAATCATGGTTCTCTGGTTGGGGCTTGCGTGCATTCTGATCCTGGCAGGATGCAAAGCGGTGATGACGGAAACAGGGCCAGGCGGGCAGGCCGGCAGCTGCTTGGCGGACGACCGTAATATGTTCGGCGAGAAGATCCCGCCCCGGGTTGTAAAGCTGGATGCAAACAAGCCCGTCACGCTGGCGTCCGGCGGCAAGGTGAAGATGGAGATCGTTGTGCCGGAGGAGTCGGGAACGGTGGCGGCTTATGCCGGGAAAGAACTGAAAACCTTCCTGGAACAGGCATTCGGTCAGCCGGTGCCGCTGGTCAAGGCGCCGACGGGGCAGGCGTTTCCCGTTATCCTTGGGGATTGCAGCCTGGCCTGTGAAAAAGGCGTGGATGTCAGCCGCATTCCGTACGACGGTTTCACGATCAAAATTGCCGCCGATGCCATTGTCATTGCCGGCCCGGACGAAAAGAAAGCCGACCTGGACGTCTACCTGCACCCGGCCCGCGATTTTTCCCCGAAATTCGCCAAGGGCACCTGGCACGGGGTCACAGATTTCCTGGAGCGTTTCGCTGGTGTGCGTTTTTATTTCCCGGGTGAAATTGGCACGATTGTACCTTCCCTGGCCGAACTCAAGGTCCCTGCCGGCGAAGTATCGGACCGACCGGACAAGATGCTGCGGGAGGTGCCTTATACAGTGGGGATCTGGTATGACCGGACTTATCCCAACTACACGAACATCGTTGCCAACCGGCTGGCCAAGAAAATCCAGTATGCCCGCCTGAAAATGAGTTCGCGCGCCCTCCCGTTCAACCATGGCCTGGCCTGCCGGGGCTACATCGAGCGGTTTGCCACCAATCATCCGGAATATTTTGCCCTTATGCCCGATGGCTCGCGCTATTGCGAAAAGCACAATGACCCGATGGAGCCGCGCATCAACCAGTTTTGTTATTCGAGCGGCCTCAAAGAAGAGGTTTTCAAGGATGCGGCTTCCTATCTCAAGGGCGAATCCACGGATGTGCGGGGCGTGTATTATCGCGAATACGTCCGCTGGCCTACCAACGGCATCCAGTGGGTGAAAGAGTGGTATGAAGACGCGAAGCATTTCAGTTACGGATGGGAGAAACGTTACAAATGCTTCAGCATGATGCCGGATGACGGGTTCTATTGCTGCCGTTGCGCTGCCTGCCAGGCCGCTTTCACCAACGGGGCAAAAGCCTCGAGCACTCTTCTCTGGCAATTCACGGCCGATGTTGCCCGCAGGTTAAAGGACGAGGGTATCCCGGGCTATCTGGCTGAAGGCGCCTACGGTATTGCGCGCCCCCTGCCGGATGTCGAATTGCCGGACAACATCCTGGTGATGATATGCCCGATCGGCCCCTGGCTGGAGAATCTGCCGGAGTTGCGGGATAAGGCCGACCGGAACGTGATGGACTGGGCCGCGAAACTGGGGCACAAGGTCCAATTGTGGAATTATGCAATCAATCTGGTCGGCGAAGGCTCGGCTTTTCTGGAAACCACCGAGGTCATACCGCACATGACGCCGCGCGCCATCGGCAGCTACTACAAGCGCATGGCGCCTGTTTCCGACGGAGCCTTCATGGAAACGTATGGCCGTTATTATTTGTACAATTACCTGAATGTATACGTGTTTGCCAGGGTGCACTGGGATTCATCCGTGGACGTGGAGGCCTTGCTGGACGAGCACTACCGGCTCATGTTCGGCGCGGCGGCGCCGGCTATGAAAAAATATTACGGGGAGCTTGAGGAAATCTGGCTGACCAAAATCAGCGGCAATGTGATCGAAACCGCCCTCGGCCCGAAACAGGTCATCCCCTCGCCGGATGTCGCCTGGGGCGAAATAATGTCTCCGGAACAATTGAAGAAATTCGATGGATACTTTGACGAGGCCGAGCGGCTGGCGGCAGCGGATGCGATGTCGCTGAAGCGGGTTAAATTCATGCGCGCCGAGCTGTTCGGGCGGATGCAGGAATACTCCAGGGACTTCATGGAAAAGAAAAGGAAATACATGGAGGAGCGGCTGGCCGCGAAGCAGGTGATGGGGAACATGAGCCTGCTGGCGTTGAAAACCGGGGGCGTGCCTTTTACACTGGACGGCAAAATGGAGGAGAAATTCTGGCAAAACGCGCCGGCCGCCTGGCTGATGCCGTTTGCAAACAAGAATGTGCCCGGCCTCCAGGGTGTTTTCAAAACGGCGTTTGATGCGACGAATGTCTATGTGGCATTTCAATTGGCGGAGCCGGACATGGCCCATGTGACGGCGTCGGGTAAGACCCTGCCGGAAGACGCGTATGCCGACAACAGCGTGGAAATCTTCCTCAACCCGAGCGGGGATTTTGAACACTATGCCCAGGTCATGATCACCTCCGCCGGTATTCTGGGCGTCCGGAAGGGGATTGTTGACCAGCGGACCTGGCACATGAGCGGCAAGCTGGTTGACTCCGCGGCCCGGGCCTCGGTTTGGCGTGACGAGAAAGGGTGGGGCGGGGAGCTGGTCATGCCCCGGTCTGAATTGGGAGATATGAACCCCGGCGGGTTCCCGGCCAATTTTTGCCGCAATCGTGCGATCGAGGGGAAGCCGGCGGAATATTACAGCTGGTCGCGCCTGCTGGAAAAAGGATTTCATGAAATCGTCAACTGGGGTATGGTGTATATGGAATCGGATGCGGTTAGGCCCCTGGCGCGCGACGGTTATTTTGCCGGAACGGTTGGGCCGCACGGATCGGGGGACTGGAGTTTTGTGCCGGGAACCGGGGCGGTGGTTGAGGTCGCTGACTCCGTTTTTCCCAAGGCGCTCAAGATCTCCTCCAGCGGGGAGGGTTTTACATCGGCCATGCAGGAAGTGGCCGGGATGAAGCCGGAGACCCGGTACGTGCTGAGTTTTATGGTGAAGACAGAGCTGGGCAGCGGATGGGCCACCGGGTTCATCTTCGACGGCAAGCGTACATACTGGTTGCCTGGTGATAAAAAACACGAGGAGCTTTCGGGCATAACGGCCTGGAAACAGAAATATTACGTTTTTAAAACCGATGCGGGCGGGGATCGGTATTCGATCCGGCTGGGGATCCTGGGCGGGACGGGATCGGCCTGGTTCCAGAACGTTAGCCTGATCGAGTTGCCGGGCGACTTGCTCCCGCGCGCGGAGTGATGCGCGCGCTTTCCGGTGACGGCCGCACTGAAAGGAAACGCCATGGATGGCAAGACCGACAGCATTAATGCTCCGGATGTTGAAAGCATCTGCCGGTTAATCAACCGGTGGGGCGGCGAGCACGCTGGCTTGTTGAGCGTCAGGGAATACGGCCGCTCGCTCCAGGGCCGGCCGTTGCAGGCGCTGGTGATTGCGGATCCATCCGCGGGCAGCGAATCGAAGGAAGTGGTCCTGATGACGGCCCTCCATTCCGGCGTGGAACAGTCGGCTGCGATGTCCATGCTCTACCTGGTCAAGTGGCTGCTTTCCGCGGACGATGCCGCGCGCGCCATCCTGTCACGGCAGATAATCGTCTGCATGCCTCTTCCCAATCCGGATGGTTACGCGGCCCTGTCTTATTACAATGCCCAAGGTCAGGATCTATACAGGTCCTGGACACTGGATTGCCCCCGGAATCCCGAAAAACATCCTGAAGCCGTAGCCGTGCAGCGCGTGATGGATGAATACCAGCCGGATATCCATGCCGACTGGCATGGCATGGCGTACGCCCGACGCGGGGAATACATGGTGGAAAATTCGGGCTGCTCCTTTTCCAACTACTCACTGCGGCCTTACCACCGGCGCATTGCCTATCTCATGGATGAGTCAGCCCTGCGGGAAGGCTACCCGAGCGATTTGCTCGAGGAAGACGCGGAAGAATTGTTCTGGGGGCCGGACTTGGAGGGCATGGCGCACAAGCTTTTGCGCGGCCGGCCGACGGTCATGGCCGCGCATTATTGTTACAATAAATTCCATACGATGAGCTTCGCCTCGGAGATAGGGTGGGAAAGAAGCGGCTTTCTCAGGCACAAGCGATTGCTGGAAATCGGGCTGCAACGATGGCCCGGCGAGTATTGGCCGGGATACCCGACGCACGTGGTATCCAAGCATGTCTGCGACGCGCTCGTGAGTTATGGCGTCACGGCGGCCGCGCGGCGGAAAAGCCGCGTCGAGCTGTGGAATATGCGCCAGCAGCTGACGCATGCCTCCAATTATCCGACCATGGCCGGCCGCGCGCTTCATGTAACCGCCTTGACGCCCGAAGCTGCCGGCCGATGGCTCGCGGAACCCAGCTTGCCAAAACTGGCCGATAAAATCGGGGCCGGGGAGGGGCTCGAAAAAAATTATTTAAAAAGCTTTATCGCGCAATTGCCGGACGGCAACGCCCAGGGGCCCGGCCTCTCGATTAAGCAGGGCCGGGCGAACGGCCCTGCGTCCGCGATAAAAAACGGCATTTCCATGCGGCTGCGGTTCTCTTATCCGAAGGCTGAAATTCTTGATGTGCGCCTTAATGGCTACCCGCTGGCGGAATCGCAGACGGACGGATTTGTCGTTTACCATGACAGGGGCTTTACCTACCTGCAGGTCAATTGTCCGCCGGATAAAACGGCCAAGGGTGATTTGTTTATCATCACCTGCCAATACGATCCTGTTGACAGGCGGGATGCGGCGTTCGGGGAAATATTCGGATGAAGCACCGGGGAGGGAATAAAATTGATTGAAAGCGCGGATCTGGTATAGATGCTCCCAAATGACCAGGCCGATACGATTTGCCGCCGCCTGTTTCCTTCCCCTGCTGGTGATCATTTCTCCGGTTGCGGCCGGGGAGCCGGTCGGGATCGATTATTTTTATGAGCCCGGCTGCCCGGAATGCCGCGAGGTGTCGGCGAGTGTCATACCCGCCTTGAGCAACATGTTCCACGGCTCTTACGCTTTCCGCTACCGCGACCTGGGCGCGATGAGCAATTACCTTGACCTGGTCCGCTTCCAGCAGGCCGCCGGCTCGATGAAGAACGAGCCGGTTTACATGGGTGTCGGCGGAACTCGGCTTTTTTCAGGTCTGTCGGAGATCAAAGCCGGCTTTCTGCCCGCGGTGGATGAAATGATCCATGAGATGGAAGATTCGCCCGCCGTGGAAATGCATGGCGGCGGCGCCGGGTTTTTTGCGGCCGGCGCTCTCCTCCCGCAAGGCGGCAAGGAGGGCGAATTGTCAGGGCTTATTGATTCGCGCTTTCGACGGTTCACTTTTTTCGGCGTGATACTGGCGGGCCTGGTGGACAGCTTCAATCCCTGCGCCATATCAACGCTTGTGTTTTTTGTAAGCATACTCGCCCTGGCCGGGTTCCGGAAGCGCCTAATCCTCTCTGCCGGCGCCTGCTTTTGCGCGGGGTCTTTCCTGGCGTATATCGCCATCGGGTTCGGCCTTTTCCGGTTTCTCCACGCCTTTTCCGGCCTGCCGTACATCCGTATGGCGCTTGAACTGGGAATGGGCGGCGCATTGCTCGTAATGGCTGCGTTTTCAATTTATGATGCATGGCGGTATCACCGCACCGGCAACCCGGCCTCGGTAACGCTCAGGCTTCCCATCCGCCTAAAGAAATACATGAACGACCTGATGATGCGCCTTCCGAAAAGCCGCCACGCTCTGCCGGCGGCTTTCCTTATCGGTGCGTCCGTGACGGCCCTGGAAGCGGTTTGCACCGGCCAGGTCTACGTGCCCACCCTGGTGCTGGTGATCAAGAGCGGCGTTTCAACCCTGCAGGGCCTGGCTTACCTTCTGCTCTATAACATCATGTTTATAGCGCCGATGGTGATTGTGCTTGCGCTGGCTGCGCGCGGGATGGGCGTCCAGGGGCTGATCGCCTGGAGCAGGCGGGAGGTGGTGCTTTCAAAGACAGCCATGGCCGGACTTTTCCTGGTCCTGGCCTTTGTTCTGCTTTTTCTTTGATATTCAGGACATTTGCGCGCCGGGACTCTGGGACACGGGCTTTCTGTCAGAGCAGTTCTTTCTTCAGGTCGTTCCAGAGCATGAGGGCGCGGCAGCCGGCGAAGGCCACCGCCAGCGCGGCGGCTTCTTCCATTTCTTCCGGGCTGATGCCCATTTTCTTCGCCTTGCTGATGTGAATTCTCGAGCAGGGGACGCAGTTGACGGCCAGCCCCAATGCAATTGCCAGCAGCTCCTTGGTAACCACGTCCAGCTTGCCCGGCGCGAGGGAAGAGGCCATGAATTCCTGGAACCTGGCCAGCGCGCCCTCCGCGGAAGCGGCCCCGTGCACGCAGCAGGCTTCCGCCGCATCCTTTTTATTGTTTTCCATTTTATTCTCCTGTTCTGATTTTACAGCTCTGCACCGGTTGTCCCCGGCAGGGGCGGCGGGCTTAATCCGTATGAGGCCTTCCGATTTTTCAATGATCCTGCCGACTATGGCGGCGCTCGCGACGCCGGCGGCATGGAGGTCACCCAGGGCGGCTTCCGCCTCCCCGGCCGGCAGGGCCATAAGCAGCCCGCCGGATGTCTGGGCGTCGAATAAAACAGCCTGCATTTCGTCCGTGACGCCGCTTTCCATCCTGGTCCGTTGAGCGCTGTATTCGGCGTTGCGCTCTTTTGCGCCGGAATAGATGCCCTGCGCGGCATAGTTCATCACTCCGGGCAGGAGCGGCAGGCGGTCAAACCAGATTTCGGCCGTGACAGCGCTTTCAATGGCGATCCGGCTGAGATGCCCTATGAATCCGAAGCCGGTCACGTCAGTGCAGGCTGTCGCCCGGCGCCTCGCCATTACTTCCGCGGCGGCCTTGTTGAGCGCGCCCATGGATGCCGCCGCGGCCCGGACCGATACCGCATCGGCCTTCCCGAGGCGTTCGGCCAGCGCCACTATTCCCGTGCCGAGCGGTTTTGTCAGGATCAGAACGTCTCCCGGTTGCGCCCCGGCGTTGGTCACAATGGCGGCCTCGGGCACGACGCCCGTGACGGCAAAGCCAAACTTGACCTCCTCGTCGTTGATGCTGTGCCCGCCGACAAGGACGGCGCCGGCTTCCGCGAGTGCCTCGATGCCTCCGCGCAAAATATCGGCCATCGCGCCGGGCGGGAGCGACTCGATCGGGAAGCCGATGATGGACAAGGCTGTCACCGGCGTGCCCCCCATGGCGTAGACGTCGCTCAGCGAGTTGCAGGCCGCGATCCTTCCGAAAAGGAAAGGATCATCCACCACGGGCGTGAAGACGTCCACAGTTTGGACCAGGTTCAGGCCGGGCGCGATCCTGAAAACAGCGGCATCGTCGGCCGTGGCCATTCCCACCAGGAGCCGCGGGTCTTTCACCGGCGGCAGGCGTTCCAGGATCGCGTGCAGCTCCTTCTGGCCTATCTTGCTGGCGCAGCCGGCGTTGCGGACGTGGTCGGTGAGGCGCACCGGAGTGCCTGTTCCGGGCGCGGGCAGGGTCTCGCCGGCGCAGGTGCAGATGTTTTTTTCATTGAAAAGCGGGCAGGGGCAGGGCTTGCGCGGGTCGCAGACGCAGTGGCCGAGCCTGATTGAGCGCGCCAT
>JBAYWJ010000060.1:0-14147 GCA_041674125.1 Kiritimatiellia bacterium
AGAATTGCCAGACGCCCTCGAGCGCCTGGCGCGCGCCGGCGCAGCCTCCAAACCGCCGCAGCAGCCGGTGCGCTTCATCCTCATCCTGCGCGCAGCCCAGCACAAAGGCAAGCTGGTATTCCTCCCGGGGTGGTATATCCAGGCGGGCCTGGATGGCCGCGCATGGATCCAGGCCGGCGCCGACATTGTTGCTTAAACCTTCACGCTGCAGCGCCGCCGGTGAGGCAAGGTTGCCGTTACGCCCGATAAACTCCGTCCGGTCGCCGCTGATCGTGCGGTCAGCCTCGCTGCACTGGAAGAAGGCAACGCGGCCCTGGAAGTCAAAGTTGAATGCATTGGCGGCAAAAATGGCGCCGGATTGCGCATCCAGGCGCGTCACCACATGCATGGCCTGCTTGCAGCGCTGTTCGCCCAACACCCACTCACAATACCCGGTCACGCTCACGCGCCTCGGCCGGTCGGAGACATTGCGCAAAGATATGATGACGCATTTGACCGGCGCGTCCGAAGCGACGAAAACCTGCATTTCGCTCACAAGTTTTTCTTCGGCGTGCTCGTAGGCGGAGTAACCGAGGCCATGCCGGCAAACATAGCTCGCCTGGCCGGCGGCCGGCCTTGGAGATGGAGACCAGAAAGCGCCGGTCTCCTCGTCCCGGATGTAAAAGGCCTCGCCGCTTATGTCCGAAACAGGGTCATTGTGCCAGGGCGTCAGGCGGTATTCATGGGCGTTTTCAGCCCAGGTGCAGCCGCCGCCGTTTTCATCCGCCACCGAGCCGAAGCCGAGAGGATTCGCCATCACGTTGACCCACGGCGCCGGCGTGGCCTTGCCCGGCTTGAGTTCGATCACATACTCACGGCCATCCTCGGTAAACCCGCCCATCCCGTTTGAAAACACAAGCTTGCGCGGCATCGGCTGCGTTTCCCTAGTCGCGGCATGGCCGCGCGGGCGGTCCGGCCGCAAGCGCGGCGGAAGAGGAACCGCCCGGCGCTGGCGTTCCATCTGGCTTTCAAGCGTTCCTCCGCGATCGCTGATGATAACCCGGGCCGCGGCCTGGAAGAGCACGCGATCCTCTTCCGTGACCTGCTCGCTGTTGCGCACAAAAATGCCCCCGGGTTGATTCAATTCCTTGGACTCAGCACCTGCATTAATCATGCCCAGAATCGCATCAAGAAGGCTTTGGCGGTAACCCGCATACGCCTCAGCCCAGATTACCAGATCCACGCCAAGCCCCTTGTAGCGCCAGTAACTGTGGGCCTGGAGCATGCGGCGGACCAGTTTCAAATTCGCTTCGTCCCCGATGCGCAGCAGCAGGATGGGGCGGTCGCCGCTGACCGCATAGCTCCAGAGGGCGGACTGCCCCTTGCGGTTGCGGGCAATAAGGCTGGGATTGGCCCGGTAACGGCGGTTGGCAAACAAGAGGGACCCGGCAAGGCGGCCGTAAAGCTGGGCGTCCGTTTCGGAAGCCTTCAGCTGGTGCATGAGCACCTGGCTGTGCGTCCATGTCAGATCAAAAACCCGTTCGGCAAGACGGCTGTCCTGGTACTTATCCACCAGGAGGTTTACCTCTTCCGGCGTCTGCCCGACGCCCATTATGGAATCAAGCGTAATTGTCTCTCCGGGCGCGAGCGCGATGCGGTGGCGGATTGCGGCAACAGGGTCGAGCGGCGCGCCGCCGGCGTTTGACAGGTCGCCGCCGGACAGGACCGCGGCCGGCCGGGTTGTGTTGTGTCCGCGCCCGATAAAACGCTCGCGGCTGGTTTCAAAAGTCGGCGCGGCCGCGCGGTCGCCGCGTTGGAGAAAAAGGTGAAACAGGCCGGGCCAGTTTTCGAGGGATGACCGTCGCCGCCGCGTAAAACACACGGCTGACTTGCCGGGAATGATTGCGGATTCCACGAAAAGCCCGTGCAGGGCGGGATGGGCCGCCTCGCTGGACTGCTGGAGCAAAACGACTTCGGCATAGCTGGTGACCTCAAGCAAGCGGCGGGTATTTGAAAGATTTTTAACCGTCAGGCGGCGCAGCTCCAGGTTATCTTCCGGAGAAACGGCGATGCGCAGCAATGTTTGAATTTGATTGCGGACCGTGGAAAAAGACGCCACGCCCTGCGCGTAGTTGACCGCGTATTGCTCGAATGCGCCTCCGGCAGGCTGCTGGGTGGCAGACCAGACGTTTTTCGAGCTTGCTTCGCGGAGGTAGAAAAAAGTTCCGCACGCGTCGCGCGTTACGTCTTCCCGCCAGCGGGTCAGGGCCAGATCCTGCCACCGGCTGTAGCCGCCGCCGGAATTGGTAACCATGACGTGGTAGCGCCCGTTGGAAAGCAGGTGGACTTCAGGGATGGGAGTGTAGGCGGATTCGATCATCCTGGCCGGCGGTTCGCCGGATTGAGTGGGGCGACGGATTTCGGGCGTGTGTTCCGCTTCGGGAACATGGCGCGCCCGGGCAGGCGGAATGCGCTCCTGCAGAAGCAGCTCGTTCGCGCGCATTTCAGGGTCCGCCCGGAAACGCCTCTGCATCGGCCGGTCGCAGAGCACGCTGGCAAAGGCCACGAGGCTCATGCCGCTGTGATGGGCCATGTGCGAACGCACAACGGCCAAACGTTCATCGTGCGGGACGCGTTCCGGCGTATAGTCGAGCGCCTCGTAAAACCCGAAGCTGCCGAGGGCTCCTTCCCGGACCAGGACGCGCAGGTTGGCGGCGGCCCTGGCCGGCTCAAGCATCATGGCCAGCGCGGTGGCATAAGGCGCCACGACCAGGTCGTCGGAGAGCCCGCGCTTCAGCCCCAGGTCCGGAATGCCGAAAGCCCGGTACTGGTAAAGCATTTGCGCATCCACCTGGTTGTAACCGGACTCGGAAATGCCCCATGGAATCCGGCGCATCCGGGCGTAGGCAATCTGGCGCATGACCGCGTTCCGCGCCGATTCGCCCAGCAGCGTGCCGGAAAAAAGCGGCATGAACAGTTCGGGCATGATGTATTCAAACATTGACCCGCCCCACGACTGCAACACCGGGGCGCTGCCGCCCGGAGCGAGGGTGCGGCCCAGGTGAAACCAATGCTCCAGGGGCACCATCCTGCGGGCAACAGCCACGTAACTGCCGAGCCTGGACTCTGAAGCCAACAGGTCGTAACAGGCCGGATCCGGCTCGTAGGTGTCGGCGTTAAAGCCTATCCTGAAAAGTTTGACATCCCGGTTATACAGGAAATCCATGTCCATTTCTGCCAGTTCCTCGCAGCGCGCCGTCAGTTCGCGGATGAGGTCCACCCTTTCCGCCGCGCGCCGCGAGGCTAGCGCCATGCTTTCTTTCAGCCGGAGCGCCAGTTCCGGCTCAAGGCCGGCCTGCCAGATGCAGGCCTCGAGGTCCCCTCCCCAGATCATTTCCGATTTTGCCAGATCCGCAAGCGGGGCGGTGCTTATCCTCGCAAGCAGATCCGCAAGCGCGTTTTCCGCGCCGCCTTCGCAAGCCCGGCGCATGAGATCCCTGTCCGACAACCACGGAGCCAGGTGCAGGATGTCCCCGAGCGCGTATCCCGCGTGGCGTTCAATCGCGGCAATCCAGTGCCGGGCCGCGTCATCCGGCGGGACCGCGGCTTTCAGGCGGCTGAGAATGCCGTTCGCCTCCTGCAATGCTCCGTAGCTTCCGGCCGGCGTGTCTGGAGATTCCATGAAACAATCGCGCAATGCGAAAAAATCGCCCGCCCGGGGCCCGGCTTCCCGGCCGGCCCCCTGTTTTTCCATCATGGCATTCCCGGCCATCTCGGCAAATCCCCGGCGCCATCGGGCGGACAGATTGCGTGCCCCAGCCAGTTCCGCCAGGCCCGAGCGCAGGGTGATCAGGGCGGCGTTCAGGTTGCCGCTGTCCACGGTTGAAACATAGCGCGGGCGCAGGGGCTGGAGCGACTGGGTGTCGTACCAGTTGTAAAAGTGGCCGTGGTGGCGCTCCAATTTTTCCAGGGTTGAAAAGCTGCGCCCGATCCGCTCCAGCAGGGTGCCGGCAGGAATGTAACCGAGATCGCAGGCCGCGAGGCTGCTCAGCAGATCCATGGCGATATTGGTGGGCGAAGTGCGGCGCGTAACCACCAGCCCCCCCTCGCTTTCCTGGATATTATCCGGCGGTAGCCAGTTGTTTTCTGCCGCCGAGAAACGTTCAAAATACATCCAGGTGCGAAAAGCAAGCGCGCCGATCATGCTTTCATCTTCCCCGGCCAGGAGCCGCGCCCGGCGAGCCAAGGGCCGGCTTAAAAACCACATCAGCAGCGGGCCGGCTGACCACACCAGAACCATGAACGCCGCACCCGTCAATTCGCCGCGTTCGGGCGATAGATAAAGCATCATGAAGACTCCTGCAGCAAGGGCAGGCGCGGATCCCATTGCCGCGAGCGTCCCGAAAAATCCGCTGCCGGAGGCGCTTTCCTGCTCGGCCGCCGTGCGCCAGCAAAGCAAACCGCGCCGGGTTACCCACAGGCGCCAGAGCGTCCGCAGGATCGCATCCAAATGCATGCATGCCTCAAAGGGAAGGTTTATGACATCAAACAGTGCAACGCACCAGGCCCGGGCTTCAGTTTTTGCCACGTGCCACAGGTGGCCGGCCCAGGCGACTGAACGGCTTTTTGCCGCCAGGCTCCGAAGCGCGCGCGCGGCATCCGGCAGGAAGAAGAAACCAAGCATCGAGACCGTCCACATGGCGGCCGCGCCCGGGAACATGAGCCAGCCGAATACCAGGGCAAGAAACATGGCGAGCGGCACAAGGCTGCGCCTGAGGTTGTCAAATACCATCCAGCGCGAAAGGAGCGACAGCGAATTGGAAACAGACCGGCGCGTTCCCGACGGCACCCCCGGCCACAGCCAGCGGGCGATCTGCCAGTCTCCCCTGACCCACCGGTGCCGCCGGTGAGCATCCGCAGGATATGTGGAGGGATGATCTTCCAGCAGCTCCACGTCGTTGATAAATCCGCAGCGCGCAAAGCATCCCTCAATCATGTCATGGCTCAGGATCCGGTTTTCCGGAAACCGGCCGCCAAGGACCGTTTCTGCCGCCTCAACGTCGTAAATTCCCTTGCCGACAAACTGGCTCAGGCCGAATACATCAAAATAGAAGCTGGAAACTTCGCGGGTGTAAGGATCAAGCCCTACCTCTCCGGCCGCAATCGAAGCAAAAATTGATCTCCGGGCCGCCGGCAAACTCACGGCCAGGCGCGGCTGCAATATCGCGTAACCGCTCACAACGCGGCGCCTGGCCGCGTCCAAAACCGGGCGATTGAGCGGATGGGCCAGGGTGCCCGCCATTCTCCAGATGGAACCCGGCGGGAGCTGCGTGTCGGTGTCAAGCGTAACCACGTAGCGGACCGCGCGCAGGGCGCGCATGTCCGCCTCGATGGTGCTGAATGGCGCTGCTTCTCCCAGGCGGACAAGTTTGTTGAACTGTTCCAGCTTTCCGCGTTTGCGCTCGTATCCCATCCAGGCCCGCTCGGACGGGTTCCAGAGACGCGGGCGGTGCAGCAGGAAAAAAAGCGGGCCGGATTTATCCGCATATCGGTCGTTCAGCGCCCGGATGCCGTCAACGGCGGCGCGCAGCAGCTCGCCGTCTCCGGGCAGAATGTCCTTTTCTGCGTCGGGAAAATCCGTAAGCAGGCCGAATAAAAGGTGCGGGCTGCGGTTTGCCAGGAAATGAACTTCGATGTTTTCCAGCAAGTCGCCGAGATTGGCCGGGGTCAACAGTGCCGGCACCACGACCGCCGTCGTGTGTTCCTGGGGTATGCCATGCGAAAAATCAAGGCGCGGCATGTTGCGCGGCGGCACGACCAGGCCGCACAACCACTGGATGGACCGGATCGCCGGGCGCGACAAAGCGAGCGCCGCACAAGCCGCAAGAGCACAAAGCACCCAGTGCCGGAATCCCCCCGCCGCGAATGCCAGGCACATGAAAGGCGCCGCCAGGCAGGCCGTCAGCGCCGCTGTGGAAGCAATATACAGCGCCGCGGCGCGTTGACGCAGCCAGCGGTCAAAACCGACGGCGATGCGCGGGCGGATCCCGATTTCCCGCTCAAGAAGACCCAGACCGTCGCCGACAAGATAATACCCCACATGGCCGCCGGCCGGCGCGGCGCCGCTATTTTCCCCGGCGAGGCGCACGGCAAGCCCCGCAACTTCTTCTTCACTCCGCCGGCTTTTTTTTGCCAGGTGCTCCACGACATGCCTGTAACGGTCGCGCGTGGCAAAATCCATGCGGGGATATACGTCCGCCGGATCATGCCGCAGCACCGTATCGGTCACGCTCAGCGTTTCAATGAACTCCTGCCAGTCAATCCTGTCCATCCAGCGAAGGCTGGTAACAGTGTTGGCGATCGAAGCCTGGTCGGTTGCCTGCTCATGATTTTCCGCCTGCTGAACCAGCTCAAGCGTTTGCCCGCGCGCGGCAAATTGCTGTTCCAGCCAGTTGATCACAAGCACCAGGCCGGGGTCATGCCCTTCAAGGCTTGTAATCAGCTCGGAAACAAAGGGCCCGGATTCTGGCGGATCAGACCTGACAAAATCTGCCAGCTCCATGACGAAATGCTTTGGATCGTCATGGGCGGCCCTCTGGAAGCGTTGCGCCCAGGCGGAAGCCTGGTCCCGCAGGCGGCGCCGCCAGGCGATGCGATAGGCCACGCGTCGCAGGTTTTCTATCAAGGTCAGCCGCAGCATGATCGGAACAGCCCAGAGTTCGCCGAGAGACATGGGTTTAACGGACTGATAAGCAGCCACGAAGCGCGAGAGGTTTTCAACGTCCACGCGGCCATCGGTATGAGTTACGAGCTGCAGGATCAGGTCATAGGCCCGCGGTAACCCCTGGCCGGGTCCGGTTTTCAAGCGCGGCAACTGCCTGCTGTAACTGCGCGGGAGGTGCAGCCGCGCCATGCGGATCTGCTCCCTGACCAGGTAATAGTTGTCCAGCAGCCACTCGGCCGCGGGCGCAACATACTTTTTCTGGCGCGTGGCGTCGACCACGACGCGGTAAGATTCCCGGATGACGGCTTCGTTTCGGGAAAGGCGGCGCAGCAGCCTTTCCGAACCCCTGGATGGATCAATCACGTGCAGGAGCGCAACCTGGCGGGCGTGCGATTCCAGCTGCAGCATTCCGAAAAGCTCGGCGCGCAGCGGGGGCGCATCGGCGGAAAGGAATTCACGAAAAGATAAAACGGGGCGCCATCCGGGGAACAATCGCACATGCCGCTGCAGCCAGTTTTTTTCCATTCTAAATTATCCGGTTATCCTTGCCTGCAAACTCGCAAAACCTGTTATTGCCAATCGCCTGATTTATCGTTTCGCGGAGCGCCGGCCCGGGAGCATGGTTAAATTCTAAAAACAACCCTTGCAAATTTGGATTTTTCACTCATTGCCTGAAGACGTCAAGATAAAAGACTCCCTTAGAAAATTTTATCCCGATCGTTTAAAATACTTGAATAATATTCTGAATGGCATAAGGTTTTTATTGCAAACAGTGCCGACAAGTACATGCCGTGCTTTCACAAACCGGCCATGGACTTACTACTGGAAGAATCTTCCGGCACATCCGGGCCGCAATGAAAAGCAAACCTAACATCGTCTACATCCTCGCGGACGACATGGGCTACGGGGACGTTTCCTGCCTGAACGCGCAATCAAAGATCAGAACGAAGAACCTGGACAAAATCTCCCGGGGAGGCATGATTTTCAAGGACGCCCACTCTTCCTCGGCGGTCTGCACCCCGTCGCGCTACAGCATCCTGGCCGGCCGCTACAACTGGCGTTCGCGCCTGAAGCAGGGCGTCCTGCTCGGCTATTCTGAACCGTTAATCGAACCGGGCCGGATGACGGTTGCTTCATTACTGCGCGGCAACGGCTACAAAACGGCCTGCATCGGCAAGTGGCATTTGGGCTGGACGTGGGCCAAGAACGGCCAGGCGGAAGAAGATGTTGATTTCAGCCGGCCGATAAAAGACGGCCCGACAAGCTTCGGCTTTGATTATTTCTACGGCATAAGCGCCTCCCTTGACATGCCGCCCTATGTCTATATTGAAAACGACAAGGTAACCGCCATACCCGACCGCATCATCCCCGAAAACAAAGGCAAGGGATACTGGCGCGAAGGCGCGATCGCCCCGGACTTCAACCACGCGGAAGTCCTGCCGAAGCTCGCGGAAAAAGCCGTGCGCTTCATCGCCGCCAGCGCAGGCGGGCAGGAGCCCTTCTTCCTGTATTTTGCCCTGCCCGCCCCGCACACGCCCATCCTGCCCGCCCCGGCATTTGCCGGCAAATCCGGCACGAATGAATACGGGGACTTTTGCCTGCAGGTTGACCACGTCGCCGGCCAGATTACGGAGGCCCTGGAGCGCAACGGGATCGCGGAAAACACCATAGTGATTTTCACCGCGGACAACGGCTGTTCGCCCTCCGCGGGCCTGGAAGAGCTTGCCCTGAAAGGACACCGCCCCAGCCATGTTTTCCGGGGGCAAAAGGCCGATATCTACGAAGGCGGCCACCGGATACCGCTGATAGTCCGCTGGCCGCGGGAGATTGCGGTTGGTTCGGAATCAGGCGAAACAGTCTGCCTCGCCGACCTGATGGCCACCTGCGCCGAACTGCTGGGGGTCCGCCTGCCCGACAACGCCGGGGAGGACAGCATCAGCAATCTATCCGTCTGGCGCGGCTGCAGTACCGGCGCTACCCTGAGGGAGGCCACGGTTCACCATTCGATCGACGGATCGTTTTCAATCCGGCAGGGCCGGTGGAAGCTTGAATTGTGCCCCGGCTCAGGCGGGTGGAGCTACCCGCGGCCTGGCAAAGAATGCGAAAACCTGCCTCCCATCCAGCTTTACGATCTGGACGCCGACAGCGGCGAACGGTACAATGTTTTCCGCGAAAACCCGGAAGTAGTCGCACGACTGGAAGGCATTCTGAGCAAATATGTTTTGGAAGGCCGGAGCACGCCCGGCTCCCCCCAGCCCAACACCGGAGCGCCGTTCTGGCCCCAGTTGGAATGGCTGCGGGCAGGCAGACAGATTAGACCCGCCTGAGCAGCCCTGGAGTTACTTTTACCAGGGCAGGTGTGAGAGCTCCCACTTCGGATCGGAAACCGTACCGCCCAGGTGAATTTCCAGCGCCTTGGTGATCGGCAGGGTGATGATCTGCACCAGGTTGCCGATCAGGCTCTGGCGGCGCATGAAAGTGATCTGCACCTTGAAATCGAGCCGGCCGTCCAGGTAGATATCGCCCGAGCCCTTGAGACTGAAAACGTCTCCATCGATGTAAACATTGCGGCCGCGCACGCGTCCGTTGGCTATGGTGAGAGAGGCGTGGGCGTTATTCTTGCCGTTAAAGGTGCCTATGCCCGGTATGGCCTTTCCGAGGATATCAAAGAGACCGCTGAACAAAGGCACGGTAAAAATCCGCCCGTTATCAATCTTGACCCATCCTCCGCCCCGCATGGACGCGAGGGTTTCATCTTCGATGACTCCCTGCAGTTCGAAATCAGCGGAGCATGTTCCCTCGTAAGCGCTTTCAATTCGCTTGCCGGCAAGCGAATTGATCAGGACGCCAAAGTCGATGTTATTGGCCTTGGCCGAGAGCGCGTAAACCGTGTTGGAGGTTCCGGCCAGCGGGTCCAGAGACGCCACCCCGCGGATGTTGCCGTGGAAGATGCTGCCGAAAAAGTCGTCAATTCTGTAGCTGTCCTTTTCGATCTGAAGCGTGAGATTGCAGGGCGCGAATTGCAGCATTTTCCAGCGCACCTTGCCGGCATTGAAGGTTATTTCGGCGTCGTTCGGCTCGCTGTTGCTCAGCCCCACCTTGCCGCAGGCGTTCACGTTGCATAGCCCTTCAAAGGCAAAGGGCGCCAGGGCCGACACGACCACCGGGTCTATCATGGCGGCCATGGCGGCCGGGTCGGCCGTGGACATCGCGGAAAACGAGATGGTGTTTCCGTCCGAATCATAAATCATGTGACCGCGCGCCATGCCCTCGTCGCGCACGACCAGGATCGGGAGGATCGTGACCTTCTCGCCATCCTCGGTCAGCAATGCGTCGAAACCCACCTTGACCAACAGGCAGGGCACGCTGCCGTAAGCGAGGGTGTCGGTTAGCACCGATCCGCTGAGACGGCACTCAAAGGAAGGTTTGAGCGCGCCGGAAAATTCCAGGCTGCCGGAAGGAAGGGAGCGTTTGAAATCGAATGCGGCGAAAATATCCCCGAGCTTCAGCTTCCGGCTCTGCAGCAATGGCGCAAAGGCGCGCAGGTCGCACTCGGTGGTAGCCTGGCCTTCAAAGCGGTCCGAGGCAAAATCATATTTTAATTCCAGCGCCGCCGGTCCGGCCCGCACGCCCGCGCCCGACACCACGCCGTGCAGCTTGGCAGTCAGGCAATTCTTTCCATCGTAGCGCACCAGGGCGTCCAACGACTGGAAACTGACAGTTTCCATCGCGGCTTCCTTCAGCTGAAGGCTGCCGCTGGCACTGCCCCCCTTGACAATGACGCTGGCGCTCCATCCGCCGATGGACAGACCGGCATGGGAAGTGTTACGACCGTGAACGTCGGCTTTCACGTATAATTTCTTCATATCGGCCGGCTCGATGTAGAAATCCAGCTCGATGTTGACGGCATTGCTGCAGGCAAAATTCTTGAGGAAAAGGGTCATTTGCCTCAGTTCCGGGTCTTCCACCGAAATAGGCGGCGCGTTTGTGGTGGCGCGGTCGTTTTTTTCGCGGGCAACCGTCTTTTCGGAAGGCAAAACGATCTCACCCTTTCCCGAAATCCTTATGTTTTCACAGGTTGTGGAAAGGCTGAGGACTTCCAGGCGCGAATTCTGACCGAAATGAACGTCGGCGAAAATATCATCCAGCAGGAGCTTGCCTTCGGCGTCGCCGGTGGGCGAAAACTGCAGGCGTCCCTTCTTGACGTAGGCCCCCGAGATGCCGTTCCCGCCTGAAATCCATGCCAGCGGCTCGATCTTCAGCACGAATTTCTCGGCCTGTATGATCGGCGCGCCAACGTCGCCGATCTTGTAATACCTGACGCTTGTGGCGACAATGCCCTCAAAAACGCTCAGCTTGATCTTGTCCAGGTTGAGAACCATGCCGCTGAACTGGAGATAGGGCTCGATTTTGTGCACAACCGCCCGCGGCAGTCCGATCGAGCTCAGGTAGAACAGCGCCACCAGGAAAAAGATGAAGACAATGAACAAGGCATACTTGATTTTTCTGAGCAGTTTGAATGCCATAATTATCCCGTCCCCGCGGCTGCGGCGTGCGCCGCCTACCTGAGCAGGTCACGCAGCAGCTTGTTCACCAGTTCCCTGTTGAGCACGAAAACAAATTCCTGGCCCTGCAACATGGCATAAACGCCGCCGTCTTCCGAATTTTCGCCCAGGAGGAGAGTCTTGTTGATCCCCTCCTTGCCGCTGAGGCTGAAGGTGAGCGCTGTTGCCGCGGGCTGGAGCCCGTACATGCCCGCCACGCCCAGGTCGCTTTCAAACCTTACCGCGCGCAGCCGCGAGGCGGCGGAGAGCAGGTCTTCTATCACGTGCAGGTTCACACCCCTCGGCCCCGCGGCGCCATTTTGCCACTTGCCGACCCTGTCCTTGGCCGCAACCTGCTCCATGTTGTTCTTGCGCAAAACGATCTTCGTCACGGAGGCAGGATCGAAAGACCAGATGGTGCTGTCGCGGTAAAACAGGGGATTGAGTGATATTGTCGCCACGGCTGAAGCGGAAATCTGGTACATCTCCTCCTCGTCCGCAAACCGGCCATAAACGTTCTCCCTGCCCTGGGCGGAAGCGCCCAGCAGGAGCGTGCGCGTCGCCGCCGGCGGCGTTCCGGAAACACCGGGCAGCCGGTTGGTGGCGGAGGAATCCGGCGGCACAAAATCAGAGACCGAGATAATTTTCGCCGGCTTTTCAATCATATGCACGGCTGCGGTTGCGGCCGGCACAAAGCTCTCGATGCGCAGGGAATTGAGACGCGAGATCAGGGTCTCGACGGCCTTGTCGTCGGCCTTGAATTTTTTCGGCTCGGCAATCTGCCACCCGGCGCCTTCTTCACGCACGAGGCGGAGGACGCTGCCGCCCTCCTCCATCCTGATATTGGCAACGGAGCCCGGCGCCATGAAATACAACCGCGAATCGCGGATGCCGGCCAGCCCGGCCGTAAGCGCCTCCAGGATGGCGGCTTTTACCGCGAACACCGAGCTTTGGCCGCGCTGGCAGGCGTAAACCAGGCTGTTTTTGTCATCGGCATTCTTGCCGAAAAGGAAATATTCGCCTTTGTCTTTTTCGTTTTGCCATATCCCGACCTGCAGGATGGCCTCGTCGTCGCCGAGGCCGTAAAGGGCAGGATCGGTCATCGAGTCGGTCACGTACTGCTCGATCTGAACGTTGAAAAGCGCGTCCAGGAGAGCCGAAAGCCTGAGCCAGTCGGCGCGGGCCAGGACCGGTTTGCGCAGCAGCCATTCCGGCCCCTCCTTCACGAGTGAAATCAGCGGTTGCCTCTGGCTTTTCAGCTCGAGCATTCTTGCAAAGGCCGGCGCGCCGTAAACGAGGTGCCGGTCCCTTATGTCCGCCAGCTCCCCGGGCATGATCGCCAGGAGGTTGGTGGAAGTCGCCACCACGGTGTCGCCGCCGTTGATGCGGACGTAAACACTGTCCTTGAGGGGCGATACGTTGCCGACGTCTATTTCCAGGCGCTTGTCCGGGCTGACGATCGCCAGGCGGTAGGCGGTCTTTTCGAGCCCATAGTCCCCGAAGGTCAGGGACCTGGCCTTGCGCTGGTCGCCCGTTATGGTCTCCCCCCTGAGCAGGGAGGCGAGCACGGAGAGCATGTAGTTTACCCGGGCGTCGCTGGCGCGGGTTTTGATCGGCTTGACGATCAGCCACTGCCCGTGCTCGCTGACGCATTCCACGTATCCCCTGGCGCCGGCGAGCGACCAGCCGGCGACCCTTTCCGGCTGGAAATCGAGCAGCTTTACCTGTTCCCTTCCGGTTTCAGGCGCGCCGGTCTCCGGGCCCTCGCGCATGAACACGTAACTGAGCACCAGCGCCGCCAGTACCATCAGAAAAAATGTGGTTCTCAAATGCATGTCCTATTTACGCCTCCTGAGCGCCACCCCAAGGGCCAACAACAGGACCAGGGCCGGCAGGCCGATGACCGTCAGCCCGTATGCCCACCGGAGCCTCTGGCGGTTGATGTTCAACACGACCCGCGAAGGCGATTTCGGGGCAAAGGTCGGCGCGTTTTTACGCTCGAGCAGCCAGTTCAGCGCGTTGATGAAAAAATCGGGCGAATACCCGGCCAGCAGCGCCCCATTGGATACGAAGGTCGCATCGCCCACCACGACCAGCCGGGTCGGGACGATTTCAACCTCGACGGGCAGGTTGCCTTTCTCCACCGCCGCCGCGACGGGGACCGGCCCCGTCCGGTCGACGCCCGTGTCAAACTTGGGCGGATTCTGGTAATAGGACATTTCCGCCCAGCCCTCCTCAGAGCAGGATGCCAGGACAACCACGCGCGGCTTGTCGAGTGACCCTTTTAAGCGCTCCTCGACGGGCTGCACCGAGCGCGGCAGGTTGAAGATCGTGGTCAGGTTCTTCAGGGGCACCGTGACGGGATGCGTGCCGTAATTGTTAACCAAAAGCTCCCGGCCGGTCAGGGTGGCGCCCATGACACGGTCCGACCCGAGCCGGAGGCCCCAGCCTTCGAGCGTTTTTTCAAGGCCGGTTTCCGCGCAGGTGCCGGCCATAAGCATGAGCCTTCCGGAATTATCCAGGTACCTGCCGATCAGCTCCGCCTCGATGTGCATCACGGGGCGCTTGAGGCCGCCTATCACGAGCGCGTCGCAGTCCCTGGGGATCGAGGGGCTTTCCGTCAGCTGGAGCGTCCGGACATTGATGTTGCCCTTCTCGAGCAGGCGGCCGATCATTGAATACCCCGCATGCTGGCTGAAATCGTCAATCCGGTGCTCGCCGTGACCCGCCAGGAAGTAGACGGTCGGCTTCTTGTCCTGGACCAGGCTGTATATGGCGGATGAAAACACCTGTTCCCCGCGGAATGATTCCATTCTCTTGGAGCGGCCGGCCAGCAGGGGCGCATAATCATAAGTTGCCAGGTCGTGCACCGAAACCTGCCTGGTCCTGCCGTTGGCCAG
>JBAYWJ010000061.1:0-14043 GCA_041674125.1 Kiritimatiellia bacterium
AGACGCAAACATATTCCTTTGCGACAGCCCGGATTGCAGATTTTGCCTGGAAAGTAAAAGGACAGTTGCGAAAAACAAACCGGGCGCTGATAACATTCAATAATATGGTGAAAAAACATGGGTAAATATTTATTGCCATTGCTTGTCGGGTTATGCCTGGTTCAGGCCGGCCCGGCCGCTGATCTGGTCAAAAATGGCAAGCCGCTCTCCGAAATCATCATCGCCGAAAAGCCCGCCCGCATGACCAGGCTGGCCGCCTCCAACCTGCAGGAATATGTCTGCAAGATGACCGGCGCCATGCTGCCGGTCACCAATGCGCCGTCGGAAAATGTTCCCGTGAAAATCTATGTCGGGAAAAGCAAATATACCGATGACTTGAAGCTCTCGACCGAGGGCCTGGCCCACGGCGCTTTCCGGATGGTATCCGGTCCGGGCTGGCTGGCGCTCATTGGCCCGGACAAGGACTTCGTGCCACTGGAGCCCTGGACGCATGATAACAAAGACCGTGCGCGGGCGCTGAAGGACTGGGATGCCCTGAATCCCGGGGATTATTACGGCTTCCCGTATTCCCGCTTTTACGACTTTTACAGTCCCGGGCTGGACGCCTGGGATATGGACGACGGCGGGACGATGAACGCGGTCTGCGAGTTCCTGCGCGGCCTTGGCGTGCGCTGGTATTTTCCCGGGGAGCTCGGCGAAATCGTGCCGAAGGCGGCAAGCATCGCGCTCCCGGCGGTTGACGAGACCGTCAAGCCCGATTTTGCGATGCGCCGGTTCATGTATTGGGCCAACAACGACGAAAACCGCCTGTGGAACATGCGGATGGGCGTCAATTGCGGGCAGGAGCTGGTAGGATCAATCCAGACGGGCCATGGGCAGAAGTGGATCCACATGCGCGCCGAGGTCAAACAGGCGCACCCGGACTGGTACGCGGTCTACGGCGGCCAGCGGGCGACCAACCACTCCTACAGCGGCGCGCCGTGTTTCTCCTCGGAGGGATTGTTCAAGCAGCACTTGAAATTTGTGCGAATGATGTTCGACGTGCGCCGGGAGCCGGCGCTAAGCCTGGACCCGTGCGACGGCATTGGCCGTGGCGGATGCGAGTGCGATTTATGCAAGGGCAAATGCACTCCCGAACGGGGGTGGGAAGGATCCATGTCAGATTACGTCTGGGAGTATGTCAACCGCGTGGCATGGGAACTCTACAAGTCGCACCCGGACCGGAAGGTAAGAAGCGGCGCCTACAGCGCTTACCTGCTGCCACCGATCAAAATTGACAAGCTCAGTCCCAATCTGGGCCTTCTTTTCTGCCAGGCCAGGTGTAAATTTAACGACCGCGCCAACCGTGAACTGTTCTTGAACCTGCGCCGGGCGTGGCTGGACAAACTTCCTTCCGGGGAAATCTATATCCGCGACTATTACCTGCACAACTGCCCGCGTGCTGGCTATGGACAGCCCGACATCCCGATCTATTATCCCCGCCTGATTGCGGAAGATTTGCGCTCTCTGAAAGGGGTATCCATGGGCGACATGATCGAGGTGTATTTGCCCGGTGATTCGCAAAAAATCACCTGGAACCCGATGGCGGTTATGCATCTCAATATTTACGCGACCACCCGGCTCTGGTGGGATGCCAACCAGGATTTGGACGCCATGCTGGATGAATATTATACCCTCTTTTACGGACCAGCGAGCAGGGAGATGAAGGCGTTCGTGGAATATTCCGAAAAGAACTGGCCGCTCATGAGCACCAAGGTGGAACCGATTGACAAAGCATTGGAACTGCTGGCAATCGCCCGCAATGCGGCCGGGGATACGGTCTACGGCAGGCGCATAGACCTGGTCGTTGAATGTCTCAAGCCGCTGAAAGAGCGCAGGGAAAAGCTGGCGCTTTACCGCAAGGATGCCCCGCTGGCATTCGCGCTTGAGTGCAAGGGTGTGGATTTGAAGCTGAACGGCAGGCTGGATGAGGCGTTTTGGAAGGAAGCGCCGGAGTATGAGCTGAAGGATATTGTCACTAGCAATGCGCCCAAGTTTAAGACCGCTTTCCGGGTTGCCTGGGGCGACGATAAATCAATAATTTTCTGGATCCGCTGCGATGAGGCCGATATGGGCAACCTGAATGTATCCGGCAAAACAAGCGAAATGAATATATTTGAAAATGACAGGATTGAATTGCTGTTGGAGACCCAGACCCACGTATATTACCAGATCGCGATCAGCGCGGCCGGCGCCATAATTGACCTGGACCGGAAGGACAGTCTGAATACCCTCTGGTCTTCCGAGACCGAGGCGGTTGTGCACAAGGGTGATAACTTCTGGAGCATGGAAGTAAAAATCCCCACGGCTGACATGATTCAAGGCGGCTTGGATCCGCTCAAGCGGGTGGGGGGTACCAGGCCAACGGCCACGGCGCCGTGGTATTTCAATGTGTGCCGCTGCCGTCCCCGGGGCGCGGCGCGCGAGTCATCCGCATTTTCACCGACCGGTAAAAAGCGCTTTAATGAACCCTCAAAGTTCGGCGAATTGATTGTCAAGTAAAGTTATCGCAAAGGAGGACCAGATGATTTTGAATGAACTTCGAACGATGCGGTTGATCAAGGCGGCTGCGAGCCTTTTCCTGTTTGGAGTCTGGCTCAACGGTGTAACGGCCGCCTCCCAGCTTCCGTTTCCGTTAAAGGATGGGGATACTTGGGTGATGGTGGGCGATTCGATCACTTTCCAGCATCTGCATTCCAACTATATCGAGGCTTTCTGCTTTGCCAGGTTCCCGTCGTGGAGCATTCATTTCCGCAATGCCGGGAAGCCCAGCGATACGGTTCCCCGGGCGCTGCAGCGGTTTGACCGGGATGTGGCGCCATGGAAGCCCACCATCATCAGCGTGGAACTGGGAATGAACGACCACGGCCGGCATCCCGGTGACACCTACCTGTCCGACCTGACGAACATGACGGACCGCATCAGGGCCTTGGGCGCCCGGCCGGTCTTTTTCACTTCAAGCGCCGTCAATGACGGCACGATAGCCGCCAACCGGTCGGATAAAAATCTGAACCTGGACAAGCGGGCCGCATCTCTCAAGGCTTTTGCCGCCGCGCAAAAAGTGCCGTTTGCCGACCAATTTCATCCCCTGGTGGACCTGTGGGCCGCCAACAAGCCGGCCGAAATCTGCCACCGCTGGGCCGAAATGATCACTAATGACATCCACTCAATTAGTGAATTGCCCGGCCGCGAGAAGCTGGAGCAATGGCTCGAGATATGGGCCAAAAGCGATATGCGCAAGCGCGGCACAGACCTGGGCGGCAATCCGATCCATCCCGGCCCGGCCGGACAACTGACCATGACCGCCACCTTGCTGCAGGGGCTCAATGCGCCCGGTTTGGTCAGCAGCGCAACATTGGACAGCACGGGGGCCGCAGGGGAAGCAATCAAATGCAACATCACCAACGTGGTGTCCGGAAAGGATGGTCAACTGTCTTTTGATCGCCTGGATGAATCTTTGCCGATGCCCATTCCGGACAATGCCCGCGGAGGTTTGATAATCTATCCTTCAATTAAGGACTTGAGCCAATGGATCCTTAAAGTGACCGGGCTCAAGGCCGGATCCTATCGAGTTAATATTGACGGCGTGGCGGTGGCAGATGTCACGGCCGATGAATTGGCCGCGGGCTGGAACATGGGCGTCCTTGACAAGGGGCCGGTTGCAGACCAGTGCCGGCTAATTTTGCAGAAAGTGGACGACAAGGAGAGAATTGTCTCCGAGTGGCGGACCCTGTCGGCCGCTTGCGACAAGCAGCCCTCCAGCAGCCAGCTGGATGCCTTGGAAAAATTGAACAAGCAGGTGCTGGAAGCGGACACCGAGATCCGCAAGGCCGCCCAGCCGAAGGCGCATCATTTCGCGTTATCTCCGGTAAAGTAGTTTTATGACAACAAGAGTAACAGCGCAGTTATGAGGGTAGCTTGTGAGCTTCAATGTTGTCATTCCCGAGTAAGCGGGAATCCAGTATTGACTTTTCTGGATTCCCGGTCAGGTCGGAAATGACAGGCAGCCCTCTAACTAAGGTTACCAACAAAAAAGGGATGAAAGTAATGACAAAAGAGAGATCAAGTGTTATGCCGTGTTTTTCAGGAATATTGCGTTCGGTTGCGGCCATCCTGCTGATAGCCGGTTGGTTCATAATTGTCACCGCAGATGCGGCCGTGGAAGGAAAAATCATCGCGGTCTACTGTGATGCCGCCATGAGCACCAATCCGCCGCCGGGGTGGAAATTCCAGTGGAATGCCGCCGGTTCGATTGACAACCCGGCCGGCTTTGCCGATCTCGTTTGCATTGTATCTTCTGCAGGGAAACGCAAATTTGGAAGCGTAACCTACGGAATACCGGATACAAACGGAAATGCGCGGACAGACCGCCCCAGCCACGGGGGCTTCGGGGATACATTTGCGGCAAAAGACGCGGACGGGACCATCCGCTATTCCATTGCATCCTATACCCTCCAGGAAGATTCTTCCGGCGAAATATGGGTCAACAACGGCAACCTCAGCTGCCGTTCCTTCGACGATACCCGGATGAGCATCTATCTGAACAACGAACTCAAGTCCAGCCATGCCCTCAAAGAAGACGCTCCACCCCTTCTGTTCCAGGAAAAAATGGGGCGGCTTAAAAAGGGCGATACGATACGCGTGGTTATCGGCCCGGGAGAAAAGGAGCGCAAGGGCGGGGGGCGGATGCGCTACACGATTGAGGAATTCCCGGCAGGGGAGAAGCCGGCCGCACCGGTCAACATCCTAAGGCCGCCCATTAATGAGCCTTCGCCTCAATACGGGCCCGACGGCAGGTACACGAATTATCTTGCCAAGCATCAGGCCCAGTGCGATGCGGTTTTGAGCAACAATTCCGAGCTGGTGCTCATCGGGGATTCTATCACGGCGCGCTGGCCCATGGAACTCCTGCAGACTAAATACGGCAAATACCGCCCGGTGAACCTTGGGATAGGCGGCGACTGGATCCAGAACGTCCTCTGGCGCTTGCTGAACGGCGTTTTGGACAAGGTTAAGATCAAGGTCATCGTGCTTTTGATCGGCACCAACAATATTTCTAACAGCTTTACGCCGGAAGAGGTGGCCGGAGGAATCAAAGAACTTTTGAAAACAATCCATGAAAAATCACCCGGGAGCAAAATATTGCTCATGGGCATATTTCCAGCCGGCGATTCAATCCGGGACCCGAAATGTGTAAAAAGGCTCGAGGCCAACGAAAAGCTGGCGAAGCTGGCCGACAACAAGATGGTGTTTTTCCTGGACATCGGCGACAAGCTCGTCGAACCGGATGGCACCATCAGCGCTAAGGTCATGCCCGACAAGCTCCACGTGGCCATGCCGGGCTTCGAGCGCTGGCTGGAGGCCATGGGGCCTACGCTGGACAAGCTGCTGGAGGCACAATGAAAATAGACGCCCACGCCCACGGACAACACGCCGAGATGGGGCCGGCCGGCAAGCGCGTTCCCCCGCTCGTGCCGGGATGGAAAAAATCGGATGGCGATCCGCAGGTTCTCGTCAAGGAGCACAACCGGCGCGGGATTGAAAAAGCGCTCCTGCTTGATCCCCCGGAAATCACCTTCGAGCTCAAGCGCATGTTCGGCGATTTTGTCCTGCCATGCCCGATGGTGGACATGGACCAGTGCACGCCGGAATCCATCGAAGCGCTCCTTGACCGCGGCGCCGTGGGCATAAAATTCATCGCCCCTATGCATCCCTACGGTGATGACTGTTACCTGCCGCTCTACAAGGTCATCCGCGACCGCCGGGCCCTGGCCGTGTTCCATACCGGCTACCTTACGCACGGCTTCTTCGACCCCGGTCTCCTGCTGGCGCGCGAGAGCTGGATCAACATGTTCCACATGCGCCCGGGCGAACTCGACCGCATCAACCGCGCACTGCCGGACCTCAAGATCCTGATGGCCCACTTCGGCAACCCCTGGTGGGAGGAGGCCTGGACGATGCTCAAGAGCAACAATAATATTTACGCCGACCTTTCCGGCGGCACCAACTATCAAAAGTCAATGAACATGTGGAAGGACATGTTCGCCCCGAACGGCATATTGAACGAAAAGGTCGTCTCAAAGCTCTGTTACGGCTGCGATGGTTCGATGTTCCACGCCGGTGTTTTCGAGTACCAGCCGTTCATTGATTTTTACGAGGCCCTTTATGAGCTGTTAAAATTGCCGGATGAAATCCGGCGCAAAATAGACAGGGAAAACATCCTGATGCTGGTTGATGGAAAGTAAAAGGTCGGGTTAATGCGGGGGGCCAATTATGAAAACCATAATGTTGTGCATAATCCTGATGGCGGTACTGATGAGCGGCTGCATGCAATGTGTTTTTGCCGACTATTACGCGGCCCGGAACGGCCAGACTCCGGCCAGTCCCTATACCAGCTGGGCAACGGCGGCCAGCAACATTCAGGATGCGGTGAATGCCGCCGGCAACCACGCCACGGTCTGGATCGGCGCCGGGCGTTACACCATTCCGCCGAACGCCACAAACTATGTTGGCGGATCGAACGTGGTGTTTGTCAACCGGCCGCTGACGCTGCGCGGCTCAAACGGTGCCCCTGAGACGGTGATTATTGACGGCGAGGGCTTCAACCGCGGCATGGCTGTGGCTTACAGCACCATGGGATATTTCACGGCCGATAGCATCACCTTCACCAACGGTTACAATTACAGTGCCGGCACGGACGAGGGCTATGGCGGCGGCATGTATATTTTACCGGGGGCGGCCTTTACCAGCGTTATTCAAAACTGCATTTTTGCCAATAACAACACCGCCGGCAACGCCGGTGATTTCAAAAGCCAGGGCGGAGGACTGTGGATCCAGGCCAGCGGGTACATTATTGTCTCAAACAGCATTTTCCGCAGCAACCGGGCCGCGGGTCAGTTCGGCGGCGGGGGCGGGGCTTTCATGTATACCGCTGGCTCCGGCGGCGGGTTGATCCTGGACAGCCTGTTTGAAAACAACGCGGCGGCGGTCGGGGGCGGCTTAAACTTCAGGCTTTCCGGGACAAGATACTTCAGCCTGACAAACTGCATTGTTAGGAAAAACTCTGCCGTTAAAACCGCCGGGAGCGCGGCCTACGGCGGAGGCGGCATCCACCACTGGCCGGCTGTTGTCCGCATGTGGAATTGTTTGGTGTATGATAACTACACCGACAATGCCGGCGGGGGCATATATACCCAGAAAGCACCGGGCGGGCTGGAGTTGTATAATTGTACGATTGTAAGCAACAGGGCGCCGGCCGGCGTCGGAGGCGGCCTGCAAACCCGCGGTGACAGCGATAGTATTGTTATGCATAATTCAATCGTACATTCCAACTCGCCGGCCAATGGCCAGATTTACCTCGGGGCCACCACGGGCACCAACAGGTTTTATTATTCCTGCTTTTATCTGGCCGGTGTTTCCGGCGCCGGTGCGGCCCCCGGCGACCTGGAACTGGGCCCCGGCAACATAACCAATCTTCCGCCATCGTTTTCAGATTTTGCGGGTGAAAACCTCCATCTTTCCCAGAATTCGCCCTGCATTAACGGCGGCACTAACATGGCATGGATGTATGGCGGCGTTGATCTGGACAAGAAAAGCCGGATCGACAAGTTTTACGGCCGGGCCGATATGGGCTGTTACGAATATCTTCCGCAGGGATTGATGTTCAAAGTGCATTGAAGCCCGTTAAATATCGGGGATGGGAGCATGCATAAGTTTTTAGCAATAGCAGTCATTCTTGTTGTTGTGCGGCTGTCCTTCGCCGGCGAGACCGCCGATTTTTCCTCACGGCCCGATGCGCCGCTTGAAATCGGCTCGCAGTTGCAGCTCTTTGTCGACCGGTATGTCATTGGATCCATGACAAACCTTGAATTGCGGCTGCAGCAGCCGATCAAGCAACCCTTGGCGAAGCACCCTTTCACGGGCCATTATGCCACGGTCATCAAGGACGGCGACCTTTACCGCGCCTACTGGCGTTCTAAATTCATGGCACGGCCGGATGACAAGCGTCCGACGGAAATCTATCGCTACGCCGAAAGTCGGGACGGACACGAGTGGGATTATCCGAGCCTCGGGCTGCACGAGCTGGAAGGATCGACCAGCAACAACGTTATATTCAAGAGCGTTCACAACTTTTCCCCGTTCCTGGATACCAGGCCCGGCGTGCCGGCGGCGGAACGCTTCAAGGGCCTGGCCGGCCGCGCCGGCCTGCAGGCATTTTTATCGGAGGATGGCATTCATTGGAAAGATACCTATGTTATGGTCAGGAATCGAAGAGGCGGGCCTCCGCACACGGGATGTGTCATTGAGTGGGATCCGGTTTGGACCAACGCGTTCGATTCCCAGAATGTGTCATTCTGGTCCGAGGCCGAACAGCAATATGTCTGTTACTTCCGCACCTATGGTTCTCCGTATGGAGAGAAAAAGCCGGTTCGGCTCATCAGCCGCGTGACCACGACCAATTTCCTCGGCGAGTGGAGCAAGCCGGTCACGATGGAGGCCAACGATCCGGGCGAGAATCTTTATACCAGCCAAACCCAGCCCTATTTCCGCGCCCCGCATATTTACCTGGCATTTCCAACCAGGCTTATTACTGCCCGCGGCAGTTCCAGCGATATCCTCTTCATGAGCACCCGGCCCGGTTCAACCCGTTACGAGCGTCTGTTCAAGGAGGCCTTCATCCGCCCGGGTCATGATCCCGAGCGCTGGGGCAACAGGGCGAACTACGCTGCGCTTAACGTCGTGCCCACCGGGCCGGGTGAGATGTCCATTTACCACAGCAACAGCGGATACCGCTACGTCTTGCGCACGGACGGCTTTGTCTCGGTCCATGCCGGGGCGGGGGAGGGCGAATTGTTGACGAAGCATTTCAAATTCACGGGGAGCAAACTGCTGATCAATTACAGCACGTCCGCCTCTGGCAGTATCCGGGTTGAAATCCAGGACGTTGATGGCAAGCCCATTCCGGGGTTCCGGTTGATGGATTGTGTGCCCATAATCGGTGACAAAATCGAACAGGACGTCAAATGGGGCAGGGATTCCGATTTGAAATCGCTGGAAGGGCAGCCGGTCCGCCTGCGATTTGTGATGGCCGATTGCGATCTGTTTTCGTTCCGGTTCGGCGATGGTAAGATCTGAGGTGATATGAAAAATTGCCACAAAATTCACAATATTTATAAACAACAAGATAATATCTTCTAAGGTTCAAATCGGAAAAGATTCACCACGGAGATAGGATGAGACACCGAGATACGGAGAAGATGAGATTGCTTAAAATCGGTTTTTGTCGGATGAAAAAAACGGTTTCAAGCAAGGCTTGTTATTGGAGGAAGAAGGGAGTTTCTATACCTCCCGGCTTCTCCAGTAATAAACGCTTTGGCAAATTTGGAGCAACGTTTCGTTGTTCACAAATTTGCCAAACCTCGTCTTTTTCCGGTCTCTGTGTCTCCAGCGAAGCGGGTGGTGAATCTCTTGGGTTGTGGGCGCACGCCCGCATTGGTAAGCAGTTGAAACAAAGATGAAAGGCAGAAAACAGTGACGGGATTCAAACGTTTCATGTCAGTAGCGCTGGGTATTGCGGGAATAACGTTTTCACAAACCGTTTCCGGCGAAGCATTCATCGTCAGGGACGGCAAGCCCATGGCGGAGATTATCGTCGCCGACAAGCCCGCGCGCATGGCGAAGCTGGCGGCATCGGAACTGCAAACTAACCTTGAAAAAATAAGCGGGGCGAAACTGACAATTACCAACTTGCCGGGAAAGGATGTGCCAATAAAGATATACGTCGGTAAAAGCAAATACACCGATGAGCTGAAGCTCTCGACCGAAGGCCTGGCCCATGGCGCCTTCCGGATGATTTCCGGCGACGGCTGGCTCGCGCTGCTCGGCCCGGACAAGGATTATGTCCCCATCGAGCCTTGGGGCCGGAGCCGCGAGAGCGCAGAGGTGGAGCGGATAAACCATGAGTGGGACAAGATCACCGGTGATACATTTTATAATCCCTTTCATTCGCTTTTCATGTATTACGATTCCGGGCTGGATATCTGGGCCTTTGATGACCGCGGAACCCTGCATGCCGTCTATGAATATCTTCACGGCCTGGGGGTGCGTTGGTACATGCCGGGCGATTTGGGAGAAATTGTGCCAAAACAGACAACGCTTATCCTGCCGGCGGTGGACAAAACCGCCCGGCCTGATTTCGCGGTGCGCAAGCTGGTATGGTTTAAGTCGTTCCTGCCTGTTTCCAGGGCGGACGCGCTCTGGCGCCTCCGCCTTTGCCTGGACGAGGGTTACGACGTGGTGGGCATCACGCAGAACTGCCACGGGATGAAATATGTGCATCGCCGCAAGGAGATGAAGGAGGCCCACCCTGAATATTACGCCGTCTGGAACGGGAAGCGGGCGACCGACCACAAGGATTCCGGCGCGCCGTGCCTGTCGTCTCAGGCGCTTTTCGATCTTCACATCAAATACGCGCGCGCCGTGTTCGACCATTTCGGCGAGCCGATGCTCAGTATTGATCCTGTTGACGGCTACAGCGCCGGGCTGTGCGAGTGCGAGCTGTGCAGGGGCAAGGGCACGCCCGGGCGGGGCGCGGAAGGGGCCATGTCGGATTACGTCTGGGGCTACATGAACCGCGTGGCCGCGGAGCTTTACAAGAGCCATCCCGACCGTTTTGTCAGCGGCATACCCTACGGCACCTACCGCCTGCCGCCGGAAAAAATAGACAAGTTCAGCCCGAACATGGTCATCCGCGTCTCGCCGCGCAGGATGAATTACTATGACACCGAACAACGCTCGGAGTTTGACCGCCTTCTAAAGGCATGGCTTGAAAAACTGCCATCAAAGAAAGTTTTTATTGCCGATAATATATTCTTCAACTGGCCGAGCACCTCGCAGGCGTATCTGCCGGTGTATTATCCGCGTTCCGTCGCCGGGTCATTGCGGGATCTGAAGGGCATTTCACTGGGCGAGTCGCTCGAATGCTACGAGCATACGCCTGACGCCGGGTTCAAGTGGGATCCCCAGGCCGTGGCGCACCTAACCCTTTACATAACATCCCGGTTCTGGTGGGACACCACCCAGGACCTGGATGCCATGCTTAATGAATATTACCGCCTTTTTTACGGACCCGCCGAAAAAGAAATGAAGGCTTTTATCGAATACAGCGAACAGAACTGGCCGGAAATGGGAAAAGATCCTGTGCGGATCAGCAAAGCGCTCGAGCTCCTGGAAAAGGCCCAAAAGGCGGCCGATCCTGAATCGGTTTACGGCCGGCGCATTCATGTGGTTGTAGAGTATGTAAAGCCGATGTATGACCTGAAAGAACAACTTGGCCGCAAGCGCGAAAATGTTCCCAGGTACCGTCTCCATCCTGCGCCGACGCTCGCTTCCAAGAAGCTTGACGGCCGGATTGACGATGAAAAATACTGGCGGGAAACCAATGCCGACCTGCGTGATCTTGAAACCGCCAAGTACCCGCCCAAGGGCCAGGAGACAAGGTTCCGGGTGCTCTGGGCCGATAAAGCGCTTTGCTTAGGCATCCGCTGCTCCGAGCCGGACATGAAAAACCTGAATTGCGGACAGGCGGAGAAAGGCGCCGCCGGCATCCGGGAAGGCGATTTCGTGGAAATCCTGCTGGAGACCTCGACCCATTCATACTACCGCATCACCGTGAGCCCGGCGGGAATGATCGAGGATGCCGACTGCCACGACGGTACCAATGAGAAATGGAACTCGCTTGCGCAGGCGGCCGTCCATAAAGGTGATAACTTCTGGAGCGCGGAAATCCGTATTCCGCTGGCGGGGGAAGGGGCGCGCATCCTGAATCCTGATGCCGGGGTGGATGGCCGCAAGCCCGGCATAACCTATCCCTGGTATTTCAACGTCTGCCGCCAGCGCGTCCGCGGCGGCACAATCCAGCGCTTCGCCTTTTCGCCGACGGGAACCAATACTTTCGAGGCGCCGGCCAAGTTCGCGGAAATGTGGTCAACATAGAGGTAATAGAGGTAATTTCAAAAGTCATCGCGCTAACGGTGTAGCGCTCCTACAGCAGAGATTTTCCTGATAAATGTAGGAGGCTCGCCCCGACGAGCCGATTATTTTAGGAGTTTTGAAATTACCTCAGTATTATCGCTGCGATAGACATGAGTAATTTTGATAGGTTTAATGGCGCGCAATGCTTGTCATTCCCGCGAAAGCGGGAATCCAGCGCTAAACCTTTTGAATCTGGATTCCCGTTTCCCGCCTTCGCGAAGCCAGCTCCGGCGGGCGAAGGAAGGACATGGGAATGACCGCAAGTATGGTCGGTTTTATGGGCTGATTTTAAACATTCTATTCGAGGAAAAACTTGTTTTCATCACGTTCGCAATCATACCTGAGGAAACAGAAAACCATGAAGAAAATACTGCCGGTTGTCATTGCCTGCTTCTGCGCTGCCGCGTCCTTTGCCGCCCAGCTTGTCAAGGATGGGCAGCCCGCGGCTGAGATCATCCTGGACACGAACGCGCAGGCCAGCGTTAAGGTTGCGGCCGAGCAGGTTCAGAAATACATCGAGAAGATGTCGGGTGCAAAGCTCGATATTGTCGGCGCCCCGACCGGCAAGTTTCCGGCCCGGCTTTATGTGGGCGAAAGCGCGGCCACGAAGGCGCTTGGGTTCACGCTCTCTGACGTCAAACACGACGGCTTCAAGATCCGGGCCAAGGGGGATGATGTTGTCGTGGCGGGCCGCGACATCGACTGGTACACGGAATACGGCTTTTCCGAAGAAAACCTGGCCAATGTAGAGCGCAGCGGTCGGTGGTACGAGTTTGCGGGGCACAAGTGGCGTTCGCCCATGTTTATGCTTTCCCGCGCGAACATGGTCAAATCCGGGCCGCCGATCGAGTTTCACCCGCAGACCGGCAGCGGCACCCTCTCCGCTGCCTTCCACCTGCTCGAACAGCTTGGCTTCCGCTGGTACGCGCCTTTTCCGGCGCCGGACGAGGACCTCGGAAAGGTGATCCCCGAAAAGAAGGATATCGTCATCCCGGACCAGGAGACCAAGCGCGAGCCGGCGTTCGCGATCCGGGACTATGGTTACTACACGGCCACACGCGAGGACGCATTGTGGATCAAGTCGATGGGCGTGGGCATGGCCGAATTTCAGATTCCCTGGCACGCTTCGGGCCGGATTCTCGACTATAATGAGGATCCCGAGCTGGCCGGCCGGATCAACGGCAAGCCAGATTTCATGGCGCCGAAAATGTCGAGCGAAAAATTCCGCGCCACCTTCCTGGAATACCTCGACTGTGTTAACCGCTGGTATCCCAGCATGCTGCCCTTCGTCAGCTTCTGCCAGCCCGACGGCTGGAGCACGATTGATGACGATGACCGGAAGAACGGCTGGGATCGTTTTGAAACCCGGGGCGAAAGCGGGCGCTTCAGCGATTACAACTGGGATTTTGCCATGAACATGCGCGAGCGCTACAATAAAAAATACCCGACCAATACCCAGTCAAAGGTCGTATATGCCTACTGCAACACATCGCGCATCCCCGGGTCGCTGAAGGAGATCCCGGACGACGTGACAATCTACTTCACCCACCATTCGGACAAGGTACACTTAAGCGATTATCGTCCTTTCGTTGAGGAATGGATGGCGCATGTGAAGAACATCCGGCAGTTCGTGTTCTACGACTACTACTACGAGCACACCCTTTACAAGGGCGAGCGGCCGCCCGTGCCCTATATCTTTACCGAAAACCTCAAAAAGAACTTCGAGGTCATGTACGACCGCTGCAACGGCTGGCTGCTGGAAGGCATGGTGACGCAGTTCAAGGGCGGCAAAGCCGTCGGATTCTACCGCCCGGCCATCAATCACCTCATGTTTTTCCTGCGCAACCGGATGACCTGGAACCGCAACTTGGATCTCGACAAGGAATTGCAAGAATACTGCGAGCTTTTCTACGGCCCCGCCGCGAAGGAAATGCGGGAGCTGCTGCGGTTTTCCGAGGAGGTCTGGATGCG
>JBAYWJ010000062.1:0-13930 GCA_041674125.1 Kiritimatiellia bacterium
CCTGATGGGCGGGCAAAACTCTTACCAGTGGGGCACAACCGCTTCGGTCGACAATGTAATTCTCAAGGATGAGCAGGAGCTGGATAGAGGCCGTGAATTTGCCGATCCGGATAATTTTGATTTCCGCCTGCAGGCCCCGTCCCGGTTCCGCGGCGCCGGCCCGGGCGGAACCGACCGGGGCCCCTTCCCCTTTGAAACAAACATCTTTTATGTTGCCCCCGGGGGCGACGATGGCAATGACGGACTCTCTGCCGGCCGGGCGTGGAAAACCATGGCGCGGGCGGTCAAGGCGCTCCGGCCCGGCGACACCCTCTACCTCGGCGGCGGCGCCTATGGGGAAAACCTCGAGCTGTCTTCTCTCGGCCTTGAAGGGAAGAATATATTCATTCGCGGGCACGGGACCAATACGCCGGCCCTTACAGGCACTATCAATATTTCCGGGTGCGCCGGCCTTGCATTTGAGAGAATCTCTTTCGCCAAAAACCTGAAGGTGAAAGACAGCCGCTGCCTTTCGTTCAAAGACTGCCCTTTCGAAGGGATGGAAGCTGATTCCGTGCGAGCATTGACAATCACCCATGCCAGGTTTGCCTCGGGCCTGCGAATGGAAAAATGTTCGGGAATATTCCTGGGCGGCAATATTCACGCTGCGCCGGTCATCGCCGACCAGTCTGCCGTCATTTATTCCGATTATAACAGCTACCCTGAAAAGGGCGCGGCCTGGCGCATCGACGGCAGGGACATGGGGCTGGCCGCCCTGCAAAAATTGCAGGATCATTATTCGCAAATCCTCCCGGCCGGAACAGGAGAGGACAAAACCCCCGGAAGCCTGGCATTTGCGGACGGCGGGCCGCTGGGCACACCGCTCGGGCCTTTCCGCGAAATGCGCAAAACTCAACTGCGGACCACAGGCCCCTTCCTGCACTCCGCCGGCGCCACGACCGCCGATTTCGAGTGGTGGACGAGCGGCCCGGCCAGCTGCGAGCTGGCCTGGGGCGATACGCCCGAATGCTCCGCGAAAGCCGCCTTGAACGTCAACGGTTTTGTGACGTTCAGCCTGACCGGCCTGGAACCGGGCAAGGAATATTTTTTCAAAATCGCCTCCGTAACTACAATGAAGGCCACGGACCCGATGAACCTGCTGGAAATTGTGCCGCCGGACGGCAAGCCGCTCAGTTTCAAAACAGATAAAAATACAGCCGGGCCGCGCCGGCTTTTCGTGGCCCCGGATGGCGATGACAGGAACAATGGCCTGAGCCGCGAAAAGGCCTGGAAGACGGTGAGCCATGCCGCGGACCTGGCAAGAGCCGGCGACACTGTCCAGGTCGCCGGCGGCACGTACTGTGAAATGGTCCGGGTGCGCTCCACGGGAGAATCCAACGCTCCGGTCACCTTCAAGTCCATGCCGGGCGAAAAGGTTGTTTTTGACGGCGACGCCAGGACCCTGACAGGCGCCTTCATCGTGGACGCTAAAAAATATATCAATTTCGACGGGTTTTACACGGTCAACTTCAATAACGCCGTCCACGATTCGCCGCTCAACCGCTGCGGGGCCTTCCTGTGTTACAAGAGCGAAAGCATTAACATCAGCCGCTGCTTCCACGACGGACGCGGCGGCCGCGGATCGGGCTACTCGCCCGCTTTTTTGGCCGCAAGGCACAGCCCCCGCCTGCGGGTAAAAAACTGCGTCGTGACGGCCTGCTTCAGCAGCATGAGCGTGGTGGGTTGCCCCGACTTCACCCTGGAAAACTGCGTCTTTTTGAGGAACCTGATCAACGCCGCCACCCTGGAAAACCAGCCGGACCAGAAGTTGATCGTCCGCAAAAACATTTTCACCGACGGGCTCCCCATCAAGGTCAAGGCGACCGTACTCATGATCGGGAAAGTTGAATCGCTCTTCGAGGAGGACAACTGCTATTTCCTGCGCGTGCCGGACGGGGAAAAGAAGGGGCTTGGCTTTTACGGCGATGAGGCCTACCGGCGGATGGCGGCCTACTACGGTCTGAAAACCTCGTTTGACAAGCCCTCCGTCTTTGCCGACATAACCCGCCTCAGCCTGAAAGATTACCAGGCACAGTTCGGCGCCACCGGCTCGTTTGCAGCCAATCCAGGTTTCAAGGGAGCGCTGGCGATGAAATCGCAGGACAAGGACGGTAAGCCCCTGTTCATGCCCGACCTCCTGGTCGGCAAAGCCGACCTGGATTTTCCCGACCTGTTTGCCACTGAGCAGAAGGTGGTGGAAAAAGGCACCGGGCTGGTTCCCGATGATTTCAAGGACTTCCATTTCATGAAAGCGACTGGAGGCCATATAAAACAGGGAGAAAAGGAGCCTAAATAAAAAAAGCACATTCAGTTATGTTTCTGTTGGTTTTGATCGCGCCCTTGCAGCTCAACGCGGCCGAGTATTTTGTAACGAAGCAGGGCAATGACGCAAATGGCGGGCTCACAAAAGAAACATCGTTCCTGACCGTGCAGAAAGGCGTGGACGCCCTCCAGCCCGGCGACACCCTTACCATTCTACCCGGCGAGTATTGTGAGAGCGTATTCCGCGAAGGGCTGGGCACCAATGACACCGTGACCACGATCCGCGCCGATCTTCCCGGGACGGTACTGCTGCGCGGCGACCGGCCGGCGCCGGAATTTAAAAAGGCGGACGGATTCCGCTTTGTTTATTCGGCCAGGTTCGACCAGCCGGTGGTCCAGGTGCTGGAAATCGACACTCTCACCATCCTGCAGCGACAGGTGGAAGTGTTCGCGGTCGAGTTCGCCCCCGGCTCGTTTTATTACGATAATCAAACCCGCACTCTCTTCATCTCCACGAGCGACATGCAGCCGCCCGACAAACACGTCTGCACGGTGGGTATATTTGACCGCAGCGGGCTCCTGCTGAAAAAGCCCAGGTGTGTGATGGTCGAGGGACTGGCCGCTACCGGCTTTTTCCCCTCGGAGGAAAAAAGGGCCCGCTTTTCGAGCTACGTCAGCGGGATCATGATGCTCCAGCCGTCGGATTGCGCTGTGCGCGAATGCACGGCCTATCTTAACGGTAACGGGATTTGCCTGGTGAGCGGCGTGAGCAACGTCATTGAAAAATGCCTGGCCTATGTCAATTTCAGCCCGTTTCATTCCTCTGCCGCCGACTGCGGGAATTTCATGTGCTACGACAGCAACCAGGAAGTGATCCGCAATTCCACCGCTTACGGGTCACCGGGAATCAGCTTCGGATTTTACGGCACCATGCCGGGCCCCGTGTTTTTGGAAGGCAACACAGCCTGGGGCAACGGCGTGGATGATTTCCGGATCAAGGGCACCGGTCCGGCAATGGACAGGAGCCTGGCGCGCAACAACGTCGGCGCCACCAGCGGCTGGTCCGTGAAAAGAGTGCAAAACAACACCCTCGGCGGCCGTAATGCTTTCTGCAAAGAGATGTCACCGGACAATGTCTATCTGGCCGGGCTTAACAGGGACCGCGAATTCGCCGACCCGTTGAACATGGATTACCGCCTGCAGTCTGACTCCAGCCTGAGGGGCAAAAAGCCCGGTGATGCTGACCGCGGGGCCTTCCCCTACGCCACCAACATCTTCTACCTCAAGCCCGGCGGCGACGACGCCTCCGACGGCCTATCGGCGCGCGGAGCCTGGAAAACCCTTGACCGTGCCGTGCGGGATCTGAAGGCCGGCGACACCCTCTATTTCCTCGCCGGCACCTGCCAGTCCCCCACCAACGCTTTGCGTCTGCAGGGCAAGGAGGGCAAGCCTGTACGCCTGCGCGGCCGGGGACTGGACCGGGTCATACTTTCCGGCGGCCTGAACATGGAACACTGGTCACATGTTGAGTTCGAAAGGCTGAATTTTGCCGGCAGCGTAAACATTGAAGGCGGAGAAAAGATTTCTTTCTCGCAGTGCCGTTTTGCCGGTAAGGAGAGCGGCATCCTGGCGCAGAACACATCCAAACTGCGGATCACCCACTGCGAGTTCGCCTTCTTCACGAAAGCGGCGGTTTCCATCAAGGGCGCCAGTGGCGCCTTTGTGGCCGGAAACATTTTTGATAATAAAAATGGGCCGGCCATCGAAATATCCTCCGCGGAAAATATGGCCTATTGCGATTACAATGCTTTCAGGAACATGGCTGCCTCCGGAACTGCAGGTCATGATATCCACTCCTTCCAGGCCAAGGCGGAAATCACTCAAGCGGATGGCGCCTTCGCCATCGGCAATCCCGGCTCATGCGCCGCCCGCGGCCCGCTGGGTAAGCCGGCCGGAACATTTCCCCTGATGCCTGAAAGGGAGGTGCGCCTGGCCGGCCCATTCGTGCTATCCCTCACCGACACCACGGCCAACCTCCAGTGGTGGAACTCCTTTCCCTGCACCTGCGAAATCGCCTGGGGCGATACGCCGGAATGTGTGCAGACCAATTCCGCCCGCTCCCCCGGCTCCGGCTCTTTCAGCCTGACAGACTTAGAACCTGGCAAGGAGTATTACTTCCAGGTGCGCCGCGCCAAACAAAATCCCCAGCCTGCCTACGCGCGAAGCCTGAGCACAGATTTCAGCCAGCCGCCTTTGTCTTTTGTCACTACCCAAAAAACCTCCAGCCCGAAAACCTTATACGTTACCAGCAATGGCAATGATGCAGCGGACGGCCTTTCGCGCCAGACCGCCTGGCGCACCCTGCACCGGGCCGCGCGCGAGGCCATGGCAGGCGACACGGTGCTGGTCGGGGCCGGGGAATACCACGGGATGGTCTGGATCCAGGGCACCGGGGACACGGGAAAACCGGTGACCTGGAGAGCCGCTCCCGGTGAAAAAGTTGTCATCAACGGGATGGATCGCCAGGTCTCGCGTGGGTTCTTCGTCAATGGCAAAAAAAATATCGTTTTTGACGGCTTTTATTTCTCTAATATTGGACTTGGAGAAGGCATGGATGGACCCCTGCCAACCGGCGCATTCGTATTAACCGGCTGCGACGGCATCCGCATCACCCGCTGCTTCATGGACGGGCGAGGCGGCTACAGCCCAGCTCTGGCAAGCGGCCGGCGGTGCAAAAACGTGCTGTTAAAGAATTGCGTGATCACCTGCTGTTTCCAGGGTCTGCAAGTCTACCAGTTTGACGGATTCACCCTGGAAAACAACGTGTTCCTGATCAATATGATTGCGGCGGCGATCATCGGCAACTTGCCGAAGCAGAAGATCTTTTTCCGCAAAAGCGTGGTCACGGACAGTGCGCCCATTAAAAAAAAGGTTCAGTTATTTGAAATCCCTCACGTGGATTCCATCCAGCAGGAGAACAACTGCTTTTTCCTGCGCGCGCCTCCGGACCAGCGGGAAAACCTGGCCTTTTTCCACCAGTCCGCCGGCAACCTCAAGCTGTCAGAATGGTTCCAGCTCAAGGGCGCCAACGGGTCGCTGGCCGGCAACCCCGGCTTCGCGGCCATGCCAAGCGTCCCGACGAACGCCGCCACAAACGCATTTATTCCCGACCTGCTGCCGAAAAAAAAGGACCTCGATTTCCCGGACTTGTTCGCCACGGATCCGAAAGTAGTTGAAAAGGGGATCGGGCTGGAGCCCGAAGCGTTCAATGACTTCCATTTCAATCAAACAAACCGCAATCAGAAAGCAACCGAAAATAAAGGAGCAAAATGAAAAAAATACTGATGGGAATTGTTCTTCTGGCTTTGCCGGGGCTCATGCAACTCAACGCGGCCGAGTATTACGTCACGAAGCAGGGCAATGACGCCAACGACGGCCTCAGCAGGGAAAAGGCTTTTTTGACAGTGCAGAAAGGCGTGGACGCCCTCGAAGCCGGGGACACCCTGACCATCGGACCGGGGGAATATTTCGAGAATGTCCGGCGTGACAACCCGGGGAGCTCCCGCAAAGATACGCTCATCCGGGCTGAAATCCCGGGCACGGCGCTCCTGCGCGGCGACCGGCCGGCGCCGGAATTCAAAAAGGCGGATGGCTACCGGTTCGTCTACGCCGCTGCCTTTGAAGAACTGCCGCAGGCAGTTTTGGAGCGCGACACCCTTTCCATAATGGAAAAGCGGACGAACATCCCGGACGTGGAGTTCGAGCCCGGAACGTTCTGTTATGACGCTGAGCAGAAAAAGCTGTTCATTTCTTCAACAGACATGCAGGCGCCGGACCGGCATTTCTATACCGTGGGCGTGACGCCGAAAAGCGGGCTTTACCTGGAAAAGCCCATAAGGGTTGTGCTCGAAGGCCTTGCCGCAACCGGATTCTACCGCTCCGCCCAGAAAGGATTGAACTGGGCCAAAGATTACGAATGGGGCATTCTGCTCAACCGCCCGGAAAAATGCACCGTGCGGGGGTGTGTGACTTTCCTGAACGCCGGCGGCATCGCCACGGTGAACGGGCCGAAGAACACGGTCGAGGACTGCTTATCCTTCGCCAACTACTGCCAGAACCACGCCCCCGGCGGCTGCATCATGATGTACGGCGGTTCCAACCTGGTCGACAACGTTGTCCGAAACTGCCGCGTTTTTAAATCCAGCAACTGGGGCATCAAGTATTACGGGCTGATTGCCGGCCCTTGCCTGCTGGAAAATAACATCGCCTGGGCAATCGGTGGCGCCCGGGTCGGCGGCGACGCGGCCGATTACCAGATCAAGGGCGAGGGCGCGGGCGAGCAGGGCCTGGCAAAAGGCTGCATCGGCCTGGGGCGCTTTTTCAATGTCAAGAACGTGCAAAACTGCCTCTACGCTGGCGACAATGGTTACCGCTGGGAAATGGTAACAACGCCGGATAACATCCTCCTGCGCTCCGAAACCAACCTCAATCGGGATATTGAATTCGCCGACCCGGACAACATGGATTTCCGCCTCCAGGCCGACTCGCGCTTCCGCAAAGCCGGCCCGCGCGGCAGGGACCGCGGCCCCTGCCCGTTCGAGAAAAACATCTTCTACCTCAGCCCCGAAGGCAACGACGAGAATGACGGTCTTTCCCTCCGCCAACCCTGGCGCACGCTCGCCCGGGCTGTCAAGAACCTGAAGCCGGGCGACACAATTTACCTGGCCGAAGGAACATATGCCGCGAATATCAAGCTCAGCGCCGGGCGCGAGGGTAAAAAGCCCGTCAGCATCCGCGGCCGCGGCTTCGGAATCGTTGCGGTATCCGGGCAGCTTGACGTGGCAAAAAGCGCGGCAGTTGAGTTCGAGCGCATCCAGTTCGCCTGCGGCGTAAACCTGCAGGACAGCCGGCAAATCTCGTTCAACAACTGCTCATTCACCGGTCCCGGCGGCGGACTGCGGGCGGAAAATGTTCAAGGCCTCAAGGTAACCCATGCCGGCTTTGCGAACGTGCCACTGGAACTGAAAAAAGCATCCGACGTAATTTTAAGCGGCAACATTTACGCCAACAAGGACGTTCCCGCGGTCAGCCTGGACTCTTCCGGCGCCATCCTTTATTCCGATTATAACAGCTACCAGGACCCGAAGCAGTGCTGGCAGGCCACCGGCGCGCCGCTGCCTTTCGTCGAGCTTCAGAAAAATCACGACCGTTATTCACAGGTTGCATCTCCTGAACTCGTAATGGAAAAGGGCATACCATGCCTGGTGAATTTCAATCTCTTTGCCGGGCGCGGCCCGCTGGGCACCGCCCAGGGCATATACAACGAGTGCGAGCAAAGCGAACTGCGGCTGGCCGGCCCCTTCGTGCACTCCGCGAGCGAAACCACGGCCAACATTGAATGGTGGCTTTCCAGGTCAGCAACCTGCAGTTTGGCCTGGGGCGACACGCCGGAAATAACAAATGTAGTCCAGGGAATCGAGTCCGGCCTTTATTCCAGCTTCAGCCTGGCAGGCCTCAAGCCCGGCCGGACATATTATTTCAAGATAACATCCGCCGCCGCCAAAAGCGACGACGGCATCCTCGCCGATAGCCGCCGCGCGCAATCAGCGCCCATTTCTTTCGCGACGGCCGCGGGAGACACTCCGGCGGTTTATCACGTGGCAACTGATGGCAATGACGCTAAAAGAGGGATGAGTCGCGCCGAAGCCTGGCGGACGCTCAGCCACGCCGCCGGGAAAGTCAAGGCCGGCGACACGGTCCTGGTGGCCGGCGGCACTTACAGGGAATCCGTCATGATCCGCGCCACCGGCGATGAAGGGAAACCCGTAATATTCAAATCCATGCCTGGCGAAAAAGTTATTTTGAACGGCGACGAGCGCAGCCTGGCGCACGCTTTTACCATCAACAAGAAAAACCATTGCCGTTTTGACGGGTTTTATTTCGTCAATTACAACGGAACCATCTTCAACATCCGGCGCAGCGACCATATCCATATCACGCGCTGTTTCCACGACGGCCGCGGGGGCGGATACGCGGGGGGCATCGCCAGCGCGCAGGACTGCGCCGATTTAATGCTGAAGAACTGCGTGATCGCGAACGGGTTCGGCGGCATGCACACGATCGGCTGTCCGGATTTAAAGCTGGAAAACAACGTGTTCCTCCGGAACCTCATCACGGCCATCTGCCCGGTGAACCAGCCGGACCAGAAGATGTATTTCAGCAAAAACATCTTCACCGACGGCCTGCCGAGCAAGGTCGGCGCGCCGGTCATGGAGGTTGGTAAATATGAATCGCTCACGGAGCGGGACAACTGCTACTACCTGCGCGTGCCGGACAGCGAAAAGAAGATGTTCATGTTCTACGGCGGCGAATCTTACTGGCGCTGCGCGCGGGCCTACGGCTGGAGCACCAATTTAGCCACTCCGCCGGTCTTCACCAACCTTACGCGCCTCAACCTGCAGGAATACCAGGCGCTTGCTGGCAACACCGGATCCTTCGTCGCCAACCCTGTTTTCAAGTGCACCCTGGCGATGAAAAACCTCGACAAGGACGGCAAGCCGCTCTTCATGCCCGACCATGTCATGGGCAAAAAAGACCTTGATTTCCCGGATCTGTTCGCCACCGATCCTAAAGTTGTTGAAAAGGGCATCGGGCTCGAGCCGGGAGCCTTCAAGGATTTCCATTTCAACCGGGAATAATGATCATAAAAAATATTTCTTATGTTGACGCAATAAAATGCAGCCCTCCAATTTTATTTTCTTGCATGGAGGGTACACATTATACAAACTTTTAAGCTATTATCCATAAATCAACGCGGCGACGGAGCGCCGCGGCTACAGAAACCTTTTCACCTTGTCCGTTCAGACCTGTAGTCACGCCGCTCTGTCGGCGTGTTTCACAATTATTTAATCGACTACATAATGTCACTTAACCATAATTAAAGAGGAGATTATTTGATGAAACAGGCAATCATTAAGAATCATTCCGTGATAAAAGCAATATGCTGCACAATATTTCTGCTCGCGGCAATTTCCATCAAGGCGGATGAGATCCTCATCGCCGGAAGCAACGGATGCAACTACCAGGTCGTCCTGCCGGACCAGATGCCCCACACCATCCTCGCGACAACGCTTTCCAACGCCGCCGGCATCATGCAGGATATGTTCAAGGCCAACGGCTGGACAAACGTGGCGCTGGTCAAGGAAGCGCAGGCCGAGAAGGACAAGCCCGGCATTTACCTGGGCGACACCGCCGCCGCGCGCGCCGCCGGCCTGGATACCGGAAAAATGCCGGTGTGGACCTATGCCTGGAAAATTAAAGGTCAAAATATCATCATCGCCGGGCGCGACTGGGCCGCCGCAAAAAAACAAGACCACCGCGGCGAAACGCCCTGCTCGCACGGCACGGTCAAGGGCCTGGCCGATTTCATGCGAGAATACTGCGGAACCAGGTTCCTGACGCCGGTCGGCATGCCGGGGATCGAATTCCTGCCGGTGACGAACATCGTCGTGCCGGACAACCTGCAACTGCGCAAGGAACCGATGGTCGCCAGCAATTGCGGCGGACGCCCGACGACGGACATAACTTCTATCGCCCTTAATTTTTTTGATAATGTCACCACCGAGTATTTCGCCCACACCCACGAGCTTGTCATCCGGCCGGACCTTTATGCCGAAAAACACCCGGAATATTTCGCGCTTGTCAACGGACAGCGCATGGCCAAGGGCCCGCACCTGTGCTATTCCAACAAGGAAGTCCAGGATTTGATCTACCAGGACATCCTCCGCTCGTGCGACGCCGGCTACCCGGCCTTCGCCTCGATGCAGGCCGACGGCTTCACCCCCTGCCAGTGCGACGAATGCAAAAAAATGTTCGACACCGGCGACTGGGGCGAAAAGCTCTGGCTGCTCAATAAAAAATGGGCCGACCGCCTCCTGAAGGACCGCCCGGGCAAGGCCATCATCGTGGGCGCCTACACCGTGACCGAAAAGCCGCCGCAGAGCTTCAAGAAGTTCCCGGCCAGCCTGATGGTTTCCACCCGCAGCACGGAGGAAGCCCTCCGGCAATGGGATGAATGGAAAGTGCCCGGCGGGTTTACGGCCTACCTGCACGCCTGGGGCGGATACCACCTGGGCGGATACACACCGGTCCGCACGCCACTCTTTTCCGAAAAGACGGTAAAGCTTTATGAAAAATATAACATTAAAGGCGTCGGGCTGGATTCTCCCCCGGCCACGATGTGGATGCTGGAAGGCCCGGCCGTTTATGTCTATTGCCGGATGTTCGACGACGTAAAAACCAATACCGCCCTGAAGCTCACGGAGGAATACATCCAGGCCGCCTTCGGCAAGGCCGCGCCGGCCATGACAAAATTTTACGAAGAGCTGCACCACACCCTGGAAGCCTACTCCGAGGTGTTCGGCGTTGACAACGGCACTTTCCAGGGCTACAAGCGTGCCAACGGCCGCTGGGGGCGCTACCTGACTTCCGGCACCAAGCTGCGTCTTATTGCCTTTATCTACCCGCCCGAAACCCTCAACCTTCTTGAAAGCCAGCTGGCGCAGGCCGGGAAAACCGCCGGCTTGAGCGAAAAGAACAATCTGCGCCTGGCCCTGGCGCGCCGCGAGTTTGATTACGTGAAGAGCACCGCGCGCGTTGTCCACATGTATAACGCCTACTTGACACGGCAGGACAAGGCGGCCTTTGACCAGCTTTTGAACGAGATGGAAAAGCGCGAGAAAATGATTTTGCAGTGGTATGACACCAGCAAAGATTATTACCCCGAAAAATACGGGAAGGGAATACACCTGCAGAAACCAATTTCCACCAACTGGGCCAAATACATCGGCAGCCAGGGCCATTACAACGACCACTTGCTGCGAAATGGCGGCACTTACCTGGCACACCCCGTTCCGCCCTTCACCTGGAAAATTGCCGAGATGCGCAAGGCCCCGATGTTTGAGCCAAAAAAGCTGGCCGCGAAAAAAACATCAGCCCCTCTTTCAATTGGTCCTGAGCAGTGGCTAGATATTCCCGCGGTCAAGATGGGCCCGCTCTCCCTCGGCGCCGAAGCCCCGAAACAGGGGACGGAATTCAAGGCCGCTTATGATTCCACATCCCTTTACGTGCGCTTTGAAGGCAAGCTGCCCGAGGGATGGGTCAATCCCCAGGAAAAGAAACGCGACAGCGATATGATTGTCAACCGGGAATCCTTCAGCGCGGTTTTGGCACCCGATAATAACCCCGCCCGATATTACCGGTTCTCAGGCGGTGTGACCAATACCGCCCAGTACGACGCCCGGCACGGCTTTATCGAGGACTCCATTGACCCGCGCTTCGACCAGGATGATCCTTCCTGGAACGCGGAATGGAAATATGAATACTCTGTTGCTGCGGATTCAAAGAGCTGGAGCGCCCTGATGGTCATCCCCTTTCAGTCACTGGGCGTAACCGCTCCGGCCGCGGGCACGGAGTGGAAAGTCAATTTCGGCCGCCTGCACCAGGTCCGCCCGGGCTTGCCGGTGGAGGAATCGCTCTGGTCCTCCAACCCGGACACGATTGCCATCGGCGACCGCCGGGCCTTCGGCACCTTGATCTTCGAATAGCGCGCGGCACGCAAACCATAATTTAATCATTATACCGGCCCCGGGATATCCCGCCGTGTAAAAAAAACGGAATGCTTCAGTGTCGTTGTGTGGTGCATTAAAGCGCCGTCACATTGTGACGGCCTACAGCAGAAACAAAACTCTAGGCCGCGATAATATCGCGGCGAATCGCCTCGCACCTTGTCCTGCACAGCCCTTCAGCTGACATGCAAAGAAGGATGGATGCGATGGCCCACGGTTGAAGTTTTACAAAAAGCAATTTTTTATGTGGACTTTAACATATTTTATGTTAATTTAACATTCATGAAGTCCAAGAACGGCATGAGCGCGCTGGCGCGCGCGTGCGGAGTGAGCGCGATGACCGTGAGCCGGGCCCTGCGCCAGGACCGCCTGGTCAGCCCGGAAACGCGCCGCAAAATCCTTGAGGCCGCCGCCCGGGCGGGCTACCAGCCCGGCGGCCGCACCGGCCGGCCGCGCGCTGACCGCTCCGACGGCCGCCGGAAAATACGAATACTGCTGAACGCCGATTCGGCCGCCGCCAACCTCTACCACGCCTACCTGCTCGGGGCAATCGAAAGAACCCTGAGCGCCCAAAAGTGCGACTGCCTCCTGAGAACATGTGGCGGCAAATACGAAAACTTCCTCTGGCTCTGCGAAGGCCTGCGCTCCGAGCCCGACTGCCCCACCATGATTCTCGGCTCATTCCCCCTTGCGAAGCTGCGCACCCTTCTCCGGCTTGCCCCCGGCGCCGTCCTCGTTGATTTTACCGAGAACCCCCTGCTAAACCTTCCCTACAGCAGCATCGGCTTCGACAACGTCGAGGCCGCCCGCCTGGCCGTGCGCCACCTCCTGGAAACCGGGCGCAGGCGCATTTTGCTGATCAAGGGCCACGAGGACCATGTCTTTTCAATGGATATCGAAAAGGGTTACCTTGAAACCCTCAAGCACGCCGGCCTGGCCGGGGACCGGCGCCTGGTCCTTTCCGCCGATTTCACCGCCGCGGGCGCATACGCGCAAACCCTGCGGACCATGGACCGGGGCGTGAAATTCGACGCCGTTTTCACCAACGACGAGATGGCCGTGGGCGTTATGCGAGCCCTGGCTGAAAAAGACAAACGCATCCCCGCGGACGTGGCCCTCGCCGGCTGCGACGGGCTCTTTTACGGCAAATTCATATCCCCCGCCCTCACTACCATAACACTTGACCACGACGAGCTCGGACGCATGGCGGCCGAGATGGTCCTGAAAAGATGGGAGCGAAAATCATCGCCCGTCCGCGTCAGACTCGTGCCCAGGCTGGAAATAAGGGAAAGCACCATCAGAGGCAAGAAAAAATGAAAAGAACTTCAATCCTCACCACGATCATCATGCTCGCCCTTTCGGCCGCATTTGCCGGCTTCGAGGAAGGAAAGGACGCGGCTGAAAAGCTCGCCCGGGACGGGAAGCGCGAAGAGGCCCTCGCCGCCTACCTGAAACTGGCCGAGGGGGCCGGCAATGAAATGCAGAAATCCGAAGCGCTCCGCAGGGCCGCCATCTGCGCCTGGATATTGAAACAGCCCGACCGCGCCATGGAGCTGGCGAAAAGCATCCCGGTCGCGGCAGTTTCCAAGACCAGCCAGATGGAAATCCTGAACGAAGGCCGCAAATACAAAGAGCTGCTTGAGCAGTTCAAGTCCGAGGATATTGAATCCTGGCCGGAAAGCGTCAGGGGCGATGCCTTCCGCCTGCGCGGCGAGTCCGCCAATACATGCGGCAACGCCCAGCTGGCGGTCGCGGACCTGGGCAAGGCCGTAGAAAACCTTAAGGAGCAATACTGGCACAACCGTGCCCTGCTCGCCCTGGGCGGGTTGTATAAAACCAAACTGAAAGACGAAGCCAAGGCGATTGAAACCTTCCGCCGGGTCAAGCTCACGGGCCAGATGCCCGCCCAGAAATACCGGGCCGACTGGGAAATCGCCGATGTTTACATGGCCCGGGGCAAATTCAAGGAGGCGCTCAACCTGCTCGACGCGATTGACCTGCAA
>JBAYWJ010000063.1:0-13906 GCA_041674125.1 Kiritimatiellia bacterium
ACTCGGCGTCGGAAATGGAGGCGATGGCGTCCTCGAATTGCTCATCGAACCCGCACGGCAAAAAAGGGTGGGCGATGGCCGTGGCCAGGCCGCTTTCCACCCCGGCCTTGAAAAACTTGACAAGGTGCCGGCCGATGTCGCGCGGCGAATCGCTTGCCGGCTGCTCCACAAAGCCCTGCATCATGAAGTGGCCGCCGGGCATCAGGACGAAATCCAGCTCCCGCGCCAGTTCCGGCGTGATCCCGTATTTGCCCGGGGCGATGAGGTCGGTCTCGCACCCCACCAGCACGCGCACCTTCGTGCTTATGCCGGCCAGGTCCTGCCGCAGCCGGGCGATCCGGTCCGCGTTCTGCGGCCGGTACCAGCCGGAAGGGGCTATGGCCGGGTTGGCCCAGAGATGGTCCGCAAACCCGATCGTGGCGACTCCCATCCTTTCCGCCAGCGCCAGTATGGTGCGGGGCGTGTGGCCGGCTTTGTCCAGGCAGCACGCCGAAAGGTAGGTGTGCACGTGCAGGTCGTGGATGATTTTCATGTGTTTTTAAAGCGTGAAATTCTGCTCGCCCGCGGTTGATTTCAAAAGCTTCTCGGCGGCCAGCATCTGCCTGGGGCTGCCGCTCACCGCGAGCCATACCGCCCCCTCGGCCCCGGCCACGCCGCCGGCGGCGACCAGCTCGGCCCGCGCCCCGCTCAGGAGCGCGATGGCGTCAAGCTCGGTTAAAATTTCTCCGCTCACCGGCAGCAGCCGCGCACCCCCGGCGCCGGGCGCGTTCAGCCTCCCCGCGATTGCGTCCAAATCGCCCGCAATTCTCTTTTCAAGCCCGACCGGGATGATCAGGCGCACGCGGCGCCCGGCCGCCGCCGGGATGGCCGCGCCGATCGTGCCCGCCTTGGGGTGGCCGACCAGCACCGCCGCCCTCCGGGCGGCCAGGTCTAGCGCATTCGCGCCCTTCAGGATAACGTCGCCCTCCCCCAGGTTGTCAACGACGTCGAAGATCGTTTTGCCTTTCTGCCAGGCGCCTTTTGTGATGACCACGTCGCCCGGGAAGGCGCTCTCGCCGGGAAGCCGGCCCTGTTTGGTGACGGGCCGGGCCGGGGGCAGGGACAGGCCGCGGAAAAATCGCTGCCGGCTGAACTTTCGGCCGAGGCGGGCGAGAATTTCCTCGGCGGCGTAGCCGTTGGTCGTGCCGGCCACGATAACGACCGTGCCGCGCTTCAGGGCCTTTAATACCGCCGGGTGCGCGGCCGCGGCCTTGCCGATCAGGCGCTTGCCGCAGGCAGGGGTGACAAGGTATTGCCGGGTTGTTTCCATTGGTTTATTCCCTTTCATCGAGTTTCAAGACGAGGCAGCCGTAGTTGTCTTTGACGCTGAGCGCAATTCCTTCCGCGGGGACGGCCCCGGCGGTGTGCAGGGTCAGCGAGGGGGTCTGCTCGATTACGGTTATCGCCCTGCCCGTAAAATGCCCGGGCAGCCTGATGGTTTTATTTTCCAGGTCTTTGTGGAAATCAAGGTAGACCACGTCCGATTTTCCCTCTTTGTGGTAATAAAACGCCGTGGCGTCCGGCTCGATTTGTGGGTTGAAATACTGGCGGTAGATAACGGAATATTTCTCATCGCCCTTTTTGGGATTATTGATGGCGAAGCAGTAAGGGTAAATTTTCTTGGTCTTGTATAAAAAGTAGACCACGGGGCGGTCGGCCGCCTTGTTTGCCTTGGCGGTGCTTCCTTCGATGAGGGAGTATCCAACCGCCACGCCGATCTCCCGCTTTTCATCTCCCGCCAGGCGGATGAAACGGTCGGAGGGATCCTCCGGGTCCAGGCAGTCTGTTTTTAGTATGCTGTGGCTCACGTCCATCACCCCGGGCATTTTATAGATGGCGCTGAAATCGCAGTCAAGGTCGGGGTTTTTCTTGTCATAAGCTTTGATCTTCAGCGGTTTCAGCTTCGGGATGTAAAATTCGGTGTTTTTCTTTTCCGCAATGCTGCCGGACCAGCCCATGCAGGTTCCCAGGCTTTCAATCTTGCCGAAATCATGGGTGATTTTAGTTTTCTGGTAGAGGACGCACGCGCCCCGCGGCTGGTAGCTGAATACCGTCCGCGCGTTGAACAAAGCCGGAAGCCCTTTCTCAACCATGTCGGGGTCTTTGCCGGGATGCGCCTTGACCAGTTCCACCACGGCATCCGGCATGACGGCGTCAATGTCGACAATATGGTCGAGAAAGTCGCATTTGACCACTGTCTTGTCTGGCAGCGGTTCCCTGCCGTTCACGAGGAAGGATGTTTCGTTCACCCTGACGGCGGGCAGCATCTGCATCATGGCGGATTTTTGATATTTTAATTCCTTCCCGTCGCGGAAAAGTTTTTCATTTGTGTGGCTCTTGAATTTCGGGAAGCCGGGCGTCCCGCCGCCGTCCGGATGGATAAGGATGCTGTCCTTGTTGATAATCCGCATCACGTAATAGTCCGCCCCGGTTTCGTCGGTCAGTTTGGCCCCGATGTCCCTGCCGGTCATGCCATGCCCGGGGATGCTCAGCTCCCGCCCGAAGGAGGAGCCGTGGTTGCCGCCGAGGTTCCCGTACCCGGCGATGCCGGTGCAGGCGGCAAAATCGTCCGAGCCGTTGTGCATCAGCTCGCCGTCCTTGTATTCCAGAATGTTGTATTGCCCGGTTTTGAAGTCGATGATGTTGGATCCCCGTGGGACAAGGTAAGCCCGTTCGTTTGCCACGCGGACGATGTGGAGGATAATGTCCTTTTCCTCCGAAAATTCGCTCTGGACCAGGAGCTCGTTGCCGTTCCTGTAAACCGTGATTTGTTCCCGGGCCGGGGCCGAGCATGCAAAAAGACATGTTGCCATAAAAATGAGTTTCCTGGTATCGCGGAAGCGTTTTGCAGAATTTTCGCCCCGCTTTGATATAAGCAGTCCGTTCATTTGCCGGGATGATCCGTTCGTCCGTCCGCGCATCGGACTGTCCCGGCGCGTTCCGTTGAATCGCCTGCCGGGGTTGGTTCCTTATGTTTTGTTATGGATCTTTTACCTGGTTTTGCGCCGGGAATCAATCGGGAAACTCTGCCGGCATATTCCTCGTAGGCGCTGCCGTATTGTTCCCTGAGGCGTCTTTCTTCCCGGCCGATGAGCAGTTTGAAAACGATGAGCATCGGAACGGGCACGAGGATAAACAGCAGGTTGTTCAGGATCAGCGCCCCGCCCGGGATGATGAAGAGCATGATGGCCGCATACATCGGGTTCCTGGTCAATTTGAAGGCCCCGGTTGTGATGAGCCTGTTCTCGCGGCTGCCCCTTAATACCAGGCGCACTGAATCAGCCCAGAGCATAATTCCTGCCGCCGCCAGGATGATCCCGGCCGCGCGGGAGTAAATCTGCGCCTTTTCCGGCAAACAGGCGCGCGCGCCCAGGAAATAATCGCAGCCGGCAACCAGGGCCGCCGCGCCGAGGCCGGTTAAAAACAGAACCGGACCAATCCCGGTCATTTCCTTCAGCTTCATGCCGGCTCGATCTCCAAAAAGGAATAGCCTTCATGGCCGGCGGCGCCCTTGGCCCGGTAGCCGACCGGTGCGGAAAAAATGGGCCCGTCCGTGACAAGCGTGTGGTATTCGCCCATTTCGCCCGAAGGATCCACCCCCGCCTTTTCAAATCCGGCCAGGGTGTCGCGGTCGATTGCTTTGCCCAGAAACTTGCGGTCGAGCTTGTCGTCCTGGACCGCGATGATGACCGCTTTGAACCCGAGGCCGATGAATTCCTCCAGCAGCCCGCGCCGGCCTTCCTTCCAGAGCGGGTGGATCGGCGTAACGCCGGCGGCGGCGCAGACCTTCCGGACCCAGGCGCGGTGCTCCTCGATGTCTATGTCGCCGAACACCCCGGCGGTTATGCCGCCCTGCCTGAATCGTTTCATGGCGGCGGTGAAGGCTTCCTCGTATTTCTCCCAGGGCTCCGCAATGAACTCGGCCGGGATGCCCAGGCTGCGGGACTGCGCTTCGAAAATGGCGGCCGGGATGCCGTGGAAGCGCGATTTTGACCCGTCCTCCGCCATCATGGTCAGCAAGCGCCGCGCCCGCCCGCCGGCGCGCACGGCGCGGTAAAGCGCCAGGCAGGAATCCTTGCCGCCGCTCCACGAGCTGAAGAAATCCGCGTTCGCCGCATGGGATCCCGTTTCCATGTTCAGCGCCCGGCCTTTTTGCGCGCAACAATTGCGGCGAAGGTTTTAAATCCGAGCTTGCGGAAGAGTTCCTTGGGCAGGCGCAGGCGCATGGTCTTGAGAGGATCCACCACCTGGCAGACTTCCAGGTCCCCGGCCAGGCTCATGAACCGGGCGGCCTCGTTCGGTTTCAGGCCCAGGCATTGCGTCAGGAATGTCACGGCTTTCTTCAGCACGACTTTTTCACACCCGTCCAGGGTTTTGGCCGAGCCGATGAAATAGACGCAGTCATCCGCCTCGAGGCAGGGGGTCGGCAGGCGGGTTTTCAGGAGCGCGGTTTTAAGCGTCACCGCGCCGGAAACTTCCGCGCCGCACCCGGCGGTTTCGCCGTCGCCCATGACGGCGTGCAGGTCGCCAAGCGCCAGCAGCGCGCCGCGGCAGTTGACCGGCAGGTAGATCGCGGTCCCGGCCGTGATGCGGTTGCAGTCCATGTTGCCCCCATGCTCCCCGGGGACGCCGTTGCGGATGGCCCTGCCCGCCGGGGCCGTGCCGATTACGCCGATCATTGTGTGGACCGGCAGCGCGACGCCGCGGTCGGCAATGAGTTTTCCGCTTTTTATCTCGAACAGGGAGGTTTCCACCCCCTCCACGTAACCGGCCAGGGCGCCGATGCCGTGCTGCAGGCACATGACGGCGTGGGCCCGGGTGGTGATTTTAAGGATGTCAACCTTGAGCACGTCGCCCGGCATGGCGCCCCGGATGAAGACCGGGCCGGTGGCGGGGTTGACGCCCTTCTTCCAAAGCTCCTCCGTGAAGATGTCCTTTGGGCTGCGCAGGCTGCCGCTGTAGCAGTCCTCGGTCTCAACCCGGAATATTTCGCCCGGATTGACGGAAATTACCGGGCGGTTTTTGACGGACATGGCATGGCAGAACATTGACTTGGGAACTGTTTTCATGGCCTTGTCATCCTTTTTTATCCGCATTCAGCGCGCAGTGAAGCACCTCGCGGCAAGCCGCGGGGCATCTTTGCGGAACCCTGCGAAGCCACGGAAGCCATTCATTCCTGTGGCAACCTACTTCGCCCAAGGGGCTACGAAGGTCAAGAGCCACAGGGCCTTCTGGCGAAGAAGGATCAAATTGATTGAATGCCATCTTAACTTCCTTTTGGCTTCATACAAGATATTTTAACTTTTCAGGATGCGGCATGGAATTACATTCATTTTTCTTCAAAGATTTTTTCATATAGAACGTCATATATGGTAAAGTGAACCATTATGGTCGATGTAAGTGACAGGGAACTGATAGATCGTTTCAGGGCGACAGATGACGTATTCCATTTTAACGAACTGGTAACCAGGCATATAGGAAAGGTGAGGGCCTTGATATCTCCAATGGTTTTCAATAGTGCCGATGCGGACGATTTGACCCAGGAAGTATTCCTTAAGGTAATTGACAATTTGCATGGTTTCAACCAAAAGGCGCAATTTTCAACTTGGCTTTATCGCATAGCCGTGAATACCTGCTATGACTTTTTAAGAAAGAGAAAAAAGGACCTTCTGGCCTGCCGGAAAAATATGCCTGATATCCCCGATTATGCCGCGGGTCCGGCTGATCTGATATTTAACAGGGAGCTTGATTCCAGGATTGAGGAAGCAATGGAATCTCTTTCGCCGTCCCTGCGATCAGCCATTGTTCTAACCGCGATTCACGGCATGAGCGTGAGGGAAGCGGCCAACTTGGAAAAATGTCTTGTTGCCACCATGTATTGGCGGGTGCATCAGGCCCGGAAACTGCTTGGCAGGAAACTAGGCGTTCATCCTGGCCAGGCCGGCAGTCGGGCCGGAGCAGGCAGGGAGAACGCAATATGAATAATATGGCCCCAATGCTTAAAGAGTGGGCAGGCCGACGGGCTGCTTCCAAAGATGAATTGAGGCGGCTGGCGGGCCGCATCGCCGCCATGGCGCCTGCAAGGATTAGGCGTGTGCATGATAGGGAACGCTTGCCATGTCGGCTAAGGTTTGTGCAGGTTTGTGCAGCAGCCGCGGCCGCTGCCATCATTGCGTTTTTCACGGTTTGGCACCTGGCTGATATGGGCAGTGCGTTGAAGGGCGAGGATGTCTTTGCCAAGATTGTTTTTACCGGTGGGCAAATTACAGAAGGCCGCAGGCTGTTTGGTGAATATGAAAGGCTGTTTTTCAGTCAATTGCGCTGGCTTGCTGAATGCGACGGCGAGATCAAGTTGGGCGTTGCGCCGGTTCCGGAAAAGGCGCTCGGCGCCGAAGCTCCTCTGTACTACCGCCTGGTGGTGGTGTCGCGCAAACATGGAAAGGGTGCCTGGCGGCCGGTCTGGAGCACTGATATCCTGTTACGGCCCCAGGAGTTGGTGAGGTTGACGCCCGGCTGCCGGGATAAGAGCAGCGTGGCGTTGTGGATCTATCCGTTTGCGGATGGCAAGGTGATGATTGATGCAAACATGTCGCTTGATATCGGCAGGGGCATAACATACCGGACAAGCGATATTCTTTCCTTGGGCAAGCCGGGCGAGGTGACAGCCATGCGGTTCGAGGACAGGGAATACAGGGTGTTTCAGACCGTAATTCTGCCGGGCCGGGCATCATGAATAAAGTAAATTTTAATATTTTTATGTTTGCGATCCTGCTTTGCGGCACTGCAACCGCCGGGCCGTCGGTTTCGGTGGCGTTTCGTGAGCCTTGGTCCAATCTTTTCGGGGGCAGGGCAATTGTTTTTCATGCCGGCTTGACAGCCGAGGAGGCTTTTGTCGGTCGGATGGAGTGGCGTTTTTCGGCAAGCGGCCGGACACTTGTACGGCGGGAAGCGGCGGTAAAATTGAAACCGGGCATGTGTGAAACAGTTGAAATCTCTCTGGCGGCGCCGGACGTAAAGCCCGGAGTAATTTTAGAGGCTGAACTCATGGCGTCAGTTTATAAAGATAGCGCGTCCGTTCCGCTTGCCGGCGCGCAAAGGCAATTATGGATATTTCCCGAAAATCCGTTCTGTTGGCGGACGAATTATTTTGAAAACATGCAAGTCAGCCTTTTCGATCCTGAAAAGAAAACGTCAAGCGTGCTGGAGTCGGCCGGATTCCCGTTCAAGACAGTGGATAATATAGATTCCCTGGCATCCATTTCCAGCGGCCTGATTATGATCGGCGAAGGCTTATCGTTCAAGGATTTCGGGGGCCTGCCGGAAACAATGATTAAAGCGGCCGCCGCGGGCATTCCCGTTCTTTGTCTGGCCCCGGTCGGCGGGGAAATGACCATTTGCGGCCCTGATGTTATTGTGCCCGGCAGTATGATTTTCAGGGGCGTTGATATTATCAGGAATTTTGATAAACGTCTTGATTCGAACGGGTGGCCCATGGATGGAAAAATTCAGTCCGGCTTGATAAAGTTGAGAGGCACAAAAGAACGGGTGGTGGGAGAGATTGGAAAAACAAACGGCGGCTGGCCGTGGCTGGAAATGCGGTATGGCAAGAGTCAAACCAGGTTGGTAGTGTGCGGATTTGCCATAATGGAGAAGTGGGATGCCTGCCCCGCGCCACGGTTTCTACTGGCAAATATCCTGGAATATATGGCGGCAAAAGATGAAACCAGCGCGGCTGTAATCATGGGCGGCGGCAGATAATCTCTTATTTTGAATTAGCGTGTTGGCAACAATGAATAGAAGGAGGTAAATATGAAGGCAGAGATCCAACCTTTTGTGTTGGCGGTGCTGATGGCAGGAGTAACTTGCGGGTCTGCATTTCCGGCAGTGGCGGCGGAAGCGCGCAATGTATATCCGGTTGCCGTCCTTGCGTTCGAGGAACGTGGTGCCGGAGCCAAAAATTACGGTCAGAAAGCGAGCGATATACTTTTTGCCGTGTTGTCTGCCGATACAAATCTTGTCATGGTAGACCGTCAGGACTTGAAAAATATTCTTGCGGAGCATGAGCTTAACCTGTCCGGCGCGGTCACGCCCGACAAGGCCGTGCAGATCAGTCGGCTTTCTGGCGCCAAAATCCTCGTCACGGGTTCGATTATTGAGTCTGACAAAACCCTATACTTAGTTGCAAAAATAATCGGGACGGAAACCAGCCGGGTTTTGGGTGAATCGATCAAGGGAAAAACAAGCGATGAATTTTCGCCGCTGGTAGAGGAACTGGGCAAAAAGGTAGCAGGGGCGATCGCCGGCCAGGCCGATAAGCTGGTTGCAGAAGAAGTCAGGCTGGAGGACCGGATTGCGGCGTTGAATAAGCGGCTTGGCGATGCCAGGCGGGGCGTGGTGGCAATTAAAGTAAACGAGCGCCATATTGGGCAGCCAACCTTCGATCCGGCCGCGGAAACAGAGCTGGCGCTGTTTTGCAAAGAGACTGGGTTCCAGGTTCTGGATAAGGCGGCCGATCCCAAAAAGGCCGATATTATGCTGGAAGGCGAAGGTTTTAGCGAGTTTGCCATGCGGCATGGCAACCTCGTGAGCGTTAAGGCGCGTCTTGAAATAAAAGCCATCGACCGTCAGTCCGACAGGATCATAGCCGTCGATCGGCAGACAACGGTTGTAGTGGATCTTACGGAGCAAATAGCTGGAAAATCAGCCCTCCAGAGGGCTGCCGCCGACATCGCCGAACGTCTCTTGCCCAAGCTGGCTGGGAAATAATATTTTATATGCATTAATGCCGGGAGAGCGGATCCGCTGCCGGTAACGACCACCTGAATTCCGCAAACGTCGCGGCATAAAGCCTCGGCCGAACATTTGCGCAGAGGAATATGAATCAAAAGCAAGTAGAACTAATGCGCGTTTATCATCGGATATTATCATTGTGGATATTGGCGGCAATTATGCTTGCCGTTATGGCAAATGCATCCGCAACACCACCGGGCAACAAGCCGGTGCGTTTAGCGGTTATGGAGTTTCAGACTGAAGAAGGTAATGTTGAGTTTCCTGCTCTTGCCAGGCTTTGCGAAAATATTCTCTTGGACAAAATGGGGAGCTTATCCGGCCTTGAGTTGGTGGAGAGGGAGCAGATCGGGAAAATTATCGATGAGTTGGCCTTGTCCGCCGGAGGATCGGGAACAAACATCCTGCATATGGGCGAAATGCTCGGCGCCGACCTGTTGGCAATCGGTAACATCGGTACGGGTTATTCCAAGCCGCGGGTGGAATTGATGCTGATCGAAGTGGCCACGGGTAATTCGCTGGCGTCATTCGGAAAGGATCTGAGCGAACCTTGCGAGATTTCTATTCAGGCTTTGGCGGAGGATGTTGCGAAAACACTTCCCGGCCTTGTTCAGGCGCTTTGGCGGGACAACGCGAAGCCTGCCGTGGCGATTCTGGATGTAAGAAATATCAGCCGCATCAGGAGGCTGGATTATCTGGAGCCGACCATCCGGGGGGTTCTTGAAGAAGCCGTGTCTAATACGCGGCGTTATCGGCTTCTTCGCCGGGAGCACGTTGCGGTTGCGCGAAACGAAACGGAACTATCCTTCAGCGGATTGACCAAAATTTCAGACAGCGTCTTCGCGGCCAAGGCGGATATCGCTCTGGCATGCGAATTGGAGGAGTTATGCCTGCCCGGTCAGGCCTTCCAGGAAACACAGCTTAACATCGGCGTGAGCTGCAAGTACAGGGACGGGCGTCAAACTAAAATACAGGTATCCGGCAAGGGGGGCGATATCCAGGGTTTGCTGAAGAGCTTGATGCAAAAAATCACAATGGAGCTGGGCGCGGAAAGCATGTTGTCTGCGGGTATTGATGAAACCCGGGTTTTGGAAGCTTTGAATTTGTTTCAGATGGCCGTTGGCGAACAATGCTGGAGCATGCTGACCACCGCGGCCAATGCCCCCGTAAGCGATGGCCGTGGTAATTGTCCCGAATTTTTGGAAGCTTTTAACCGTGATCGGGGCGACACGCGGCGCGTTGTATCAATGCTTGAACGTGCGCTGTATCTGGATCCGGGTCTTGTAATCGCCCGCTTTTTTCTGGGATTAAGTTTGTGGAGGCTATCTGCCGAGACGCCGGATAAAATCGAGAAAAGAAAACTTATAAATAGGGCGGCGAGAGAATACGAGATATTCCTTGAACATGGACCCCGGGGGCAGTTCCGCTTAATCGCCTACCATGACCTGATCTGCATGTATGGCAGTGTGCATGAGTGGCCTCGAATGATGCAGGTGCTTGAGTCTCTATTGGCCGAACCCCCCAGAAAAAAAATGTATGACCAGCTCCATGGGTGGGGGTATATATATTATGGTAATGTTCTCCACGATGATGAGAAAATGAAAAAATGGACGGAGTTTATAAATAAAATCTACGGCAAGGAACACCTCCAATACAACGTGGGTTGTCCATATCTGGAGCTGGCTGCTTATTTTTTGCGCGAAAAAAAACCTGAAAAGGCGCTCGCATGGTATGAGCACGCCGGCCGGGAGCACGGCTGCGGTTTGACTTCATGGTGCCGCGGGGCATATGGCTATGAAATCCTGGAAAGTATCTACAAAGCGCTGGGCATGACCAATCAAGGGAGTGTTATCGCGGATATTCGTCATGCCCGTGAAAACAAGGAAATGGAAGAATCAATGCGCAGCTGGAGAAATGGGCCGCGGCAGATGACAAACGTTGTTCCGTTATTGCCGGAATTAAACGCCGAATTAAAAAATGCAATCCGGGCATTGGATGAAGAACATAGTATTCGAGCGATGGGATTCCATTCGGGCGGCACGTATGTGTTTACTGTCAGCGGGCGTTGCATGGAGGGATACAGCGATGGCGCGGGCTGGGCTAAGGACAGGTATGAAACAAACCGGCTGTTATATTGGCCGGGTGCGGGGCGGAGGATTGTTGAGTTGAGCACGCCGGATTTAACAGCTTCACCGCGTATAACCTGCATCCTGCCGTATGGCGATTATATTTATTTTGGCGCGCATGAAGGACTGGCGCGCTATCATCCCCGGACTGGCCGGTGGAAATGGTATTCAGAAAAAGAGGGTTTGCCTGAACGTAAGATACTGTGCGGTGTTTCAGCCGGCGACGAGCTTTGGTTCGGCGGATTGGAAACAGTATTTTCTTTTAACCCGACAAATGAAATTTTCCGCACCTATTTGCCAGACGTTGATCCAAACAGTGGTTTTTTATGGATTGAATCAATGCCGGATGGTATTTCCGTGTATAATCTTTGGTCGCATTATTTCATTGACCGGATTACAGGAAAATGGAGCGATGCTACAGCCTTAAAGACCAAGTTGAAATAACAAGCAGTTTTCCCTCATTCGGCATCATCTGCGCAATCAATGCGGGTGTTCAACAAACCGCTTGATTTGTTTATATAAAAACGGAGATTCTGGTAAGCAATACGGCCTACACGGCCGGTGGCAATACCGCTTATGACAAGCTCAAAATCACGGTGGTCTCGGCTTCCTTCACACCGTTTTCAATCATCCCGGTCAATACGACCCAGGATGTGAGCGTGACTCTCTCCCCCAATCCTCCCGGCACGAATATCACCCTGCAATTATCCTGCCTGAGCGGCAGCGGGAGCGCGGTGTTTGCGCCGGATGGAAGCACAAGCACCAACATAACCCAGTCCACGACGGTGAAGATTAAAGGCGTGACGGCCAGCAGCGTTGCGAGTAATATGATCCTCAAAGCAATGCTGGGGAATGATATGTTTGCATCGAATAAATTCAGTATTGTGAATATGGAGATGACGGCCTACCGTCCGCAGACCGAAGGGCCGGGGTATGGGAGCCCGTTCCAGAAGCGTGCCATCACAAATACGTTGGAGGAAAATCCCGGTGCCGGAATCCGGGTCAATGGCGACGACGATAACAATAACAGCACAGCTGACAGCAGCGATACGAGTGTCAGCGGCGAGAATGATTTGATCGAGGTTGAGCTAAAGGCCGAACCAGCATCGGGGATAAAGTATGTGCTCAAGCGGAGCAGTTCAAATATCAAGGTGTGGAACAGCCAGACCAAGGGAACCGCGCTGCTGGATTCCGGGACGGAAGCGGAAATTTCTTTTAGCGCTTCAACCAAGACAGTTTGGGTTGAGAATCCGAGCGGCGGCAGTGCCGACCTTGAATTCATTGTCCGGTCTGGCGAAACGGATGTTTGTTCCGACAAGGTCCACTTCTATCCGTTCACGAGTATCGTCATTGCTCTTGGTGGGGAAACGCAGGATCCTTCAGATCCTTCTGACAATGGGACTTTCCAGCTAGCGACAAACCTTTATCAACAAGGTTATGATGTTCACATGTACGATGAAGATGATGTCGATTATGGCGGGGCCGGTGCTACATACAACGAGGTGGTTAACTCCATTCAACACCGAAGTGTCAGCCAAGTAGCCATTTTTGGTTTTAGCCACGGTGGTGGATCGACATATCTCTTGGCAGATTTATTAAACACTCATCGAGATACCATTGGCACATTTACGATTCCATTCACAGCCTACATTGATGCAGTAGAAGATACGTTCATGGGTGACATGAATCAGGAGCATCGCAGACCCACCAGTTCGGCTTATCATGTGAATTACTACCAAGAAGGCTCAGTAGCAGATGGTTGGTTAGACGGTGGGCCGATTGATTATCCTCCGGGTGCGGATTATGAAATTAATGTTGATTATCCCACTCCAACCGAAACACATTTAACGATAGACAATGAAACAACGGTGCTGGATGGAATTGAAACCCGTTTGACACCAAGAATCAACCGATAGGGGGTTACATGTTCAAGATATATACGAATATTAAATGCACAAGGTTATCATCTGTTATGCCATTATTTTTTCTATTCACGACCGCTGTGGTGGTATTAGCGGTCGCTCAGGAAGTAAACATCTCAATCCAGCCGAACAAGGAAATCCAATCTCTGCTTAAGGGTTTATTGTCCACGAACGAACATGAAATGTTATCGGGCACCGAAGAAGCTTTCCGCGGAAAACTGGAGCAGTTGCGGAAGCTGGCGAAAACTGATACCGAAATAGTTTCGCAGTTAATATATTTTTCGATTTATGCAAAAGGCATGAAGGAGTCTATGCTTCCTGGAGTGATCATTGAGCAGATGAAAATTCCAGATAGTACTTTCGCGGAAGTCGGTTTACCCTTGCTTGATTCTAAAGATGAATCTATGCGAAAAATAGCGGCAAAATGGCTTACTCGTGCGGATCACGTTTCCAAGGGTGGAGTTGATTTCAGCCGTTATGAGAGCATTTTGCGGGAAAAGAAAGATAATCCACCACAGGGGCTGATTCGTTACATGTATAATCGCAATCCGCAAACGGCAGTGGCGACCGTTGCCCGTGTTTACGGCAAAGACGTGCCGGAATCGGAAATTACCACGAAAGCCAAGAGCGGCGTAAAGGAATCGGTTGAATATTTTTCCGGTCGTTCCGAATGGTGGGCGCATCTATATGTGGCGACGATGATGGAGAAGGAGCCGTATCTGCGGACGCCGGAGTTGATAAAGAAGCTGGAGCAGGATACCGACCCGCTGGTGCGCGAGAAAGTATCCAAAATGAAATTTAATCTTAAACCGTCAAAATAATAAACGGTTGTCTACCAGATCGGCACGGCCCTCTCCGCCCGTGAATACCTGCACGTGTTCGGGCATTATCATTATACCAACGGGGTGGGCGGGGGCGGAACACATCCCACCTTCAATGCCAAGGTGGCCGCGCCGGATGTTGACCCCGAATATCTGAACGAGGATCAGGAGGAAAGCGTTGGGATCTGGATTGGAAAGTCCGGCGTCAGAA
>JBAYWJ010000064.1:0-13889 GCA_041674125.1 Kiritimatiellia bacterium
CATACGGGATTAACGAAAAGGCCACGGTGCGGGCCGGCGGCCTCAGGCTTGAGGCGCAAGGCAGCCGGTTCAGAGTGGCGAGTCCCTGGGGGGCGATGGATATTTCGCTGCGCCTGCTCGGGCGCTACAACGTCAGCAACGCCCTGGCCGCCATAGGGGCCTGCGGGGCGCTGGGGGTCAAGCCGGAGCTGATGGCCCGAGTCTTGCAGCAGATGGGCTGCGTGCCGGGCAGGCTGGAGGAGATACGCAACCAGGCGGGTTTCCAGGTTTTCGTGGACTACGCCCACACGGAGGACGCGCTCCGCAACGTTTTGGGAACCTTGCGCGAAATCACTTCCGGCAGGCTGATAGTAGTCTTCGGGTGCGGCGGCAACCGCGATCGCAAGAAGAGGCCCCTCATGGGCTCCGTGGCGGAACAGATGGCGGACTACACGGTGCTTACCTCCGATAATCCGCGCCAGGAGGAGCCGGATTCCATCATCAACCAGATTGTTGCCGGCATCAAGGACCGCAGCAAGGCGGAAATAATCCCGGACCGCTACGAGGCCATCGCCAGGGCGCTTTCGCTCGCCGAAAAGGGCGACGTGGTCCTGGTCGCCGGCAAGGGGCACGAGAACTACCAGGAGTTCGCCAACACGATCATCCCCTTTGACGACCGCCAGGTGGTCCGCGACTGCCTCGGGATCAAGAGCTGAATCCGGCTGCCTGGAACCTAAACCTTCAGCAGGGCGAGCGCGTTCGCGCGGTCAATCTTCCCGCGGATTTCGGCGGGAAGTTTCAATGCTTCGCACAGGCGTTTGTGGAAATCCATCACCTTGAGATAGCCGCGTGTTCGGGAAGAAATGCGAATCATCGGAGGCAAAGCACAGCTTGCTTGCGGTTTCCGCATCGGGGCGCCCGTCGGGCGCGAACATCCGGGTCCAGATCTCCATTGATTTGCGGCCGGCCGCAAATGGTTGATGTCCACGTCATCCTCGCGCTCCAGCAGGGCGCCCGGGCCGAAAAGCCCGGATCCCAGGAACCCGGTATGGAACACCGCCAGCCCGCCGCAGTCGCAAGTGGACTTGTAATAGCGCCGCCCCGCCGGCATATCAACCGGGTTTGAAAGACTTATTTTATGGCGCCGCCGGGTAAAATCAGGTAATCTCACGGTGTAGCTTGAAGGCACAAGGAGAATATGGCGAAATTTGATCCTGTTCAATTGGCCGGGTGGGCCGGCGGAGTTTGGCGAAACGGCATTCCCGGGTGCGTAGAAGGTGTTTGCGCCGATTCGCGGAAAATAAAAGGCGGCGACCTCTTCGTCGCCATCCGCGGGAAAAATTTTGACGGGCACGATTTTGTCCCTGCGGCTTTCAGCGGCGGCGCTTCCGGAGCCCTGGTGTCCGCCGGCTTACCGGAACAAGCCGCGCCCGGCCCCCTGCTGATGGTGAATGACACCGCCGCGGCCCTGCGGCAAATGGCCGCAGGCTACCGGCGCAGCCTGGGTGCGAGGATCGTCGCCGTGACCGGGAGCGTGGGGAAGACCACGGTCAAGGAAATGGTGGCCTCGGTGTTTGCGCGCCGCATGGCGACGGCCAAGACCATCGGCAACTGGAACAATGAATTCGGCCTGCCCCTGAGCATCCTGGGCATGGACCCCGGGGCCGCGGCCGGAATATTTGAGCTGGGGGTCAGCCACCCGGGAGAGCTTCCGCCGCTGGCGCGGTTGCTCGCCCCGGATTGGGGCATCATCACCAACATAGGCTGCGCGCACATTGAATATTTCGGGACGGAACAGGCCGTGGCGGATGAAAAATCCGCGCTGCTGCGGTGCCTGCCGGGCGGCGGCCTCGCGTTTGTCTGGCGCGATCAGCGCTGGTTTGAAGCGCTCAAATCCGCCGCCGCCTGCCGCGTCATCGCGATCGGGGAACACGAGGATTCCGACTACCGCCTGCTCGGCCACAATCCGGAGAGCCTGGAAACGAAAGTCCGCGAAAAGCATACCGGCGATGTTTGCGCTTTCCGCGCGCCGCTGCCGGGGCAGCACGTGGCCCTTAACGCCCTCTTTGCCGTGGCGGCCGGGCGCGCCGGCGGCCTTGACTGGCAGACGATCCGCGAAGGACTGGAATCATGCCGGGCCCAGCCGATGCGGTGGCAATCGGAAGAATTCGAAGGCGTCAGGATCATCAACGACGCCTACAACGCAAACCCGGTCAGCATGGCCGCGGCTTTGAAAACCTTCGCGCTCTCCGCCTGTGCCGGCCGGAAGTGGCTGGTGCTCGCGGGCATGCACGAGCTGGGGGCTCTTGCGGAAGCAGCCCATGCCGAGCTGGGCGCGGCGCTGGCGCGCTTGCCGCGGCCGATTTTGCTGGCAGTAGGGCCGCTTGGGAGCAAGATCGCCGATGCCGCCGAGAAGGCCGGCCTGGCGGGAAATGACATTTACCGCTGCGCCGACCACCGCGCAGCGGCGGCGGTCCTGGCAGGTTCGGTCCGGGCGGGCGATGCTGTCCTTTTCAAGGCATCGCGCTGCGAACGCCTGGAAAAGGTGCTCGAGGCCTGGAAGGCTGCGGCCCAGACGGCGCCAGCCGGGCACGCCCAGATTGGTCATTGACATCCGCGGCTCTTGAAATTACCTTTCATCAGGATTTGACCGGGGAAAATGCTCTATTATTTACATCTGTTATCCGACCAATTGTCATACCTGCGCGTCTTCCAGTATATTTCCGTGCGGGTGGTGGCCGCGGCCGGGACGGCCTTTGTTTTCAGCCTGCTGCTGGGGCCCTTTTTCATCCGCCGGCTGAAAAACATGTGCAGCGGCGAGGATACCCGTTTCAGCAAGGATGTGCCCGCCCTGGACCAGATCCGCGGCAGCGGCAAAAAAAGCACCCCGACCATGGGCGGGCTGCTCATCATCAGCGCCGTAATGTTTGCCTCGATTCTCTGGATCATACCGACCAACCCGCTTTTCCTGGCGGCGGCCTCCACGATGCTGTTTCTGGGGGCGGTCGGCTTTGCCGACGATTACGCGAAAATCGTCCGGCACAAGGGCGGCGGGTTGAGCGCCCGGCGGAAATTCCTGTTGCAGGTTTTCTGGGGCGTGCTGGTCGGCTGCATCCTGCTCGTCCTTCCCTCCACCAGGGAGCTCGCGGCGCGCCTGATGGTGCCGTTCCTTAAAACGCCGCTCGTGGCGCAGCTGCCGCTGCTGGCGGCGGTTGGTTTCATCGTCCTGGTGATAGTTGGCTCCAGCAATGCGGTCAACCTCACGGACGGCATGGACGGGCTGGCCATAGGCTGCGTCTGCACGGTGGCTTTTGCCTTTGCGGTCATGGCCTACGCCGCCGGGCACATGGTTTTTGCCTCGTACCTCCAGCTGCCCTACGTGGCCGGCGCCGGCGAGCTGGCTGTGTTTTGCGGCGCGATCCTGGGGGCAGGCATGGGATTTCTGTGGTTCAACTGCCACCCGGCGCAGATTTTCATGGGCGACACCGGCAGCCTGGCCCTGGGCGGGGCGCTGGGATGCATGGCCGTGCTCATCAAGCAGGAATTTGCGCTCCTGATCGTGGGGGGCATTTTCGTTCTGGAGGCCATGAGCGTCATCATGCAGGTGGGGTGGTTCAAACTAAAGCACAAGCGCATTTTCGCCTGCTCGCCGCTGCACCACCATTTTGAGCTTAAAAAAAACCCGTGGAGCGAAACGCAGGTAACCATCCGTTTCTGGATCATATCCGTGATATTCGCGCTTTTAGGCATCCTGCTGCTGAAGATACGGTAAAGAAGCGTGAGGCCTATCTCGATAAGCGTATCGCATAAAACCAATATACAATGCCGCAGGAACAGCGCTGCCATGCACAAGACGGAACACGCTTTACGCCGCATGAAAAGCGGCTATAAATCGGCTTTAATCCTGGGGCTGGGCGAGAGTGGCGCGGCCGCGGCGCGCCTCCTGAGCGCCGGCGGCGCGCGGGTAAAGGTCCTTGACGAAAACCGCAGCGATGAAATCCTTGCCCGGGCCGCTGAGCTGGACGCCCTTGGGGCCGCGGTTTCCGCCGGCGTGAAACGCATCCCGGCAGGCAACTACGAGGTTTGCGTTGTCAGCCCCGGGCTGCCCCCCGGCTCGCCCCTGCTGCGAGAGGTTGAATCCCTTGGCATATCCATCATCCCCGAATTCGAGCTGGGCTGGTCTGAGGCGGGCTGCCCGGCTTTGGCGATAACCGGGTCTAACGGCAAGAGCACCTGTGTGAAGCTGTGCCAGGAGTCCCTGGCCGCGGCCGGCGTGAAGGCCTTCGCCGCCGGGAACTATGGCCCTTCGGTCTCAAGGGTTGCTCTGGAGCACCCGGATGCGGAGTGGCTGGTGATCGAGGTCAGCTCGTTCCAGCTGGAGCGCGCGCGGGCTTTCAGGGCGCGCGCGTCGGTCGTCCTGAACGTGTTTCCCAACCACCTCGACCGCCACGACGATTTTAAAACCTACATAGCGTTGAAGGCGCGCCTCCTTGCCATGGTTGAAAATGGCGGCCGGGCCATAGCCAATGAAACCGACCTGGCGCAACTGGGCCGGCTGGCAGGCAGCGGCCAGCGGCTGGTTTCATTCGGCCTGACCGGGAAGGCAGACTTCCGCTTCCACGGCCATGCCGTAACGGCGCGCCCGGGCAACTACAGGGCGGATTTGGCGGGAACGCACTTCGACAACGAAATCCTGGGGACCGCCGCGGCCGCGGCCGCGGCAGCGATGGAGGCCTGCGGCGTGCCGGCGGAATGCCTTGAGCGCGCCGCGCGCGCCTTCAAGCCCCTGCCGCACCGCATGCAGGCCATAGGTTCAATAAAAGGAGTACGGTTCGTGGATGATTCCAAGGCGACCAACCTTGCCTCCATGCTGGCGGCCCTGCGCATGGTAAAGGGGCGCGCCAGGTTGATCGCCGGAGGTTTGCCCAAGCATGAATCTTACGCTCCGGCGCGCGAACTGCTCGCGGCGAAGGCCGCGGGCGTGTATTTGATCGGCAAGGCGGCGGAAGAAATGGCATCAGCCTGGCGTGGCGCCGCGGAGTGCCACATGTGCGGCACCCTCGCGCGGGCGGTGGAAAAGGCCTGGGGGCACGCCACGGCCGGGGAAACCGTGCTCCTTTCGCCGGCCTGCGCCAGCTTTGACCAGTTCCGCAGCTTCGAGGAGCGCGGCGCTGTTTTCCGCAGCCAGTATGAAAAAATCGCCGCGCACAATCCGGAAGCGCAAACTCAACCGGCAGCCGGCACAAGCAACAAGGAAGGTTAAAATGATCCATACCAGCCAGGACCAAGCGGTAGAAGTCCGCCAGGGCATGCGCGGGGGGAAAGGCGAAGTCACCATTCGCCATTATTTCAAGCAGGATGAAATAAAAGCCCGGTGCAGGTTCTGCGCCCGCCTCATTCTTCCGCCCGGGGCGAGCATCGGGCCCCACAGGCATGAAACCGAGGACGAGATTTACATTATCGAGCGCGGCACGGGCATCCTCGACGACGGCTCACGGAAAACAAAGGTCGGGCCGGGAGACGCCGTGCTGACCGGCAATGGTCAAAGCCATTCGATCGAGAATCCCGGCGGGGAGCCGCTGGAAATTATCGCCGTGATCATGACTTATTAAGGATGGGTAAATAGTCGATAGTACCTGAAATGTCAAAAACCGTGATGAAAAGCAAGAAAATAAAACTGGGTAAGGATGCTTTGGGGTATGAAGCAAATGCGCGGTGCATTTCGTTCGAAAAATCTCCGGCGATTCCGGCGCATCTGCGGATTTTCCGCCCTCACGGATACGCGAGTATAGCGTGTCGGGCGGCGCATCCGCATCCCTGCCCCGCGAGGCGGGGTGCGCCAGACTTTGCCGGATTTTTTCGAATCCCGCTGGCGCGGGAAGCGAAATGCGCCACGCGGATCATCTCGCGCCACAAAGCGCCCCTGGCGTGAACTTGCCCGCCTAAGCGGCGAGATTGACGAGCTGTTGCGTGGATGCGGCCAGGAGTGCATTGAGTGCGGTGGTCAAGGTCTGCCCTGAGGAAGCGAGAAGATAACGGCGCTGGTTGGACATTTTGAAGATGAGACCGTGATCGCATATGAGGCGCAAGGATTTGTCGGAAGGGTTGCACGTCTTTGACGGCAGCCATTTGATCCATGAAGCGGTTGTTGACGTTGCCGGCGATCCGTGCGCGGATGGCGATGTCGGCTACCCCTTTGCGCAAAGGAAGGAATTTGATGCCGTGAATGATGAAGTCTATTTTTAGTTTTTCGAGACTTCGGCGGAGCCACTCGCGGCCATTGGGTGCGATCTGAATGCCGTAGGGGAACCGGGTTTGGAGGCGGACACTCATAAAGCCGAAGAGGGGATGGTCGTAATAGAAGAAAGTCTGAACTCGGGCTTAGCTTTGAGCGAAGCCCGATGTGTCCGCCATAGCTCGAAGAGCGACGGCGGATGCAAGTGTGGGGCGAATTTGGCTTCCCGAGCTTGTCGAGGGATTCGAAAAAACAAGGCCAGTCTGGTTCAGATGGGCCGGCGCCGCACGAAGCGTTATACTCGTGTATACGCGAGGGCGGCAACGGGCCAGATGAGCCGGAATCGCCGCCGCTTTTTTCGAACCAAATTCGCACCACATTGGGAAGGAAGCATTAATAACATTGGGTCGCGGGCATAGCCCGCTTTGTTTGGCAGGATATTATGCCTGCAGCCTATCAGCCTTTAAGGTATTACTATGACAATAATGCCGGACAGTGTTGTTTTTCCCGGGCAGACTCTTGTCGGCGCCGGCAAGGCGCTAAAGCTGGTTGCCGAATGCGCGCGTTTCGGGCGCCGGGGCGTGATTATCCATGGCCGGTCGCTAGCCGCCAGCGGCAGCTTGGCCCGGATTCTTGCGGAGGCGCCGCCGGGCGTCGAGGTCGCTGCCATTGAGCACGCGGGGGGCGAGCCCGACCTTGGGCACCTGGAAAATGCCCTGCAACATGCGCGCAAGCGCCGGGCCGAATGGGTCGCCGGGATCGGCGGCGGGAGCGTGCTTGATCTCGCGAAGGCCTGCGCGGGGCTTTTTAACGCTGAAGGTGAGCTTAACCTCTATCACGACGGCGCGCCAATCAAAAGTCCGGGCGTGCCATTCATTGCCGTTCCCACCACCGCCGGCACCGGATCGGAAGCGACCATTAATGCCGTGCTGACCAACGCGCAGACCCGCCAGAAAAAATCGATCCGCAATCCAGTGCTGATGGCCAGGGTTGTCATCCTGGACCCGGTGCTGATGCGCGGCTCCCCTGAGCGAACGATCGCCTGCGCCGGGCTCGACGCCCTGACCCAGGCCATCGAGGCGTATACCAGCCGCATGGCAACATGGCTGAGCGACCAGCTCGGTTTAAAGGCGATAAACCTTATTGCGGCCAACCTGGAGAAAGTTTACAGGGACGGGGGCGACGAATCGCGCCTGGATCTGCTCGTTGGCAGCTATCTGGCCGGGTTGTCGTTTTCCATGGCGCGCCTTGGTGTGGTCCACGGGCTGGCGCATCCGCTGGGGGTGCGCTACCACGCGCCGCACGGACTCGTTTGCGGAATATGCCTTCCCCATGCCGTTGAGTTAAACCGCGAGGCCATGGGCGGGAAGTATGAAGCCATCGGCCGCGAGATAGGCCGCGATCTGCTCGGCTTCACGCGCGAGATGCCGGGGCGGATGGGGCTTGAGTCGCCGTTCAAGGGAAAAGAAATCATTGAGAAGGAAACCATCATCGCCGAAACATTAAAGTCCTGGTCCACGGCCGCCAATGCCAGGCCGGTGACGCGGGAAGACGTTGAGTTCCTGCTGGGCAGGATTTTCCAATCCTGACCCGGATCAGAATCCGCGGCTCTGCAGGATCCGCGCCAGCTCCTGTTGGAAGGCCTGCAAATCTTCCTGGCTGGGGCGGTAGCCGGGCTTGGCGGATGAAAGGCCAAGCCGGCCGAACTGGTCGAGGCTCCACTGCGCGGTCTGACCGTCGCTGAACCTGGCGCTGCCGCTTGCGAGGGCCCCGGGCTTCATCACGCGGTCCAGCTCAACCGTAACGCCCCCGGGGGCGGCGCCGGCATCTTCTTCTTCCAAAGCGGCTTCCGCCGGCGCCGGCGCGGCCGGCGGCTTGGAGAGATCCACACTGCGGGGCGCGGCATCCGTCTTTTCCTTTATGCTCAGCCCGAGATCCAGCACCAGGAAGCGCACGTCTATAAAAGTGACTGGGATTTTGAATTCTTCCCTGATCTTTTTCTGGATTTCCGAGAGGCTGTCTCCCGCGCCAACCCATTTTTTGACCGCGTCCTTCTGCTCCTGGGTAAGTTGAATCATTGTATTTTCCCGGTGTTGATTTTCAATTGGCGGAATAAACCATGCCAGATGCCCCCGGGTGTGTCAAGGCATGAAATCACGGCACGCGGTAATAGCCCGGAAGGGGAAACGCCTGCTCGATGTGGCGGATGACGGGGCTGGGGTCGTTGAGTTTGCCGATGACCTCGACGACATCGAAGCGGAAGGCGGAAGGCTGGAATTTAAGGCCCTTGAGGTAGCGGACGGCCGCGCGCGCTGTGTGCATGCGCTTGGCGCGGTTGACGGCCGCGAAGGGGCGCCCGAAGTTCTCCCCGGCCCTTGTTTTGACCTCCACGAACACAAGTATGCCGGCCTGCCTGGCCACCAGGTCGATTTCATCGCGCCGGCCAATGCGGACCCGCCGGCCGATTATTTTGTATCCATGCGCCTTGAGGTATTTTTCGGCCGATTTTTCGCCCCAGATGCCCGTCGCCTGGCGGGCGGTCACGGCCCGGAAGCGGGGCCGGATTAGTTCGGAGATGATTTTCAGCACGGGCAGTCTGGCAATCATTGATTTTCGGCCTCCGCGCCGGAGCCATTCATTTTCACGCTGCGGATGTGCTCGATTTCGCGGACCGGCCTGAATGAGCGCCGGTGGTATTCAGTGGCGCCGAATTTCAGGAGCGCCTGGATATGGGCGGGGGTGCCGTAACCCTTGTGGGCTCCGAACCCGTATTGCGGGCGCCAGCGGTCGAGCTCGTTCATCCACTGGTCTCTCACCACCTTGGCGATGACGCTGGCGGCGGCGACTGAAATGCTGCGCGCATCGCCCTTGATGACGGCGGTGGAGGGGCAGGGAAGGTTTTCCACCGGCAGGCCGTCGACAATGGCGTGGTCGGGGAGGGAGCAAAGGCAGGCTATGGCCCGGCCCATCGTGAGGTGGGTGGAGCAAAGGATGTTGACGCGGTCGATCTCTTCCACGGTGCCGAAGCCGATCCCGATCTCAACCAGGGGCGAGCGGGTCAGGAGGGCGAAAAAATCGTTGCGCTGCCCGGGTGAAAGCTTTTTCGAGTCGGTCAGGCGGAGGAAAATGCCGCCGGCTTCCTTTTCGATGTAGGCGCGCTCGAAAACAACGGCCGCGGCAACCACGGGGCCGGCCAGCGGGCCGCGGCCGACCTCGTCCACGCCGGCGATCCTCTTGAGGCCCCTTTCCCACAGCTGACGCTCAAATTCGAGCAAGGCCGCAGAACCCTCCTAGGATTCGGCGCCGGCCAAGCGCGCCTGCTTGCCGGAGCGTTTGCGGAGATAATACAATTTTGACCTTCTGGTTTTTCCGGAAGACTCCACCTCGATGCCGGCTATGCTCGGGGAATGGACCGGGAAGATGCGCTCTATGCCTTCGCCGAAAGAAATCTTGCGCACGGTGATGGTCTCGCGCGAGCCGGAGCCCTTGCGGGCGATCAGGATGCCGGAATAGGCCTGGAGCCTTTCCTTGTCGCCTTCCTTGAATTTTACCGAGACGTTGATGGTGTCGCCGATCTTGAACGGCGGGAATTTGTTCTTGGTGCGATTTTCAGCGTCGATTTTTCCTGCGATATTTAAAGCCATGTTACCCTCTAGTTAATCGGCATTGCAAAGACCATCAGACCGCAAACAGGCCAAACATCTATCTTATTCCAACCGCGCAGTCAAGCTGTTATTTTGCGCGTGCGCGGGGCTTTGGCCGGGCGTGTTTTTTCAAGCAGGTCCGGGCGCCTGGCGCTGGTGCGCCGCAGTGATTCTTCCTCCTGCCAGCGCCTGATGGCGGCGTGGTTGCCGGAGAGGAGGACTGGCGGCACTTTCATGCCGCGGAAATCCTCCGGCCGGGTATACTGCGGGTGCTCCAGCCGGTAGGCGCTGAAAGAATCCTGCTCGGCCGCCCCCTCGGCGCCGAGGACACCGGGCAGGAGCCTGACCACGGCGTCAATAATGACCGCCGCCGCCGGGGTGCCGTTGGTGAGGACGTAATCTCCGATTGAAATTTCATCGGTGGCAAGCTCCTGGCCCACGCGCTCGTCAATGCCCTCGTAGTGGCCGCAGATGAAAATCAGGTGGCGCCTGCGGCTGAAATCGCGCGCCATAACCTGGTTGAAAACGCGGCCCTGGGGCGAGAGGAGTATGACGCGCGAACGGGCGGTGCGGATGGATTCCACCGCCTTGAAAATCGGGCCGGGCTTCATGACCATCCCGGGCCCGCCCCCGTAGGGGCGGTCATCCACCGTCTGGTGGCGGTCTTCGGTGAAATCCCTCAGGTTGATGACGCGGTAGGCGACGGCTTTTTTTTCAGCGGCGCGCTTGAGAATGCTTTCGTTCAGGAATCCGTCCAGGATCGAGGGGAAAATGGTAATGACGTCAATTCTAAGCGGAGCGGGCATTTGTCACTCGACGATTTCCAGCAGCGTTTTGCGCTTTTGCCTGGCCGCGGCCACGCTGAACAGGGTCCGGATGGCCCCGATGGTCTTGCCGCTTTTGCCGATGATGCGCCCCATGTCATCGTTGTTGCAGCGCACCTCGAAAATCACGGTCTGCTTGCCGAAGAGCCCGGAGATGACGATATCCTCCGGATTATTCGCGATGGTTTTCAGGATGGTCAGGATGAAATTTTTCATTTTTTAACATCAGCCGCCGGAGCCGCAGGCGCTTCCTTTTTGGGTTCATCGGCTTTTTTGGGCTCCTGGGCCTGAGCGGCCGGCGCTGCTTTGGCGCCCCCTTTTTTTCTGGGCTTTTTGGAGGTTGAGCTGGTTATGCCGCGCCGGGCCTTGTTGACTAGAGTTTGCACGATGGGCGAGATTTTCGCGCCATTTTTCAGCCAAAGCTCTATGCGCTCAAGCTTGAGCAGGAAATTCTTTTCTTTCTTCTTGGGATCATACCAGCCGAGCCCCTCGAGGTATTTGCCGTCGCGCGGGGAGCGCTCGTCCGTGGCCACAATTCTGAAGCTTGGATCGTTATTGGCCCCTGTCCGGCGGCACCTGATGATAACAGCCATTCTTTTCCTCCCTTGGTTCAATTGATGCGCAAGGCCCTTTATTACAGTAAAACGGGCCGCCTGTTCAAGCTTATTTTTCCCGTCTTATTTGACGGCCAAAACAAGGCGGTTATGGCCCGCGCAGTCCAGGCGCACCGCGGTGCGCCTGAAGCCGGTTTCGGCCAGCAATGCCTGCACCAGCGGCCACTGGTTGTTGCCGATTTCCATGAACAGCAAGCCGTCCGGCTTAAGGAGCGCGTGGGCCTTTTTTGCAAAGGGCTCTATCAGGCGCAGCCCGTCGTCGCCCCCGTCGAGCGCAATGCGCGGTTCCCAGAGGCGGATGTTCCTGTCGAGCTTGCCGAATTCGTCCGTGCGGACATAAGGGGGATTGGTTACCACGGCGTCGAGGCCCGGGGGGATATCCGCCGCGGCAAAGTCGGCGGTCATGACCCTGACCAGCTCCGCCGCGCCGTTGGACAGGGCGTTTTCCCCGGCGAGCGCGGCGGCCCCGGCCGAAACATCGAGCGCCAGGAAATCGCCCTTCTTTTTGATGAGGGCCAGGCTGATGGCGATGCAGCCGCAGCCGGTGCCGGCATCAATCACCCTGGGCGCTTCGGCCTGTTTGAAGAGCTCGTGGCCCGCGACGAATTCCACCAGCTCCTCGGTTTCCGGCCTGGGGATAAGGGCGCGGCGATCGCATTTGAAAACGCGGCCCATGAACTCGGCGCGGCCGAGCACGTACTGGATCGGCTCGTGGTCGGCCAGCCGCCGCGTGCCTTCCTCGATGGCGGCGAACTGGGTGGCGCTGAGCTTTTCATCCATGCGCGTGAAAAGTTCCAGGCGCGGGCAGCCCAGGCCGGAAGATGCGAGCAGCTGTGCGTTGAGCTCCGGCTCCTGAACCCCGGCGCCCTGGAGCTGATGGATGGCGCGCCGGATAGCCTTGCGGACGCTCAGCGCGCCGGCTTCGGCGCCGGCCTCGCGGGCCGGGGCCGGGTCAGGCATCCAGGAGGTTTTCGATCCGGACGTTCCGCTCGAATCTTTTCTGCTTGTAGTGTTCATCAATTGCCTGCACAAGCGCGACGAGGTCGCCTTCAATTATTCCGGCCAGGTTGTACACGGTGAGGTTGATGCGGTGATCGCCGAGGCGGTTCTGGGGAAAATTGTAAGTGCGGATGCGCTCGCTGCGGTCGCCGGTGCCGATCTGCTGGCGGCGGGAATCGCTGGCCTGCTCCTCGCTGGCGCGGCGCCTGGCGGCCAGGAGGTGCGAGCGCAGCACCCGCATGGCCTTGGCGCGGTTTTTATGCTGCGACCGCTCCTCCTGGCTGGCCACGACGATGCCGGTGGGGAGGTGGGTGATGCGCACGGCGGAGTCCGTCTTGTTGACGTGCTGGCCGCCTGCGCCCGAGGCGCGGTAAACGTCAATCCTGATATCCTCGGGCTTGATATCTATTTCGTCAACTTCGTCCGCTTCCGGCAGCACGGCCACGGTGGCGGTGGAAGTGTGGATGCGCCCGCTGGCCTCGGTCGCCGGCACCCGCTGGACGCGGTGTGTTCCGCCCTCGTACTGCAGGTTGCGGAAGGCGTTTTCGCCCTCGACGGAGAAAATGATTTCCTTGAAGCCGCCTTTTTCAGCGGGGCTGGCGCTGATGTGTTCCACTTTCCACCCGGCCTGCTCGGCGTAGCGCGAGTACATGCGGGTCAGGTCGCCGGCAAAAAGGGCGGCCTCGTCGCCGCCGGTCCCGGCCCTTATTTCCATGATTATGCTGCGGCTTTCGTCCGGGTCGGCCGGGTACAGGTCCGCCATGAGGTTGCGCAGGGAGGAGGCGGTTTCGGCCTCAAGGCGCGCAAGGTCTTCCGCGGCCAGCTGCTTCATTTCCGCTTCTGATTTTTCGTCGGTCAGGAGGCGGCGGCAGTCATCCGCTTCGCGCCGTAGGCGCAGGAAGGCGATGGTTTTGTCGTGTATTTTCGACAGGCGCGAGTGTTTTTTTACCAGGTCGCGGTACCCGGCCTTTTCTGCGGAAGCGGCGCTGCCGGCCATCTCCGCCTCGCTTGCGGCAATTCTCCTGTCAAGCTCCTGCAAGAAAGATTCGTTGATTACTTCCAGGAGCAGCTTGTCGTCGGGTGGCATGGGCATCAAAAATAAAATGATTTCGAATGGCCGGGCCTGCGCCGCCGCCGGGGCAGGCACAGGGCGCGGATGAATACAAAAAGGCCGGGATGACGGCAGGCACCATCCCGGCCCAAAAAAAGCTATTTCTGTTTTTTGCCGTAGCGTTTCTGGAACTGCTCAACCCGGCCGGTGGCGTCGAGGTGCTTTGCCGCGCCGGTGTAAAAGGGATGGCAGGCCGAGCAGGTGTTGACCTTGATCTCCTTGACGGTGGAGCGGGTGTGGATCACGTTGCCGCAGATGCAGGTTATGGTAGCTTCCATGTATTTCGGGTGTATTTTATCCTTCATTCTGAATCGCCTCCGTAATAAACAAGCCAAAATAGCCTGTCGGCGGCGGGAAAGCAAGCGGTATTTTGTGCAATTTGCGCACGGCTTCACGGCTGTCATTCCTGGGTAAAGGGAGGAATGGCGGTGCAGGCATGGGGAACAAGCGGTGCGGATTGGGCAAAATGGATCAAGCATGATC
>JBAYWJ010000065.1:0-13867 GCA_041674125.1 Kiritimatiellia bacterium
ACCTTGACCTGGCCAAGGCGGGCAGCGCCGGAAAAGGCGTAAGCATCAGGGGCAGGGGTAATGAGCCGGTTGTCATCAGGGGTGCCTTGCGGGTTACGGAGAGTGAAAACATTTCTTTCAAGCGCTTGAATTTTGCCGATGGCGTGACGCTAAAAAACAGCAAGGATATAACCTTCAACAACTGCCGCCTGATGGGCAAAGGAACAGCCCTGGATGCGAAGGGGGTGGAAGGGCTGCGGCTGACGCACTGTCTCTTTACCGGCTTTGAAAAGGCGGCCGTGGAGCTCAAGGGCTGCAAGGGAGCATATCTGAGCGGGAACATATATGACAATGCCAGCGGCCCGGCCCTGCGGCTGGACGGAACGAAAGCAATGCTTTATAGCGGCTACAACAGCTTCCGTGATGCCGGCACGGCGTGGGAGATCGGCGGGAAAACCATCTCCCTGGGCGAGATGCAGAAAGGACATGAAAAATATTCGCGGGCGTTGACACCGGAAGTGAAGATGGCCGGCGGCATCCCGGAATTGGGGAACCAGGAGAAGTTTACGGCCGGCGGCCCGAATGGAACGGCGCTGGGGGTGTACCGCGAGTACAAGGAGAAAACGGTTAAGGTATCGGCGCCGGTGTTGCACTCGGGCACGCCGACGACGGCCAACCTGGAATGGTGGACTTCGCTGCCGGCGCGCTGCGAGCTGGGGTGGGGTGAAACTCCGGAGTGCACGAACACTATCCAGTTTAATTCCGACGGCTTTTGCAGCTTCAGCCTGACCGGTCTTAAGCCGCGGACAACGTATTATTTCAAGGTTTTTTCGGCGAGGCCTCTCTCCAATCCCGGAGATTATTTCGATATTGAAACTGCGATGGAAATGCCTTCGGCTGGCAGACAGTCTGAAGCACGACCGGAATCCATTCTTAAATTTAAGACCGCAAAGGCAATGCTTGACCCGGTTATTTATTATGTGGCGCCGGACGGAGACGACCGGAGCAGCGGCTTGAGCCGTGACAAAGCATGGAGAACCGTAACTTATGCCGCCGACAAGGTGAATGCGGGCGACACGGTAATGATCGCGGGCGGAACCTACAAGGAAACGGTCCATGTTCGGGCAACGGGTCTGCCGGATCGGCCGATTACTTTCAAATCCATCCCGGGCGAGAAGGTGATTTTTGACGGCGACAATAAAAAATTGGCTAGGGCTTTCATGGCCAGCGGCAAGCACCATCTCCGGTTTGATGGATTATATTTCCGGCTATTCTCGCCGGGAACGAGAACCTCGGGTATCTTTTGCTTGTATCAATGTAATAGCGCCCAGGTCACACGATGTTTCGGGGATGGACGCCACGGATATTCGCCTAGCTTTGTCATGGCCTGGGGATGCGGCGATTTGGCTCTCAGAAATTGCGCCATAATCTCAGCCACTTACGGAAACCTTTACATGGTCAAGTGCCCCGGCGCCCTGGTTGAAAACAACATCCTCTTGCGCAGCCTGATCATGGAAGCCGTTTTAGTGAACGAGCCCGACCAGAAAATAAACCTTAAAAAAAATATTATTACGGACAATGTCCCACACAAGGTTATGGTTGCTCTCCTGGAGGTTGCGTGCATGTCGTCCCTGGTTGAAGAAAATAACTGCTACTATTTCCGGATCCCGAAGGAGAAGCGCAAGTTGTACACTTTTTATGATCCCGTGGCCTATGAAAGAACGGTTGCGGCGTATGACTTAAAACCCGTGGATACAAGCCTCTTGTTCACAAACCTGGTTCAGTTCACCCTTGCGGAATATCAGCAGAAGAGCGGGCACACGAATTCATTTGTCGCCAACCCGGGTTTCAAAGCCACCGTTGATATGAATACAGCGGACAAGGACGGCAAGCCGGTTTTCCTGGTGGATCAGTTGCTGGGCAAAAAGGACCTCGATTTCCCGGACCTCTTCGCGACCGACCCGGAAGTCGTCCGGCGCGGGATCGGGCTGCAGCCGGAGGCCTTCAAGGAATTTCGGTTTAACGCCAAGCCCTGAATATTGGCGCGGCATATGCTTGCCGGCCGCCGGCGGTCATTCAACTTCTTTCAGCCGGTACTGCTTGCGTCCCAGGCTCATCCCGGCCATGATATCCGGCATGGTGTAAGGATTCTTCCCGTGGATTTTCTCGAAGATGTGCTTCCCCGGGCGCAGTTTCCTGCCGGCCACCAGCCCTTCGGGATTGAATAGGCGCGCCTTGTTGACCAGGTCAAGTGCGGCGCGCTCTATGGCGACGATATCGCGCGAGGAGAGGATGCCGATGTCCGGCATGAGCGGGGCCGTCGAAAAGCCCCAGCAGTCGCAAACCATGGTAATGTTCATGAGCTGGTTCAAATAAAGCATCCGCTCCGCTCCAACTTTTTCAATCACCCGCCGGGCGACCAGGGCCAGCCCATGCTGGAAATCGCGGAAGCGGTCCCCGGTCAGCGTGAGTGCCCCGGCCGGGCAGGCCAGGATGCAGTGCTGGCAGAAGGTGCAGTCGTGAAAAAAAATCTCGTAGTTGCCGCCGCGCGTGAAGCGGTTGGCGTTGTTCGGACATGCTTTAATGCATTTTTTGCAATGAATGCACTTTGTGCGGTGCCATTCAATGCCGCCCTCCAGGCGGTGAATCTCGCCCCGTGTCTTTGCCGCGACGCACCCCATGGCAATGTTTTTGCCCGCGCCGCCGAAGCCAGAGGCGCCGTGGCCCTTAACGTGGCTGAAAACGATCAGCGCCTCAGCCTCCAGGATTTCCCGCGCGATCAGGGCGGATTTAAAAGAGCGGAACCCCATCGGAACTTCCCGCGCGCCCGGGCCGTTTTTGCGGAAGAGGTCCACGATGGCGCATCCCAGCGTTTCGGGCGTGTAGCCGCGCATGGCGCAGCCGGAGATGCGGCAGTCGGCGACAAAAACGCTTTTAGCCCCGGCCTCCTTGACCTTGTCCACGAGCAGGCGGACGAATAGCGGGTGGATCGTGGTGTAACCAAGGCCGCCGCCGAGGTGCATCTTGATGCAGACCCTCCGCCCCTTGACCGTCCGGGCCAGGTTCAGACGGTCGAGCATGCGCTGGAACTTGGCGGGCAGCGTGGCTTCCCGCTCCAGGCGCTTGACTTTCATGTTGGCAAAATAAACGTCGCTCGTTGGCTTGTTTTTCATGTTATGTCCCACGCAAACAGGCGGACCTTGTCGGCGCCCCAGGTGCGCTCGGGGTAAAACCGGATTGCGTCGGCTTCCCTGTTAACGCTCACGCGGGCCATGCGGCGCTTGCTGTCCTTGACGGCGGCCGCCACCTGCCAGCCGCCCTGCACACGAACTTCCAGGCGGAAGTCGCGCATGAGGGTGGGGGGCAGCGCGCGCTTTTCCGGCTCCAGCCGGCGGTGGCAGGGCATGTTCATTGGGCGCTTAAGCAGGCTGCTGTCAAACACCAGCCGCGCCTCGCGGATAAGTGCCGGTTTATCAAGGGAATATTCGATCCAGTCGGCTAATGATCCTTCCCATGCATTTTCGGCCTTGCCCAAGTCCCGGTCCACGCCGTTGCGCAGAGGCTCCGGGGCGCCGGCCGAAGCGGTGAGCTTTGCGCGCCGCGTCAGCTCGGGCATGGCGCGTTTTTGCCAGGGAAGGTAGCAGTCGTCTTCCATGAGCGCCTGCTGCAGTTTGCCGATGCGGTCAGGGTAGAGGTCGCGCGGCAACATGCTGCCGCGGCAGGCGATTGCCGCCGCGGTGCCGGCAGCCTGGCCCAGGATGGCGCAGGTGGCCATGACGCGCGTCGAGCTTAAAGCGGCGTGGCTGACGCTTATGTTGCGCCCGGCGCAGAAGAGGTTTTCCACGTTGCGCGAGTAAAGGCACCGGTAGGGGATCCCGTAGGGCGAGGGCGCGGGGTGGAAAATCGTGGGCGTGTCCCGGTAGCGGAACCCGGCCGGGTGGTGGTCGTCCATCGGCCAGCCGCCGTAGGCGACGATATCGTCGAAATTTTTGCCCTCGGCGCGGACGTAGTTCTGGTTCATGATGACGTCGCCGACGTAGCGGCGGCTTTCGCGCTTGCCGGGCAGGAAGCCCACCCAGTCCAGTACCCAGTTTTCAGCCCCGTGGCTGCCGCGGTTCTTTATGTGGTCCCAGACACCGTAGGCGATTTTCAGGAGCTCGTCGCGCAATTCTTCCGTGTCGCGGATCGAGTCGTTTTCGCCGCCGAGCTCGATCCACCAGAAGTTGGAGGTGGGCCCAAGGTCGTGCTTGCGCAGGGGCAGGTCGTCATCGGACTTGTAAACGTGCGCCCAGCGCGGGGGGATGAAAGCCTGGGGGCTGTTGGTTTCCGCGGCCTGGATGAGGCAGGACATTCCCATGGTTTTGCGGTCGGCCCCTTCGGGCTCGATGTCCTCGCTGAATTCGGCGCGCGCCTCCCGGCCGGTGCGGAATTCGGCGCCGGAAAGCGGCGCGAGGACGCTGTCGCCGGAGCAGTCGGCGAAGAGGGCGCTTTCCACGGTGTGCCATGTTTCGGTGGTCATCTGGCGGCCCCTGACGGAGCGGATGCGCCGCCCCTCCATTTCCGCCCCGCAGCAGGTGCAGTTCAAGAGCAGGGTGATGTTGGGCTCGAAGCGCACGAATTCATAGAGGATGCTGTCCCAGACGGCATAGGTCGGCAGGCTGTTGCGGTAGAGATTTTCAAGCTGGATTTCCTCGATGATGCCGGTTTCGCGGTTGGCGCCGCCGGCGCCGCAAATCCACATGCGGATTTCGGAAGAGGCGTTTCCGCCCAGAACCGGCCGGTCGTGCATCAGGGCCACCCGGGCGCCATGCCGGGCCGCGGCGATGGCCGCGGCCATCCCGGCCAGACCGCCGCCGACCACGCAAAAATCAACCTTGTGGCGGATGTCGTTCATTTTTCTCCGGCGATTGAGAGGACCGCGCTTTCGAAAACCTGGAAGCTGGCTCCCTTGCGCCACGCGTCCGCCTCCAGGCCGGCCTTGAGCGCGAGGTGGGTCAGGGTGTCCTCCTTTGTCCATTTCTGCTCAGTCGCCACCTCCGGCAGGAACACGGAGCGCGCCATGCCCTTGGCGAGGATGATCCCCTGCTGGCCGAGCTTGAACTCCTCCAGAGAGCTGATCTCCCGGATCGGGCTCAGGATGGACACGTCCACAGAGATCGAGGAAAGCTCCGGCTTGCCGACCGGGTTGAAGCGGTAGTCGTGCAGGGCGGCGTTGATGGCGTTGTGGTGGACCGAGAGGTAGAGCGGCTCGGAGGGCGCGAGCGAGCCGATGCAGCCGCGCAGTTCGCCCCTGATCTTGAGGGTGACGAAGGTGGCGGTCGGAATTATGAGCTTCGGGGTGATCTCGTATTTATCAAGGTTGAATTTGCCGCCTTCGCGTCCGACGCACCAGCTGAGCGTGTCGTGAGCGATTAAGAAAATGGTTGCCTTTTCCCCGTCGGTCAGCCCAGGATTCCAGGTCCCGCTGCGGTGCTCGGTTATTTTCATCTGGTTCTCCTTTTGATCGGGCAACTCGCCCGCGGTGTTTGACGCGCTATGCGCCCGGCCAACCGCCAAAGCCAGGATTGCTGCCAGTATGCCCGCTGAAATTGAAGTTTTCATGAATTTTAATAAGGCTTCATGCTCCGGCGCGCCCTTCGCTTGCGCAGGCCGTTTTTTGCCCGCTCAGCGCCCGCTGCGGCTGGCGCGCTTCAGGACGTCAAGCTCACGGCGGCTGAGCCCCTTCATACCATACCTGGAAAGCTTTTCAAGGACTTCGTTGATTTCGTCCTCCGTCGGCCCCTCCGTGTCTTCCATGTCAAGGCTTTCGCTTTCCGACATGACCTTGAACTTGCGCCGGTGCCAGCGCCAGATAAGGTCGTTCAAAGCCTGGCGCACTCCCGGGAAAACAAAGCCGCCCGTCCCGGGAAGGTGGAGGAGCGCGATGTAAAAATAGCCCGCCAGGCCGCCGGCAAGGTGCGCGGAATAGGCTATGTTGCCCGGCTGGCCGACCGAGGCCAGGAGCGAAAAAACTGCCATGGCGATCGCCAGAGTCCTGGCCTTCATCGTCAGGGGCAGAACAAAAAAAACCAGGACCGTCACCGGGCGGTTGGGAAAAAGTGCGGCAAAGGCGCCGAGGATGCCGAAAATGGCGCCGGAGGCCCCGATGCAGTAACCGGCCGGATTAAGAAAAGTGAAAAGCAGCCAGCCGACCCCTCCCAGGATCCCGCAGGCGAAGTAAAGAACGGCAAAGCGCCGCGTGCCGATCGCGCGCTCCGTTTCCGGGCCGAAGAAAAACAGCCCCAGCATGTTCAGGAAAATATGGAAGAGGCCGCCGTGCAGGAACATGTAGGTGACAAATTGCCAGAGCCGGAGGTTTTCCGCGCCGGTCCGGCTAAGGCTCAAGAAATAGGTGAATTTTCCGTTGCCCAGCGGGTCAATGATCATCTGGCACAGGAAAACCGCCGCGTTGGCGATCAGCAGGAACCGCACCGCGGGCGTCAGCATGCCGCGCATGAAACCGGTGTCGCTCTGGTAATACATGGATCCCTTATTTACCTGTCCCCAGACATTTCATTATGCTGCCGGAAAGCCCGGCCAGGAATTGCTGCTCGCTGAACCGTTCCGCGTTGGCGCGGATAGCCTTGGAATCCCATTCCCGCCCGGCGCATTCCCTGAGCGCCGCGGCGAGGGCTTCGGCGCTTTGCTCCCTGAATAGTATGCCGGTCCGGCCGTCAATGACGGTTTCAAGGGCGCCCCCGCGCGCGAGGGCCACCACGGGCCTGCCGCAGGCCTGGGCTTCGACAGGTACCAGGCCGAAGTCCTCCTCGCCCGGGAACACAAGGGCGCGGCAGTGGCGGTAAAGGCCGAGGAGCTGCTGGTCGGACACCCGGCCCAGGAATTCAACGTTTTTTCCGGCCAGCGCCAGCAGCTTTTTCAGTCCGGCTCCCGTGCCGGCGATTTTCAGCGGAAATCCCGTCTGTGCGTATGCCCTGACCGCGATATCAATCCTTTTGTAAGGAACCAGGGCCGAGACTACCAGGTCGTATGCGCCAGATTCGCCGCAGCTGTCGTGATCCGGTTTCCAGTATTCAAGGTTGACCGGCGGGTAGACAACGTCCGCGTCGCGGCCGTAAAAATCGCTGATCCTTTTCCTTACGTGTTCGCTAAGCGTCGCGAAGCGATCAACTCTTGAAGAGCTTTCGCGGTCCCAGCGCCTGAGCCGCTCCAGCACCGGGCCAAGGATGGCCTTTTTGACGGGGTTTTTCCCGAAATATTCGCCGTAAAACACCCAGGCGTAGCGCATGGGTGTGAAGCAGTAGCAAAGGTGCCGCGCCCCTTCCGGGGCGATGAACCCCTTCGCGGCGCAGTGGCTGGTGCTGATGACGAGGTCGAAACGCCCTTCCGCCTTCAGGCGCTCGATTGCCGAGGGAAAGAAGGGAAAAAAATTGCGGTAATGCCTGAAAATTCCTGGAACGCTCTGGAGCCATGAGGTTATGACCGGGTGGGAATTGATTTCCGGCGAAACCGCGTCACGGTCATGGAGAAGAGTATAGATCGGCGCCCCGGGGAAAGCCCGGCATAAAATTTCCAGCACCCGCTCGCCGCCGCGCATGCCGGTAAGCCAGTCGTGCACTAGGATGACCTTCAAGTTCTTCAGCTCTGGCGCCAGTCCGTTCATTTTGCTTGATTCTGAATTCTGACTGCTGGTTTCTGTCTACTTTAATGCCGCCGCCTTCTCATAAGCCACGATCGTCCGCCGGGCTGTTTCCCGCCAGCTGTAACCGGCGGACTGCTCGAGTCCCTTGGCAATCAGTTCGGATGCCAGGCGCGAGTCCGTCAGGACCCGGCGCATGGCTTCGCAGAGGCCGCGCGTGTCCCGCGGGTCAACCTGCAGGGCTGCCTTGCCGCATATCTCCGGCAGCGAGCTTTTATTGCTGCACACCACCGGAGTGCCGCAGGCAAAAGCCTCAAGCACCGGCAGGCCGAACCCCTCGTAAAGGGAGGGCAGAACGAAGAGATTGGCGTTCAGGTATTCCGCCACCAGCTCCTTCTCGGTGACGTGGCCCGTCCATGTCACCGCGTCCGCTATTCCCAGTTTCTCAACCAGGCGCGGGCATTCCGGGTAGCGCGGGTCGTCGGCCCCGACCAGGCGCAGCTCGAGCGGGCCGCGGTAATTTTTGCGCAGCATCGCAAAGGCTTCGATCAGCCCGGCCAGGTTCTTGTAGGGATCGCGCCTTCCCACCCATAATATTATTTTCTGGCGCCGTGAAAGTCGCGGGTCATGCGCCGGCGCCAGGTCCGGCCTTGCGCGGCGGAAAGCGGCGGACACCCCGTCGGGAATGATCTCAATGCGGCCGGGACGGCCACGGAGGCAGGTGACGATGTCGTCGCGCGCGGACTTGCTGGCGGTTATGATGAGGCTGCTGCGCACCACGACCTCCTTCATCAGCCGCCGGTAAACCGGGAAGAGCCTGGTTTTGAGGGCGCGCGGGGTGGCCTTGGGGAACACGAGCGGGATCAGGTCGTGGATGTTGATGACGCATGCCGTCTTGCCCGGGTGGTTGCGTGGAAATGCCATGAGCGGGATCATGTAATTCGTCGAGTGGAATACATCCAGGCCCAGTTGCCTGATAATCGCCGGCAGTCGGAGCTGGTTCCTAACGGAAAAGGGGCCGAAGTCAAGGAGGCTGGCCCGGAAGTTGACCCCCGCCGCGAGCTCGTCCGCCAGTGAATCTTTCACCGCGGCATCGCTGAAAAAAACCGTGTATTCGTTTTGCAGGTCCGCCAGCGCCAGCTGGCGCAGCAGCTCGCGCGTGTAGACGCCGATCCCGGAGTTTTCCCGGAATATCCAGCGCGCGTCAATCCCTATCTTCATAAACGATTTTCCTGTAAAGGGCCATGGTTTGGCGTGCGGATTCCGTCCAGCTGTAGCCGGCGGCCTGGCGGCGGCCCTTTTCGATGAACATGCGCCGGGCCTCCCGGTCGTTGAGCAACAGCTCCGCGGCCGCGGCCCAGCGCGCCGGCTTGAAGTCATCCATCAGGAGCGCTCCCTCGCCGAGCGCTTCCCGCAGGGAGCCCTTCGAGGACGAAAGCACCGGGGTGCCGCAGGCGGCCGCCTCGAGCGGGGGAAAGCCGAATCCCTCGTAATGCGATGGAAAAATGAACAAATCCGCCCCGGCGTATACGGCCGCCAGCTCGCGGTCGTTGACGTTTTCGAGCAGCCGGATTTCCGCCGCACGCGGCGATGAGCGCATGCGCTCGAGAATGGGCGCGAATTTCCATCCCCGCCGCCCCACGATCACCAGCTCCCCGCGGTAGTCCTTCATTGTTTCAAAGAGTTCCATAAGGAACTCCAGGTTTTTGCGCGGTTCGAACGTGCCGACGCTCAGGAGATACCTGCGCTGCAGGCCCAGCGCGAGCCGTATGGCCGCGCTTTCCTGCGGTGGCGCCTGCAGCATGTGCTCCGCCACCCCGGGGTAGATGACGTGGATCTTGTGCTTCGCCTCCGGGAAAAAGAAACCGAGCTCGCCGGCGCTGAAGCGGGAAATAGTGATGATGGCGTCCGCCCGCCGCACGGTGTCCGCGATGGCGGAGCGCAGGTAGGCCAGGTTCCCCGCCTCGGTGCATTCCGGCATGCGCAGGAAGCTCGCGTCGTGGATTGAGACCACGCATTTCCCCCTGCCGAGCGGCGGCATGATGAAATTCGGGAAATGGTAAAGGTCGGCCCCGCCGGCCAGCCAGTCAAAGGGCGGCCAGTGCATGGTTTTCCAGCAGTATTGTATCGCGCGCCCGGGGCACCAGCGCGCGGCGCGCGCATTGGCCAGCGGCGCTGAAAGGCCGCGCCGCATGAAGTCGAAATAAAAATAACACAGCTCCTCGCCGTCGCGGATTTTGTTCAAGTGCTCGGCCAGCAGGCGCACGTAGCGCCCGATGCCTGCGCCCTGCGAAACCGCCGCCTGGATGTCCATGCAGATTTTCACCGCTTGATCCTTCAATGTTTTGCCGCCGGAATGTCCCGGGCCGGTTTTTTTATATTGACGCTAACACAAAATATCTTAATTATAATAAATCTTGTCAGAAACGCTATTGCACTAATATAACACATGCGGGCCTATCCGTGAAGCGTTAAGGTGGCGCGGGAACGGAAAAGGTGCCCGGGAAACATATAAGCCATGGCCGGCCGGAGACAATTTGACAAATTTACAGCCTCGGAACTGCATTGCCCCAGGTGCCGGCGCCTGGCGCCGGTGCGCGAGCGCCTGCTGCTGGTCCTGCCCGGCGCGGAAATATACGATTATCGCTGCACGCTCTGCGGCGAATCGCTGGGGACCAGGGAGGTAAAGGACCGGCGCCGTCATCCCGCCGGACCGCTTGCGCTCTGAGGAGTACCGGCGGCTTTCTTTCCCTGTTTCGGCTTGATCCGTGCGCGGTTTTATATTAATTTTCAGGTTGTTTCTGTGTCTAGAAACAGGGATCCATGGAATACAAAATATCAATCCGCGAGGTGGCTGAAGTCCTGGCAGGCCTGAAAGGGCGGCGGGAGTGCAGCGATTTCCTGGAAGCCATCCTGACACCGGATGAAAAGGCCATCATTGGCCTGCGTTGGCGGCTGGTTTGCCTGCTTGCGCAAGGATTGCGCCAGCGGGACATCGTAAAAAGGCTGGGGGTCAGCCTTTGCAAGATAACGCGCGGATCGCGGGAACTCAAGCGCCGGCCAGCGTTCCGCAAGATTGTGACAGATTTTATCAGCAAAAGGAAAAACAGGAAAGGAAGAGGACACCATGAAGCGTAGTTCCGACCGCGCCGCGGGCGCAACCAAAATTTTCTTGAGCGAGCAGGACATGCCGCGCCAGTGGTACAACATCCAGGCCGACCTGCCGCACCCGCTTCCCCCGCCCGTGGACAAGGAGGGCAAGCCCATCGGGCCGGACGCGCTCGCCCCGGTTTTTCCCATGAATTTGATAGAGCAGGAGGTAAGCACCCAGCGCTGGATAGACATTCCCGAAGAGGTGCTCGAAAAGCTCCTCCTCTGGCGCCCGACGCCCCTCTGCCGCGCGCGCGCGTTTGAAAAGGCCCTCGGAACCCCGGCCAGGATTTATTACAAAAACGAGGGCTATTCGCCCGCCGGCAGCCACAAGCCCAACACCGCCGTCGCCCAAGCCTACTATAACAAGGTTTTCGGAATCAAGCGCCTTACCACCGAAACCGGCGCCGGCCAGTGGGGCTGCGCGCTCGCCTTCGCCAGCAAGCTCTTCGGCCTTGTCTGCAAGGTCTACATGGTCAAGATCAGCTTTGAGCAGAAGCCGCTGCGCAAGATGATGATGAGGGTCTGGGGGGCCGATTGCGTCGCCAGCCCCAGCGAACAGACCCGGGCCGGGCGCGATGTGCTCGCCAAAACGCCCGATTCGCCCGGCAGCCTCGCCATCGCCATCAGCGAGGCCATCGAGGATGCCGTAACCTCCAAGGACACGCGCTATTCCCTGGGCAGCGTCCTCAACCACGTCCTCATGCACCAGACAATCATCGGGCTGGAAGCCCAGAAGCAGATGAAGATGATATCGGAATATCCGGACGTCGTCATCGGCTGCGTCGGAGGCGGATCAAACTTTGCCGGCATAACTTTCCCCTTCATCTGCGACAAGATTGCCGGCAAAAACGTACGCCTGGTTGCGGTCGAGCCCACCGCGTGCCCGACCCTGACCCGCGGGCCTTTCGCCTATGATTCCGGCGACGTCGCCATGATGACGCCGCTCCTGCCGATGCACAGCCTCGGGCACGCGTTTGTTCCCCAGCCAATTCATGCCGGCGGCCTGCGCTATCACGGCATGGCGCCGCTGGTGAGCCACGTCATGCGCGAGGGCCTGATCGAGGCCCAGGCCTACAACCAGCTGGATTGCTACAAAATGGCGTTGCTCTGGGCCCATACGGAAGGCTTTGTCCCGGCGCCGGAAACATCGCACGCCATCATGGCAACCGCCCGGGAGGCACAAAGGGCAAAGGAGGAAGGCAAGGAAAGGGTAATCCTGATGAACTGGTCGGGGCACGGCCTGATGGACCTTACCGGGTATGACGCCTACATCTCCGGACGGATGGTAGATGCCGGGCTCTCGGAAGAGACGCTGAAGGAATCCCTGCGGGTCCTGGAAGGACTCCCGGTTCCACCCGTGCTCTGAGGAGGGCTCCGGTCAATCGCAGAGAATTTGCAGGCGTTTTCTGGCTTTGCTGCTGGCAGCGGTAAAGGCGCGTAAATCAGGGATAAAAATAAACCGGCCCTGTTTTCCGATTACGGCTTTTTTAAGCGCAGACTCAATCAGGAGCAGTTTTTTGCTTGATAATTGTCCTGGATTTTTGCATATATTTGCGCCTTTGAAGCGCAATGCCTGCGTTTATTTTCAGAGGCCATGGGAAAGTAATTGTCCGGGATAGTTGGATTGAAAAAAGTTCCACAAAGGAGGAAAGGTAAAATGAGGAAAATCAGTGCGGTATTGCTGGGCATTCTGGTCGCGGGCGGGGTTATGGCCACGCCGATTGTGCAGGATACGCTCGAGCTGCGCCTGGGCGGAAACCTTGATTTCAACAACCCGAACGGCAATTTTGATTTCCTCCTGGATACCGGCCTGGGCTATTTCGTGCTGGACAACATCGAGGCCGGCGGCCTGCTGACATGGGGTTATAACGGCTCGAAATTCGGCTACGGGGTCGGCGGTTTCGGCGAATTCAACATTGACCTCGACATGATCATGATGCCTTACGTCGGCATGAAGCTCCAGTACTTTTTCGGGGATTTCTACATCAAGAATTTCGTCAACGTAGAATTCACCGGCGGTGCCAAGTTTTTCCTGTCGGAGCAGGTGGCGATTTATACCGAGCTGTATTACGACCTTGCCAGCGAGGATGCCTATATCAACGACAACGAGGCCAAGAACTACGATGTCGGCCTGAAGCTCGGTGTGCGCTGCTATTTCTAGAAGACATACTTGATCGCCAGGAAGCCCCCGACCAGGAGCACCGTGAACACGATGGTCAGGAGCTCGAAATAGCGGTCAATGAATTTCTTTATCGGCGGGCCGAAGAAGAAGAAGAGCGCCGCCACCATGAAAAAGCGCAGCGAGCGCCCGAGGAGCGACCCGAGCACAAGGTCTTCCCACAGCCGGATCTGACAGATGCCCCCGGCAATCGTGAACACCTTGTAGGGGATGGGCGTGAAGGCGGCGGTGAAGACCGCGAAGAAGGCGTTGTCCTGGTAGGCCTTCTGAACAGCCGCGTAGGCCTCATGGGCGTGGTAGAAGTTTATGATCGGCTGGCCGATTGCCTCCCAGAAATAAAAGCCGATCGCATATCCTGCCATCCCGCCCAGCACTGACCCGATCGAACAGATCGTGGCGTAATAGAATCCTTTTTTTGGTATGGATAAGGTGAGCGCGATCAAAAGCACGTCCGGCGGGATAGGGAAGAATGAGGACTCGGCGAAGGCCAGCACGAACAGCGCCGGCACGCCGTAGGGCGTTTCCGCCCAGTGCAGCACCCAGTGGTAAAGCTTCTTGATCCATGAAAATGGTCGTAGTATCCACGGCTTGCTGTTTTGCTTGGCGGTTTCCATTTGATTTCCCGTGTTATTTCTTCAGGCTTTTCCGGGCGGCAGCCTCGAAAGCGCGCAGGTCAACCACCTTGCCGGAGCGGCGCGCTTCCTCCGCCGCGAAAACCAGCAGGTGGCCGTCGAGCGATTTTTGAATCGGGGTGAACAGGATTGAGCGGTCGCCGGAATCGATCGCATCCAGGAAATTATCCATGATGGCGCGGTCGCCGCCGCCGTGGGTGCCCTTCCTCTTAACCTTGAGGGCGTCCTCCAGGAGCGGCTCGAAGCTCCAGGTCTTGATCAGGCCGCTGGTGCCGTCGTATTCAATCT
>JBAYWJ010000066.1:0-13767 GCA_041674125.1 Kiritimatiellia bacterium
ATTACGCTTTTTCCAGCCCTAGAGGGTTCCGCGAGAATGGGCCACCAGGCTCGTCGGAGCGGAACTCTCTGGGGCGGCCACTACACTATATGTTGTGGCCTTCATTCTAAACTCCGAAGAACCAGTTTTTTGAATTGATGTTACATTCTAACTTAAAACGCCCGTTGGCATTCATCGACATCGAATCAACCGGCATCAACCCGCGCCAGGACCGGATCATCGACCTGGCCGTGGTCAAGCTCATGCCGGACGGGTCGCAGCAGGCGCGCGTCTTCCGCTGCAACCCCGGCATACCCATCCCGGCCGCGGCCGAGGCCATTCACCACATTTCCGAAGCTGACATTGCGGATTGCCCGCTCTTCGCGCAAATTGCCGGGCAGGTTTATGAAGCCCTGCAGGGCTGCGACCTGGCGGGATTCGGCATTGCGCGCTTCGACATCCCGATGCTGACCGAGGAATTCGCCCGAGCTGGCCTGAAATTCCCGGCCCATGACTGCCGCGTTGTAGACGCCCAGCGCATTTTCCACAAAAAGGAGCCGCGCGATCTCACCGCGGCGCTGGCCTTCTACTGCGGCGCGGAACACGCCGGCGCCCACGGCGCCGAGGCCGACGCGCGCGCCACGGTGCAGGTGCTGGAAGCGCAGATGGGCCGGTACGCCGACCTGCCGCAGACGGTCGAAGGTTTGGACGCCTTCTGCGCTATCGCGCGCGACCCGGACTGGGTGGACCGGTCCGGCAAGCTCAAGTGGGTCAACGGCGAGGTGGTCATAAACTTCGGCGTCCAGCATGCCGGCCGGAAGCTGCGCGAACTGGCCCAGAATAATGCCGGGTTTCTCAAATGGATCCTGAAAAGCGATTTTCCCGGCGAAACCAAGCGGATCGTGGCGGACGCCCTGGAGGGCACATTCCCGGCGCGGCCGGCGGCCGCGCCCGAAGCACGGGAGTGAGCCGCGTCCGAATACGGATTTTTTTATGGACACCGTGCAACCAATGCGGTATTGGTGACTGACACACTGGGGATAAGGTTATGGAAAAATTTGCAAAACTGACGGTCGCGGACAAGGAATATAAGCTGCCGCTCATAACCGGCACCAATGGCGAGCAGGCCATAGACATAGCCGCCCTGCGCAGCACCACCGGTCTGATCACCCTCGACCCCGGCCTGGCCAACACCGGCAGCTGCTCCAGCAAGATCACCTACATTGACGGCGAGAAGGGCATCCTGCTCCACCGCGGTTACCGGATCGAAGACCTGGCCGCAAAATCCACCTTCGTGGAAACCGCCTTCCTGCTCATCCACGGCGAACTCCCGACCAGGAAGGAGCTCTCCATCTTTTCGCAGCGCCTGAACGAGTCCTCCCTGATCCACGAGGACATGCGTCACTATTACGTCGCCTTCCCTCTCCACGCACACCCGATGGGCATTTTGACCACGATGGTGGCCTCGCTGGCCACCTTTTATCCCGTGCCGGACGTGCTCGACCCGGACGCCGAGGAACAGTTCATGGCCAACCTGATTTCGCAGGTGCGCACGCTCGCGGCCTTTTCTTACAAGAAGTCCATCGGCGAGCCGGTGGTGTATCCCTCCTTCAAGCTGCGCTATGTGGACAACTTCCTCAACATGCTTTTTTCCTCGCCGGTGCACGACTACAAGCAGGACCCGGAAATTATGAACGCTATGGAGCTCTTTCTGATCCTTCACGCCGACCACGAGCAGAACTGCAGCGCCTCCACCGTGCGCATCGCCGGATCGAGTCTGGCAAACATCTACTCGGTCATTTCCGCCGGAATTTCCGCGCTCTGGGGCCCGCAGCACGGCGGTGCCAACCAGGAGGCCATCCTCATGCTGGAAAACATCCTGGCCACCGGCACCAACCCGAAGGAGTTCATCGAGCGCGCCAAGAGCCGGAACCGCAGGGAGCGGCTCATGGGCTTCGGGCACCGAATCTACAAGCACTATGACCCGCGCGCCGCCATCCTAAAGCAGGCCTGCCACAAGCTGCTCAAAAAGCCCGGCATGTCCACCCCGCTTTTCGACATTGCCCTCCAGATCGAAGACCTTGCCCTGAAGGACGACTATTTCATCGAGCGCAACCTTTACCCGAACGTCGATTTTTATTCCGGCCTGATCCTGAAGGCGGTGGGCATTCCCTACAACATGTTCACCGTCCTTTTCACCATCGGGCGCGTGCCGGGCTGGATCGCCCAATGGCGCGAAATGGTGCACGAGGATCATTTCAAGATCGCCCGGCCGCGCCAGCTTTACACCGGCGCCGCGACCAGGCCTTACATTCCCATAGAAAACCGCCCGCCCAAAAGCTGACCGCGCGCCGTTAGCACGGGGGGCAACCGGCATGGAAGCTGCAACGCCGCGCGGCGTTATCAACATGCCCTGTTTTTTAAGCATGGAAACGGCACTGTTCATAAGAATCAGACTCCGGAAGCATTTACAGGAAGATCGCCGCAGGGGCCCGCACGGCCTTTTTTGGACGCTCAAACACCTGTAATTCGAGATATCATCATAATGTGGTCTGTAATAAATATGCGTCCATATGTGGTGTGAACTGAATTTATATTCTGAAAAATGTTTTTGTCTTGCGTTGCGCAGCATCTTTAATTATGGTCGTAGCCGTAGCAATGCGAGAGGTGACATGGGGGCTGTTAATAAGATGTTAATAAGATCAAATAACCCATCCCGCCCCGGATGGAGCTTCGGGCCGAAAGACAACCATTATTTTGCATGATTTCCATCAACGGCAGGAGAATTTCTTGACCACACAAGCCGAAATAATCTGGAACAAAGTAAGCTTCCTGTTAAAAAAGCAGTTGAACTGCGACATTTTCTCGCGCTGGATTGCGGTTATAACCCCGAACAGGGTCGTGGATAACGACCTTTTTTTGAATGTCGGGAATAATTTCTACCAGTCATGGCTGGAGGAAAATTACCTGCCGCTCATCCAGAAGAATGTCAACGCCGTCTGCGAACGGGAAATGAAGGTGGTCTTTGAGGTGCTGAAAGACCACGCGCCGGTCCTGGAGCCGGAAGCCACACCTGAGGAAAGCCAGCGCATGCTGCCTCCGAAAAAGCACGCCCGCCAGGCAAACTGCGGCGTGGCGCTCAACCCGAAATATGTCTTTGCCGCTTTCGTCGTGGGCTCTTCCAACAACATCGCCCACGCCTCGTCGCTGGCGGTGGCCCAGTCGCCGGGCAAAGCCTACAACCCCCTCTTCATCTACGGCGGCGTCGGCCTCGGCAAAACCCATCTCATGCAGGCCATCGGGCACTACGTCCTTGAGCAGGCCAGCCGGAAAATAAATTATATCTCCTGCGAAACCCTGATGAACGACTACGTGGACGCCCTCGGGGCGAAGCGCCTCAAGCAGTTCCGGGACAAGTACCGCGGCACGGACCTGCTGTTGATAGACGACATTCATTTCCTCGGCAAGTCCGAGAAGCTCCAGGAGGAGTTTTTCCATACCTTCAACGTACTTTACAACGCCAACAAGCAGATCGTGATGACCAGCGACCGCCCGGCGGGCGAAATTCCTGGCCTGGAGCAAAGGCTGGTCTCGCGTTTCGAGTGGGGCCTGGCGACGGAGCTCACCCAGCCGGATTTCGAAACCAGGATCGCCATCCTCCGCTGCAAGCAGAAATCCATGAACCTGGCCTTGAACGAGGACATCGTCAATTTCATCGCCTCCAACGTAAAGTCCAACATCCGCCTCCTGGAAGGCGCGCTTATCAGGCTGGTTTCCTATTCCTCGCTTTACAACAAGCCGGTGGATATCGAGCTGGCCGAGCAGCTGCTGCAGTCCATAATCGACCAGGAAACCCGCCCTCCCGTCAGCATCGCCTCCATTCAAAAGTCCACCGCCGACTTTTTCGACCTGCGCCTGGCCGACATGACCAGCGTGCACCGCGCCCAGAACATTGCCCTGCCGCGCCAGATCGCCATGTACCTCTGCCGCAAGCTCACCAACGCATCGCTGCCGGAAATCGGCCAGGCTTTCGGCAAGACTCACGCCACGGTTCTGCACGCCTGCCGCACTGTTGACCGCAAGATGCGCGGCGACAAGCAGCTGAAACAGGCCGTGGGCAAGCTGAGCAACAACATGGAGCGTAATGTTAATAAAGCTGAAAACAACCTGAGGGTTTCCTGACGGGTGCGCTTGACAAGTATGCGCCCGTAATGTTTATTGATCACATATCAACATCCATAAAAAGGTTTTTAACAGGTTTTGCCTGGCGATATAAACTTTAATAAACAAGCTAAATTGCTTGGACATATAGTCTTATCGAGTTATAGTAAGTATGAACAGACATAATAATACTGATAATGATTAAAATAATAGAAGAAGAAGATAATATCAGAAAGAGGGCATTATGAAGTTTACGATCCAAAAGGATGAACTCATCAAGGGGCTGCAGCTGGTCCAGTCCGTCATTGCCTCCCACACCACCCTGCCGATTTTGTACAACGTGCTGGTCACGGCCGAAAAGGATAAAATCGTCCTGGTGGCGACGGATTTGTCGGTCAGCATCCGGTGCTGCCTGGCAGCGACAGTCGCCAAGACCGGCTCAAGCAGCTTCAACGCCAAGACGCTCTTCAGCATAGCCAGGGAGCTGCCGCAGGATATTTGCGAGTTCCAGGTTGAGGATAAAAACAGGGCGCTTATCCAGTGCGGCCAGTCTTCCTACAAGCTCCTGGGCATTTCGGCCGATGATTTTCCCGGCGTGCCTCCCATGAAATCGGCGGATTCGTTCACCATTGACCAGTCCCTGCTGAAGGACATGTTCCTCAAGACGATCTATGCCGCCTCTGATGACGAAAGCCGCCTGATCCTGAACGGGGCTTACTTGAGCATCAAGGGGCAGAAAATGGTGATCGTCGCGACCGATGGCAGGCGCCTGGCGCTGGCGGAGAAGGAGGTTGAGATTCCGACTGAAAAAAAGGTAAGCTGCGTGATCCCGGCCAAGACAATTCACGAACTGACCAAGGCCCTCGCGAACGAGGGGCAGGTCAAGATTTCCACGACCGACAACATGGCGTCGTTTGAAATGGAGCACTGCACAATAATTTCCAAGCTTATCGAGGGAGTTTATCCAAACTATCAGCAGGTGATCCCTTCGCAGTGCGAGGAGAGAATCACGGTCGAGCGCGAGTCGCTGCTGGGCGCCCTGCGCCGGACGGCCATCGTCTCGAACGAGCGCAACCCTTCGGTCAAGGTCAGCATAACCAAAAACCAGATGCAGATAATGGCGTCTGACAATGACATCGGCGAGGCCAGCGAGCAGATTCCCATCAAGTATTCCGGCAAGGCCATCACCATGACCTTCAATCCCGATTACCTGATGGATCCGCTGAAATACCTCAGCAGCGATGATGTGGCCATAGAGTTTTCGGACGAGCTCAGCCCGGCCGTGGTCAAGAGCAACATCCCGTTCATCTACGTGCTCATGCCTCTGCGCAACGGGTGAGGCGGAGGGGGTTCAGTTATCCCGCGTGCGCTGGAGTTCCGACTCTATCCGGTTGAATATTTCCGCCGCCGCCGCCCCGTATGCCCGGTGGCTGTATTGCGCCGCGGCCAGTGCCGCGGCCTTATCGGCCAGCTTTTTCCCTTCCCCGGGATTTTCCAGCAGATGCCGCATGGCTGCCGCGAACCGTTCCGGGCGCGGCTCCGCCAGCAGGGCCGTGGTTTCATCCAGCACCTGGGTGTGCGTGGGGAGAGCTGTCGCTATGACGGGCTTGCCAGACTGCAGGTAGGAATAGATCTTCATGGGGGTGTTGCTGCCCTTCGTGCGCGGCGAAACGAGCGCGTCGGCCTCGGCGAAGAGCTTGGGCATGTCGGCCAGCGGGCGCGGGCCGAAAAATCGGACCCGGCCGGCAATGCCGAACTCCGCGCTCATTTTCCGGTACCTTGCGATCAGAGCGGCGCTGCCCCCGATGACGGCCAGGAAAGATTCCGGCCGGTCGCGGCAGAGTATGGCGAAGCTTTCCAGCAGCAGGCCAATGCCCTGGTAGGCCTCCAGGTTGCCGATGTACATGAAGCAGGGATGTTCCACCGCCGGCAGCCGGGCGGCTTCGCCCGGGGCGGCGGCCGGCGCGGTTGTTTCCGGCAAAAGTGAAACGTCGCGCAGCACGAAAACCTGTTTGGCGCCGGCCGCGCGGGCGATCGCGGCCAGGGCGTCGCAGACGGCCACCACGGCCAGGGCGCCGCGCACGGCGGCGCGCTCGCAGAACCTTAAGGCCGGCCCGGCGGGAGCCAGCGCCGCTGATTTTTCAATGAGCTGCATCGGCAGGGAGGAGTCCATGTCATACACGTATGGCAGGCGGTAGAGCCGCTTGATGAGCATCGCGCAGAACACGGATTCCTCCACCGCGTGCACCAGGCCGTAGCCGCCGCGCGCCGCAAGGCGCATGGCCTTCCAGAACAGGAACGCGTCGCAGACAACCTTGCGCAGGGAGAAGCCCGGCGGGACATTTTTAATCCATCCCGGGCGCGGTATGCGCATGATGGTCACGCCCCGGTAGGCGCGGTCTGAGCCCTCGTGAAATGTCACCACGTCCACTGTGTCGCCGCGCCCCGACCAGAATCGCAGCAGCAGGTCCACCGCAATGGGCGTGCCGCGTTCCTGGTAAAAGGGATGGGGTGCAAGCAGAAGAATCTTCATCCGGGTCAGTTCCGCTCCTGTGTTCCGAACAGTTTTCTCAGCCTGCCGTAGCCGAGAATGTGGTCTATGAGAAACGTGGCCATGTACTGCAGCGGCAGGCCGGCGAAGGTCTTGCGGCAGAGGCGGTCGCACTTGCGGCAGAGGGCGAGGGATGGCAGGTTGCCCGCCAGGTTGCGGCGCAGGTCCTGATACCCGGGCCCGTTCCAGATGTCGCGCAATGAGCTTTCGCGCGCGTTGCCCATGCGCATCGCGGCGTAAAAATCCTGCGGGCAGGGCGTCACCGTGCCGTCGGCGCAGACGACCATGGCGTACCAGGGGAAGGTGCAGACCGAGCCGGGGCGCGGCCGGTTAAGGTCCGGCGCCGTTTCGACCGCCCATTCGTATTCCTCTTTTTCGATAATTTCGTCAACGCCCGCCGCGCGCAGCCGGCTTTCGGTGACGGCCGCCTGCGCCGCGTCAACCGGCGCCGCGGGTTTCCTGAAGCGTATTTTTTCCACGACGATATAAGGCTTCAGGAGCCCCATTTGCCGGCGCAGGCCGGCCAGGCGGATGATGTTGGCGAGGGTTGTCTCAAAAGAGGCGCCGGCGCGGACTTGCTCGTACAGCTCCCGGCTGAAACCGTCGAAGGAAAACGAGACCAGGTCCGGGCCCGCCTCGAGGAGGCGGCGGGCCTTGGTCTCGTCAAGCAGGGTGCCGTTGGTGTGGAAACGGGTCTTGAGCCCGGCGGCGCGCGCGTAGGCGATCATGTCAAACAGAGCCGGGTTCATGAGCGGCTCGCCGCGGTGGTGCAGGTAGACGTCGCTGGCAAAATCGCGGCATTCGTCAATGATCTTCCGGAAGAGACCTATATCCATCAGCCCTTTCCTGGAGGCCGCCAGTTCGCGGTTGGGGCACATGACACAGCGCAAATTGCAGCAGCTGGCGGTTTCAATCCAGATGCGGAACGGCAGGCCGCCGACAACGGCGCGCCGCCGCTTGAAATCAAACAGGAGGCGCGCGAGCCTGGATGCTTTTCTGATGCTTTTCATGGTATGGGTCCGTTCAGGCCGCCCCGGCCGGCCATCCTTTTCGAGATACAATAAAAGCCATTGCCAAACTTGGCAATCATAATATACTCATCGAAGGTTCACAATCACGGGGCCGTCTATATGCGCTATTCAAGATTTACACTGGCGTTGCTCGCCGCCGTCTGCATCGGGGCGTTCCTGTTCCGCGCCGAGGGGATTCTCTGGCCTAAATTTCACCCGGATGAGTCCGTGATCGGGGCCTGGCTGGTGCAGACCGCGCACAGCGCGTACGTCCGGGACAGGGTCTACCCGAACGGTTATTTTTCCCTCGCGCGCCCCTTCATGCTGGCCGGCAGTGCAATAATGGCCACGGGAGAGCGCTTCGATTATGTCTGCGGGCGGGTTGACCGCGTCCGGGCGCTCAAGCCCGACGGAATTTTTTTCGGCCGCTGGTTCAACGTCTGGGCGGGAACTTTCGCGTGCGTGCTTGTTTTTCTGCTGGCGGCGCGCGTAACGCGCTCGGGAGCGGCCGGCCTCGTGGCCGCCGGCCTGTTCGGGTTCGCGCGCTACGCGGTCGAGCACAGCCATTACGCGGAGTCCGATATAGCCGCCGTCCTGGTCCTGTCGGCCGCCCTGTGGCTGTGGACGGTCTTCCATGACACGCTCCGCATGCGCCACTTTGCCGCCGCGGCTTTTGTAAGCGGATTTGCCGCGGGCACAAAGTTTACCCTCGCTGCGCTGTTGCTGCTTGTCCTGGTGGAGGCGCTCATGTCCGGCCGCTGGAAGCGCTCCGCGCAATGCGCGCTCGCGGGTGCCGCCTGCTTTGCCGGCGGGTTTGGCCTGGCCAACCCGGCGGTCGTGCTGGATTGGCATTGGTTCTGGAGCGGGATGTTCTCGGAAAAGCAGAGGGTGTTTGCGGAAACCATCCTGAACCTCGGCCCGCTGGGGGCGCAGCCGGGCGTGAGGGCCTTCCACCACCTCTGGGAATTGTGCGGCTATGCGCTTACGCTGGGCTGGCCTTGGCTGACGCTGGCGGCCGCCGGGCTGCCTTGCGCGGTGTTTGCCGCCGGCATGCGCCGGCACTGGCCGGCGCTGATAGTCTTTCCCGTCCTTTTCGCGGGCTACTGGTTTGTTATGGCGCCCTGGGTGCGCTCGCAGGAGTTCCTCCTGTTCCTGCCTTCGTTTGCGGCGCTGGCCGCGCTTCCCCTGGCGGTTCTCTGGCGCGCTGGCCGGTCCGCCGGCCGCGTCCTGGCGGTCATGTTGGCGCTGGCCGCGCTGGCGTTGAACGGCTCGGAAGGCATGCGCACGGCCGCTCTCTTCGGGTGGAAAGACACGCGCCTCCAGGCCAGGGAATGGCTGCAGGTTCATCTGCCGCCCGGAAGCCGGCTGGCGGCGGAGTCATACGCCGAGGCGGCCTGTCCGCCCACCCTGGCGCCACCCCTTGGCATCAGGAAAGTCGAGCGCGACGGCCTCGCCCCTCTCAAGAATTACGGCGCGGATTATCTCCTGCGCGCCGCCAGCGTGAGCGGCCGCGGCAATCGCCATCCGATTACCCGCGAGCTGCTGCCCGGTGCGGCCGCCAACCTGGAACAGCTGTTCTCTTCCGGCACCCTGCTCTGTGCCTGGGCGCCCCTGGCGCAGGAGACCCTGGCCACCTTCGCCTCCCCGGTGATCGAGCTCCACGGCCTGAGGCATTTCGATCCGGAACTGCTGCTGCGGGCCGCCCTGTCCCGCCCGGCTCTGATCGTAAACGCCGACCAGAACAATGTGGGGCGCGTGACCTTCGGCCAGGTCGGCCATGGTCTCGGCTGCGGCCGGGCGCTTTTAATTGATCGCCTGCCCCAGACCATCGCTATCGGCGGACCGGCCCGGCCCGGCCGGCCGGTCTACCTGGTGCTGACCACAGCCGAGCGCAGCGCGGTCATCAACGTGCGCGGGTTCGGGCAGAGGCAAAAAGTGTCGCTGGCGCCTTACGATGCCGGCCTTGTTCGTCTGGAGCGGCCGGAGCGGCGCCTTGCGGACATGCCCTATGGCACAATCACGCTCAGCGCCGATCCGGCGGAAAACATGCTGTACATCCCCTGCTATGCCCGGGTGGTTTTCACGGCGGAGGAAGCGGTCCGCATTTTCCTTGATAACGCGCGCGCGGACAAGATCGCGCAATATTTTTCAGAAGAGGAGATGGCGATGGATCTCGGCCCGGTCATGCGGCCTCTCGCCGCCCTCCGGCAGGACGCGCGCAAGTTTTCCGGCCCTGACGCGGCAGGTCTTGCGGCGGCGCGCGGGCGCGCAGAGGCCGTCCTGGAAGCGGCGCCCGAGGCAGTCGCCGTGAACGGCATAAGCGGGTATTATTATAACCAGTTTGCGAGGGCTTGCCTGCCGCCGGCCGGTTTTCTGCCTGCGGCAGAACGGCGGGACGGAATGCATGTTCAGCCCATGCCCCTGCCCTTCCTTGCGGCGCGCGGCAGTTACAGGCTGCGCGGCGAGGTCATGCTGCACTGGGCGGAGGGTCCGGCAACCTCTTCCGTGCCGGTAAGCTTGAAAATATCCGGGATGCGCGCGGCAGACCGCAGCCTTGCTTTGCGGCCCGGCCAATGGCATGACTTCTCGGTTGAAATCAAGCCGGGGCGCGAAGCCCAGCCCTGCCTGGAGTGGCATTCGTCCGTGGCCGTGCAATATGCCGCCAGGAACCTGGAGCTTGAATGGAACCTGGCCGGGGCTCTGGATGCGCTGCGCGGGGAGCTGGCGGCGCCCTCGTTCCTGCCCCCGGCAATAGAAGAAGCTTTGCATAAGCGCCGGGCGCTGGCCATCTTCAACCCCTGGATGGCGCTGGTTGATTTTACATTTGATCCCGACTCCCGGGAGGTCAGATGCGTGCTGGAGGCCCTGCGCGACGATACGCCCAAGCTGGCGATTTCCTTCTGGCTTAAGCGCCGGGGCGAATGGCGCCGGAAAGACGCCCGGCCGGTAGGCGCGAAGCAGTGGATGAACCAAAGGGAGCGCGAGGTGGTCATCTACCGGCTGGGCGAAGCCTTCGGAGACCAGCCGGATGCAAGCCGGCTCGGGCTGGGCCTGGAAACGGACGTAATGTGGCATGCGGGCAAAGTGGCCGAGGCGGGCGGCGGATATGCCGTGCCGTTTGCGGAAATCATGGCCAGGCGGGCCGGGCGCTGAGAGAGCCGCTCAACGTTCCGCGGGCTTCAGGGTCGAAAGCCTGAAGAGCCTGTGCTTGTCCCAAATTTCGAGATGCGTCAATCCTTCCGTGCCGCGGCCTGCCAGGGTAAACAGAAGCGTGAATTCACCCCGCCCGATCTCGCGGGCCGGGAGCCATGATTTTTCACGGCCGGCGAGGCAGGCGCTGATTTCCATCGGGACGCCCTCGTGCGCCACGCGCAGCGCCAGGGTATTGCGTTGCCGGTCAACATCCGCGGCCGCGAGTTTGAACTCATGTCTGCCGCCCATGACCGAGACGCGCGGCAGGGTGAAAAGATCCTTCCCGGGGCCGATGACGGCCACGGCGTCTTCGCACACGACCGCCGTCCGGAACCCGGCCGCCCGGACTGCTTTGACGGTTTCCGGCTTGTACTGTCCGAACGGGTAGCAGAAGGCGTATGGCCAGCGTACGCCGTGCGCCTGAAGCTGGCGCAGGCATTCGGCGATGTCTGGCAACGGATCGCCGGATGCCGCCATGTTGCCATGGCTGTGAGAGTGCCCGCCGAAGGCGAACGTGCCGCGCTCCTGCATAGCAAGTATTTCGGGCCAGACCAGGCAGTCCTTGCCTTCGTAAGCGCGCCGTTCCCCGGGCGATGCTCCGACGGAGCCGGTAATGAGGAAGATGACCGCCCGCATGCCGTGTTCCTTCAAGATCGGCTCTATGACGGACAGGTTGCAGAGGTAGCCGTCATCGAAGGTGATCATGACCGGCTTGCGCGGGAGGGGCTTGCCCCAATTGCTGTGGGCGACAAGATCGGAAGGCAGGATGGCCTTGAATCCCTCCCGCCGCAAATCGCCCATGTGGGCGCGGAACGCTTCGGCCGGCACGAACCAGGGGCTGTCGTTCGTGGGACCCACGCTGTGATACATGAGGATGGGCACGCTGCGCGGCGCTCCGCCAGACTTGCGCAGTACCATGAATCCTGCCGCCGTGCCAAGCATCCCGGCCGCGATCAGGATCATAATTAAACGTTTGGTGGACATGCTGCTTCCTTTTTCGGCCTGGAAACTGCCGGCGGTATCATCCGGAAGGTAAAAAGCATAGCCCTGTCCTGCACGAAGTCAAAAGATTAATTGGTCTTGCGGCCGGCCGGGGCGCAAGCTGCGGCTATTTCAGCTCTTCCATTTTTTTATTGGCGCGTTCCGCGAACCGCTTGTTTTTTGTGTCAGTCGCAAGTTTGACTATTTCGCGGTATTTTGCCAGCGCTTCATCCTTCCTGCCCATGGCGGCGTAGATATCGCCGGACATGTCCAGGACCGAAAGCCCGGATGTGGTGCTGGAAGGTTCATATCTGGAGAGGCAGGCAATGGCTTCGTCGTATTTTTTCTGGTCCTTCAGTATGCGTGCGGCGGCCAGGATCGCGGCGGGATATGCGCGCTGAGCGCCTTTCACACGGGGCGTGGCGCTGATTTCCATGACCTGCCGATAGGCATCCAGGGCCTTGGCCTGGTCCTGGAGCTTTTCATAAAGTGTGCCGATCTTGTTCAGCGTTTCCAATTGCACTGCGGTGTCTTGACCGGAGCGTGCGGCGGCCTGTTCCATGTCCGCGAGGGCCGCCTTGTCATCCTGTGCAACCTTATAGGCTTCGCCGCGGATCAGGTATCCCTTGTAGGCGATATTTGTGGGCCATGCTGCCAGGTCCGTATCCTTGAAGGCGGCGATCAAATCAGGCTGTTTGTTGCCCACCGTCATGATTTCCATGCGGGTATAGTCCGCGACGGGCTTATCGGCGATTTCCTGCGCTTTCTTGATGGCCTGCTCATACTGGCCCTGGTGCGCCATGGCAACCGCGGAGATCGCAAGGCATTTGATCTTGGACTGTTCGTCTGGCGCGGTGGCCACCAGATCCTCGGCCGCCTTCTGGGCGCCGGTATAGTCTTTCTTTTCGAAGAGCATCTGGGCGGCCCTCTGCTTGTAATTCCAGTGAAAGTCAATTTTCGCGGGATCAACGGCCACGGCGAGGTCAAGGGCAAAGGCAAATAATATTCCGCCAATTATCAATTTATTTTTATTCATGATGCGCTCCTGTGATAATTATCAATCCAAATCCAGGTCGTTCGGCAGGCGCTTGACATAGACCTTGACTCCGAACACCTTCGCGGCGGTGTAGAAATAAAAACCAACCCGGTCGTAATCCTGCCCGAAGATGGCCTGCTTTTCCTTTGTCTCCATGATTACCTTGCCGTCCACGATGCAGCGCACGGTGCCCTTGTCGTTTTCCAGCACCACGCGGTATTTCTGGTCCGGCACGAGCATGTGAACCGGATCTTCATCTTTCAGCAGGCTGGCTCCCGCGCGCTGGAGTTGGTTGAGGGTGTTATGTAAACCGCCGAACTGGAAGAAATAACCGGTTTGCAGGGGACTTTTTTTCGCTTTGTCGGGCGGCTGAGCGTGGATGAAGGAGCTCAGGTCGCCGACCATGACTTTCGGCTTGGGCTTGTCCTTGAAAAATATGATCGGCTGGACATCGGTGGCGGCCTCGAACTCAAGGCGCTGGTAGCCCGGCGGATAATCAGCGGGAATGCCCTTGGCCGAAATCAAGGTGCCGCTGCCCCGCATATAACCGTTTTCCACCTTCCATTCGCCATCCACCGCAACCCAGTCCTTACCGAGCTCGTTGCGCTTGAAGTCGTCACTAAACAGCAGCTTCCAACCGGATTTTTCCGCGTCGCCTGCCGCCGGTGCAGCCTCTGTTTTTTTTGCATCTTCTGCCAATCCGCCGGCACCGGAAAGCAGCCAGGCAATCAATCCCGCGTTCAACAGTATATTTCTTGTTTTCATTTTCTATTCTAGTCGACCCTGAAAAACCCTCGTTTTAAGCACGAACAGGTAATAAAGACGTCTGAATGCTGCAACGCGGAACCGGGAACAAC
>JBAYWJ010000067.1:0-13766 GCA_041674125.1 Kiritimatiellia bacterium
CCGCGGCCAGCCCGGGGCGGTCGGTGATTGTTCCATTTGCATCGGCCACAACTGTTGCGGGCAAGGTGATCACGGGATGAAAAGTAATAAAAAAACGCGGATGATTAAACACAAATATTAAACATGTTATCACACATGGTGTAGGACAAATTCTTGGGGACCAAATTCCGTGCACCCACCCCGGCCTACGGCCGCCCCTCCGGTGGAGGGGAACTCAAGAAGTTCAGGACAAGCCGTTATGATCCCCTCCCGGGAGGGGTGCCCAACGGGCAGGGTGGGTAAAATTTGTATCTGTATACCGACAACTACCCAAATTCTTGTCCTACACCCTATCACGCACTGCTATTCTGGCTTCTGACTGCTGACTTCTGAATACTGCTTGCAAAATGGACTTTTGCAAGCAACTTAAATTTGAATTGGACAGCGGCGCAAGGATGAATATATTTAACCAATGCGGTTTCTTCTCTACAATGTGCGTTATTGCTCGGGGAATGGCGGCCGGTTTCACCTTCCCTGGTACGGCTACCTTTCGCATACGGACCGGCAGCTCCAGCTTATCACCGCGTTCATCAAAAACCTCACGCCGGATATCGTCGGCTTGCTGGAGGTGGATGCCGGCTCGTATCGCTCCCGGCGGCACAACCAGGCGGCGCTGATAGCGGAAAGCCTCGGGCATTACCATGTCTACCATTCAAAATACCACGCCGAATCCCTCGCGCGCCGCCTGCCCGTGATGCGCAAGCAGGCGAACGCCTTCATTTGCCGCGACCGGATCCACGCCCGGCGCTTCCACTTTTTCAGGAAGGGAGTAAAGCGCCTGGTGATCGAGCTGGAATTGGCGAACCTCGTGATTTTTCTCGTGCACCTCTCCCTGGGCTTCCGGACCCGCCATGATCAGTTGAGCGACCTCTACGCCCTGGTGCGGAACGTCCGGAAGCCTTGCATCGTGGCCGGGGATTTCAACGCGTTCTGGGGCGACAGGGAAATCGGCCTCTTCCTGGCCGCGACCGGCCTGGCGATTTCAACGGCCAAGCCCCAGCCTTCCTTCCCGAGCTGGAAACCGCGCCGCCAGCTTGATTTCATCCTGCACAGCCCGCTGGTGCGCATCACCGATTTCTTCATGCCGCAAGTGACATATTCCGACCACCTGCCGCTGGTCTGCGATTTCGAGATCGGGGATCCGAAGACGGATAAACAGCGCGGGGCTTGAACCAGATGGGAATAAATGCTCTCGAAACTCGGCAGGCAAAGACCGGGAATATTCTTGTTAAACTTAAATGCGCTAAACACGGATCAGAAAAGCAAGAAAAAAGGCTTATCCGAAACAGCACGGCGGAGTTTCTCATCTTTACCGGGCAGGCGGGTGAGCAGAGTATTGAGGCTAGGTATGAGGATGAGACCATTTGGCTTTCCCAAAAGCTGATGGCGGCCTTGTTTGACGTGGGCATAAACACTATAAATTACCACCTGAAAGAGGTTTATGAGAGTGGCGAGGTCAGGCCGAAAGCAACTATTCGAAAATTTCGAATAGTTCAGCAAGAAGGCTCCCGACAGGTTGCGCGGGATGTGGATTTCTATAATCTGGATGCCATCATTTCGGTCGGCTACCGGGTCAACTCTGTCCGTGCCACCCAATTCCGTCAGTGGGCGACGCAGGTCTTGCGGGAATTCGCCATCAAGGGTTATGTGCTCGACAACAAGCGCATGGAGAACGGTGCGTTTCTTGGAGAGGACTACTTTGAGCGCTTGCTGGAGGAAATCCGGGAAATCCGGCTCAGCGAGCGCAAGTTTTACCAGAAAATCACGGATACGATCTCCACAACACGCGAAGATCTGGAAGTCACCAAGGCTGGAATACAGGGGGGGCTCGTATTGGAGACCAAATCCACTGAAGCGCCGCAAGCTAAAACTCTTCCTGATATTCTGGCCTTTCTCCAGCGTGAAACCGAACTTACCCGTCATACGCTCGTCAGAATCTTGAAAGCATCAGGCAGGCTTCAGGACTTTCCGGTCAACGCACAGTCGTTCATGACCGAAGTCGCCAGGCACATCAACCGGACTTTGCACGGCATGATTGTGGATGGGATCAAGTACGAGAGGATTGCGGGGCAAGAATACGAAATGCGCTTGTTTGAGGAGGAGGAAGTCGAATCCTATCTCGCCAACCTGTATGCCGTGCAAAGCAAGAACAAGACACTCTTTGATTACATTCCTTATGATTCTGAAGTGGAGCGCGAATTTGCCCGGCAACTGGACGGGATGGAGAAAGTCCGCTTGTTCGTCAAGTTGCCGCGCTGGTTTGTCGTCAAAACACCTATCGGCGATTACAATCCGGATTGGGCCATCGTCGCCGAGCAGGACAACAAGGTGTACCTCGTGCGCGAGACCAAGAGCAGTTTGGATGACGACAAACGGCGCACGTCCGAAAACCAGAAAATCAAATGCGGCAAAAAGCACTTCCAGACCCTGGGTGTAGATTTCAAGACGGTGACGAATGCGGCGGAAGCGCTTGCAACAGCAAAAGCCTGAAACGCGAATGTTGTCTTTTGTATCATCGCAACCAGCAGCGAAAAGATGGGCGAAGGATGATCGGGGCGATGGGCCTTCTTCACTATCTGTGAGCTACGAAGGCCTTGGATTTTCTGTCAAAGGCGGAAGTTCAAGATCAAACTGCCGGGGACCCGTCCCCCGTAGCTGGTTATATCATAAACCGCGAAGGGGGGATCGGGGCGATGGGATTTGAACCCATGACTTCCAGCGCCCAAGGCTGGCGCGCTACCAGTCTGCGCTACACCCCGTTGAATGCAGAATCAAAATACGAAATTCTAATATCGAAATTCGAATTGTCCCGCGCAGTTCGCAGGACGAAGAAAGAAACAAATTACCAGGGCAAGGCAGGATATAACATGATAGTCCGGGCCATGACAAGGATGTTTGTGCGGCAAGCGTTTTCCAGGGATAAGGCAGAGAGCCCGGATTTCATTGCGCCGGCAGGCAGAGAAAACGGTTGACGAGCAGGCCCAGGTCGGAAGGGAAACCGGGTTGGCCGGGATCCCAGACCGGCCTGGTTTCGATGGCCACCCATGCGCAGTCCTTTTGCCCGCCCCTCGGCGGCGGCAGCTTCCAGGCCTGCCACTGCCAGACGCCGGACCTGACTTGCCTGGGTTCTCCCAGGGCCTCTTTGTCCAGTTTCAGCTGCACGGTTACGGATCCTGATCCATCCGGGTCGGGCGCCAGGAAATACATCATGAAAAGCGCCGGCTTGCCTGCCCACGCCGGCAGCAGCACCTCTGCGCGCGCCCTGGCCCAGCGGGCCGGTATGCGCTCCTGGCGCGGCATGAGCAGGAGCGGTGCGGCAGTCTGGAGCGTTTCGGGAGGCAGCGGGCCCAGGCCGGCAAAGATGCTCTGGATGTCGTCGCTCTGGCCGGGATAGGGCTCTTCGCGCAGGTTGGCGAACCCGCGCAATCCCATGTTGCCGGGATCGAGGTTTATCGTGACCGGTGCGGAAGCCAGCTCCGGATTTTGACCGCTCTCCTTCAGTTTCATGCGGAAGAGGCTGAGGTTGAGGTTAAACCTTTCAACCTCGGTAGGCAGCCCCCGGCGGGCCTGCTTCAGGCTGCAATCCCGGAACGAACCTGCCAGGACTTTTTCAAAATCAAAGCGCGCGCTGCGCGGGTCACCGAAAGGTGTCATGAAAAAGGCGGCGCGGTTTGTGTCCGAAAGCATGATGTCCGCCCAGGCTTTTTCCATCGGGGTGTAATCGGTTTTTCTCTCGTTGTCCAGGCCGAGGGCGGGGATGCCGAAAAAGTGCTCGAGCGGGGCCGCGATGCGCGAGTATTCGCAGAGGAGCATGCCCCTGTTGGCCCTTATTGTTTCCGCAAAAGGCCGGAGGAACCTGGCAAAACCGGCGTGCTCGGTGGTCGTGATGAGATGGGTGCGATTGTGGACCGCCGCCAGGCACATGAGAACGCAGATCAAAATCGGCAGCCAGGGTCCGCAGTTGCGGGGCATGATCCCGACCGCAAGGGCCGCCAGGCATAAAACCGCCAGGGGCACCACCGCAACCATCAGGTAGCGCGTCATCATGAAATCGTCAATGTATCCCGTGAGCAGGACCGCCGGCAGCACGACCAGTGCGAATGCCACCCGCAGGCCGCGCCGCTCCTCCCGGCCGGTCAGCCAGAATAACATCCCGGCCAGCGCGAGCGCGAGCAGGGGCAGGGAGAGCATGTTGGCCATGACCTTGAAGTCGGTCAGGTAGAGGTAGTGCGTCACCGGCCGGCCCAAGAGCGGCAGGTTGCCGTATATTTGGCGGCCGAAGGCGAGGGTGAAAATGAAAACGGTCAGCGCGGCCGCCAGGACAGCGCCTGCCAAAAGAGTCCGCGGGCGGGCAGGGGGAGTTTCTTCCGCCGGCCGCTTTTCCCGCCGCAGGCGCCATGACTGGAACACGAGGGCCGCGAGCAGGGTATACGCGGCGGCAGCCAGCCACGGGCGCGCCATCACCGGATCCAGGAAACGCCGGACGCCGTAATAGTCGGTCACGTAAACCGCCTGGCCGTAGAAAACGAGCGTTGTCAGGCACAATACCAGAGGCAGCGGCAGGAAATCCAGCCTGCCCCGCCAGAGCATGGCCAGGGCCGCGGCCGCGCATGCCGGGATAACGAGCAGCCAGGCGGTGATGTGGAAAAAGGGCGCCAGCCCGATGCAGAGCGCGCCGAGGACAAGGTCAAAGGCGTTGCGCCAGGGGCGCGAGAGCCAGGCCTGCATCACGAGGGCGGCGCCCGCAAAAAACATGAACGAAGCTATGATTTCCGGCCGCGCGCAGCGGCCGTGCCAGACCGAGAGCGGTATGCACGCGTAAAGAATAAACGCGATCATTCCCGACCAGCGGTGGGGAAGCAGGCGGCCGGCCAGCGCGCTCAGGGCCAGGGCGCAGAGAACTGCAAAAAGCGGCACAACGTAAAGCGCCCAGGAGCTTGTCCCGGCGCGGACCGCGGCGGAGATCATGAGGGGATAGGCGGGCTGGAAGTGCGGCCCAGCCAGGGCCAGGTCTGGGTTGCGGATCCAGAGGCAGGCGTCCTTGGTGGTCCCGTATCCGGCGTGGCCGTAATAAAACATGGGCCTGGTTTCCGGGGGGACCTTCGCAAGCAGCTCGTCGACGTAAAAAGCCTGCTGGCGGCGGTTGTAGGTGATTCCGGAATTTATATACGATCCAGGATCCTCGCCCCCGAATATGTCCTCGTGCGGCCTGAACATGAGGAGACCGGCGACCAGGAACAGAACCAGCAGCTCGGGTATCCGGGCGCGAAATGGCGCCTGGCCGTAAAACAGCAGGCGGCAGGCGGCCGCACCGGCGACCAGCCATAAAAAAATGCCGATGGCGGTTATCATGTAAAAACAAGTCTAGCCTTTGTCTTGGCGCTTGTCAAAGGCGCTGATGTGTAATATATTCCCCGCAAATGAAAATTCTAGTTACCGGTTCGGCCGGGTTTATCGGGTTCCACGTGGCCGCGCGTTTGCTCGCGGAAGGCCACGAGGTGGTTGGGCTCGACAATTTCAACGATTACTATCCCGTGGCTCTCAAGCGCGCGCGCGCCGCCCGGCTGGGGCGGTATGCGGGCTACACCGGCATTGAATGCGACCTGGCCGATTTCAAGGTCCTTGACAGGCTTTTTCAAAAGCACCGCTTCAAGGCCGCCTGCCACCTTGCGGCGCAGGTTGGCGTGCGCTATTCGCTCGAGAATCCTTTTGTCTACCAGAAGTCGAACAACGAAGGTTTCCTGAACGTCCTCGAGTCTGCGCGCCGCACCGGGCTCGCCCGCCTGGTGTATGCCTCCAGCTCAAGCGTCTACGGCGGCAACCGCAAGATGCCTTTCAGCGAATCGGACAGGGTTGACAACCCGATCAGCCTCTACGCGGCCACGAAAAAATTCGACGAGCTTGCGGCCCATGCCTACAGCCATCTCTACGCGCTCCAGACCATCGGCCTGCGCCTTTTCACGGTCTACGGGCCCTGGGGCCGGCCGGACATGGCGGTCTGGTTGTTCACCGAGGCCATTTCAAAGGGCAAGCCCATCAAGGTCTTCAACCGCGGCAACATGCGCCGCGATTTCACCTATGTGGACGACGTGGTCAGCGGCATCCGCGCCGCGCTCTTCCGTAAAAACCTGCCGCGGTGCGACGTTTTCAACATCGGCAACCATCGCTCGGAAAAATTGATGGACCTGATCAACATGATCGCCGACTGCCTCGGTAAAAAGGCGGTCATGGAATTGCTCCCGCTCCAGCCGGGCGATGTTCCCGATACTTACGCCGACATCCGCAAAGCGCGCCGCGCGCTCGGGTTTGAACCCGCCACCGACCTGGCCGAAGGCATCCCGCGCTTCATTGCCTGGTACCGCGAATACACCCGGGGCGGAAAGGGGATTTCCCGGCCGGCTTAAACCGAATGTCCGTTGTTAAAAAACGCGTTGTGATAGGGATCAATGCCGACTTCCGCTCCGGCGCCTGCTCGGTGGGCTATAATTATGTCCGCTGCGTGGCAAAGGCCGGCGCGGTGCCGGTGGTAATACCGTGCTTGCACGGCGCGCGCCCGGCGGCGGAATACATGCGCCTGGTGGACGGCCTGCTCCTGATAGGCGGCGGGGACTACCCGGCCGGCCTGTACGGCGCTCGCCCCAGCGCGCGCGCGGCCGAGGTGCACCCGCGCCGGGCCGGATGGGACCTGTGCCTTGCCCGGGCGGCGCTTGCCTGCCGCAAGCCCCTTCTGGGCATATGCGGCGGGCACCAGCTGATAAACATTGCCATGGGAGGCCGGCTCATACAGCATCTGGAGGATGCCGCTTGCCACCGGAGAGAAGGCGCGTATCAGGAGCATTCCGTTATAATATCCGGCGGCAAAATTCTTCGCCGGTTGTTCGGGAAGGGAAAGGTTGCCGTCAACTCAAACCATCACCAGGCGGTTGACCCGCGCGCTCTGCCCGAGGGGCTGGAGGCCGTGGCTTATGCCGGCGGCGTGGTCGAGGCGATTGAGGCGCCGGCCATGCCATTCGTGCTGGGCGTGCAGTGGCATCCGGAGCGGATGGCCTGGTCCGGCCACGCCGCGCTCGTATTCGGGGCTTTTGCCGCGGCGGCAGGGAGGGTTTCGTGGGAAAATTAAAGGAATTCAATAAAACTGCGGCACTGGTCTTCAGCCTGGCGTTTCATGACATACGCGCCAGGTGCCTGGGCTCGTTTCTCGGCTTTGCCTGGGCCTTTATCCAGCCCTTTGTGCTCACGGTGATTCTGTGGCTCGTGGTGGGGGTGGCCTTCAAGGCCGGCGCCGTGCGAGGGGTGGCTTTTTTGCCCTGGCTCCTGGCCGGCATGAGCGCCTGGTCGTTCTTTTCAGATGCCTTGAACCAGTCCACCAACGTGATCTGCGAATATGCTTTCCTGGTCCGCAAGGTGAACTTCAGGCTGCATTTGCTGCCCCTCATGAAAATCTTAGCCGCGCTGGCGGTGCACCTGGTCTTTCTGCTGATTGTGGCCGTGGTGCTCCTCCTGTGCGGTGTTAAATTCAGCCCCGGCTGGCTGGCCGTGGCCTATTACATCCTGGCCTCGTGCTTTCTCCTGGCCGGACTGAGCTACCTGACCGCCTCGTTGCAGGTCTTTTCGCGGGATGTCGGCCAGATTGTCAGCGTGGCCCTCCAGTTCGGCTTCTGGGTCACCCCCGTCTTCTGGGATTTCACCATGCTGCCCGCCGGCTCGCTGCTGGCGAAGGTCCTGCGCCTTAACCCTGCGGTCTACATCGTGGAAGGCTATCGCAACAGCCTCGTGTTCGCCAATCCGTTTACGGGCGGGTTGGGCGAGGCGCTTTACTTCTGGGGATTCGCCCTCGCCGTCTTCCTGGCGGGCGCCGCGCTTTTCCGCAAGCTGCGCCCGCAGTTCGCGGATGTGCTCTGACAACCGCGCGAAGAACTTCCCGGGCGGGCGATCGCCCTGATCTTTTCCACCACGGCGCGCGTTACGCATTCGGGCGTGGAAGCGCCGGCCGTGATGCCTATCCTGCGCGCCCGCTTGAACCAGCGTGGCTTGATTTGCTCCGCGGATTCTATCCAGTAGCTGTGCGGGTTGAGGGAGCGCGCGATTTCGAAGAGCCGGCGCGTGTTGGCGCTTGAGCGCGAGCCGATGACCACGACGGCGTCGCTAACGAGCGGCAGCGATTTCATCTCGGCCTGCTTCATCCGGGTGGGGCGGCAGATCGTGTTGAAAAATTTCAGTTCCCTGATTTTCGCTTTCAAGGCCGCCACGATCGGCAGCACGTGGTCCATGTCCTGGGTCGATTGCACCACGACCGCCGCCCTCGCAATCTTTGCGGCGCGCGCCGGGATGTTTTCAAGGCTGTCTATCACAATGGTGTTTTTTGAGGTTTGCCCGACGATGCCCTGGACTTCCTCGTGCCGGCGGTCGCCCAGGACGATGATGGCGTAGCCCGCCTTCTCCATTTTACGCGCGATTTTGTGGATGGCGCGCACCATGGGGCAGGTGGCGTCGGCGAGACGGTAGCCCCTGCGCCGGGCGCGCGCCGCCAGGTTCCTGCCAGCGCCGTGGGCGCGGATGAGCAGGGTCTTATCCCGGCCGTTGCCGAGGCGGGCGATCTTCCTGATGCCGGCCCTCGCGAGCATGGCGATCACGTGCTGGTTGTGGACCAGGTCGCCGAGCATGTGGATCGTCTTCCCGGAGCGCGCCAGGTCCTGCGCCATGCGGATGGCGCGGCGCACGCCGAAACAGAATCCGGCCGTACTGGCAATGGTTATCTCGGGCTCTTTGGCGCTGGCTTTCACCGGTTGGCCGCCCTTGCGCGCTCGACGCTGTTCAGGTATGACAAAATGCCCTCGGCTATGCCGCGGGCAAGCTTGTCCATGTGGGCTGAGGTGGCGATGTCGCCGGCCTCGGCCCGGTTCGACAGGAATCCGCACTCTACCAGGCAGGCGGGCGAAGAGCTGCTTTTGAGAACCACGAAACGCGAACGTCGGACTCCGCGGTCCTCGGCGCCGGTATGCCGCAGGAGGCTTTTCTGCAGGGTATAGCCGAGAATAATGTTGGCGCGGTCGTGGCGGTTGGCCGCGTATGAAACCTGGTCGTAAACTCCAAGGCTGTTGTTGGCCGTGCTCGGGTATCCGGCCGGGGGCAGGATGTGGGTTTCGATCCCGGAAGGATCAGTGTTCCCGGCGGAGTTGAAGTGGAGGCTCACGAACACCGAGCTTTTCCAGCCGTTGGCCAGCGCGGTGCGGTCTTCCAGCTCCAGCTGCCGGTCAGCGTTGCGGGTCAGGCGCGCGTCTATGCGGTAGCGGAGCAGGATGGCGCGCACTTTTTTCGCCAGGTCGAGCGTGAGTTTTTTTTCGACCAGGCCGGAGCGCGCGCAGGCGCCCTGGTCGCTGCCGCCGTGGCCGGGATCGAGCGTGACGATGCGGAAATCCTCCGCGGCCAGCGCCCCGTTCGGGTTGAGCAGGGGCAGGAGGGTCCGGTCAACATCGGCCTGGAGGATGTGCCATGAGCCCCAGCGCCTGCCGATCGGACCGTTCAGCCAGACGGCTACGCCGTTGAATGTTATCCGGCGGCTATCGCCTTCAAGGTTGATGGTGTTGAACTTGGTGCGGAGGGTTATATGCTTGCCGCGCACGGTAGAGGATATAAAATCATATTTTTCCTCCAGGGTGTGCAGGGAGATTGTTTTTTTAGGGCTGACGTCGGCGTATGACTTCATGGCGGCGCCGCCGGCCGGCCCGGGCGCCGTGGCGAAAGCAAGCGCCAGCGCGCCTGCCATGGCGGCCGGTTTCAGCTGAAGGTGTTTCTTGCGCATCATGAGCGCGGCATGCATCCGCTCCGCCCCAAAATATATCCGGTTTTATTCCTGCTTGACACTCACGGGCGAAAATATAGACTTAAATTTTGTCAAACAAAAGGTTTTTTATTATGGCGGAAGTCTCAGAAGCAAATATTTCCAGGCGCACCCGCGAGCTCTTTGACAAGGGGCTGGTCGCCATGGAGCGCGATAACCTCCCGTACGCGATGGACATGTTCATGGCGGTGCTGGAAACCGAGCCGCGCTTCCTCAAGTGCCGCAAGTTCCTCAGGGCGAGCGCCGTCAAACACATGAACCAGACGAAAGGCGCAGGCGTTTCCCACATCATGACGACCCTGGCCGGGCTGCCGCAGATGATCAGCGCCAGGATGGCCATCAGGTCCGGCGACGCCATCCGCGCCCTGGGCATCGCTGAAAAGCTGATGCGGACCGACCCGCTCAACATGCAGTTCGTCCGCCTGCTTTGCAGCGCGGCGCAAAAGGCCGGCATGCCGGAGGTGGCCATACACACCCTCAACTTCGTGCGTGAATATTACCAGCAGGATGTGGCCCTGCTGCGCGATTTGGGCGCCCTTTACATGGCGGCCGACCAGCCCGAAGAAGCCCGCAAGTGCTTCGAGGCGATCGTGGCCCTGCGCCCCAACGACGGCGTGGCGCTCCAGGCCCTGAAAAACGCAATGGCGCGCGAAACGATGGTCAAGGGCGGGTGGGATGAATCCGCCAAGGACGGCTCTTACCGCAAGGTCATCAAGGATATCAAGCAGGCCGAGGTGATCGAGGCCGACAACAAGGCCGTGCGCGACGAGGCCAATACCGAGATGCTCATCAGGGATACCGAGAAGAAGCTCAAGCTTGAGCCGGAAAACGTCAATTACCGCCGCGCCCTGGCCAGGCTCTACGTGCAGGTAAGCCGCTTCGACGATGCCATCCGCATCCTCGAAGAGGCCAAGCGCGCCACCGGCAGCACCGATCCCCAGCTTGACCAGGCCATGACCGAGATCAAGCTCATGCAGTTTGACGAGGACATAAAGCAGTGCCGCCAGAACGGCGACATGGCCGGGGCGGCTGCCAGGGAAAAGGAAAGGCAGTCGTTCCATTTCAGTAACGTGCAGGTGCGCGTGGAAAGGTATCCGAACGACCTGGCGCTGCGCTTTGAATACGGCCAGCTGCTCTACGAGAACGGGCAGTACAACGAGGCGATCCAGCAGTTCCAGATGTCGCAGCGCAACCCGAAGCTGCACACCCAGTCGCTCTATTTCCTCGGGCTGTGCTTCATGCAGAAGAGCCAGTATGACATGGCCCGGGAACAGCTGGAAAAGGCGGCCGAGGAGCTGACGGTGATGAACGACCTCAAGAAGGAGGTATATTACCAGCTGGGCACCCTGCTTGAAAAGACCGGCAAGTTTGAAGAGGCGGCCAACCGTTATTTCAAGGATATTTACCAGAACGATATCAGTTTCAAGGATGTTGCGGCCAAGATTGAAAAATCCTACCGGAAATAAAACGATTTCGAGAACGGCGCCCTGCGGCGGTTGCCGGCCGGAATTTCAAATCTGGGCCTTCTGAGAGCTCCTGTTCCCGGATCCCATGCCCCTTAACGCCAAAACCGCAGGACTGCTCGCATTGCTGGGCGGGGTGGCCCTGTTCAGCACGGTCGAAGTCAGCACGAAAATCATCGGCAAAAACGCCCTGCCTTTCCAGATGGTTTTCATCCGGTTTTTCATCACCGGCATCGTGCTCCTGGCCTTTACCCTGCCTTCGTTCCTGAAAAGCGGGATGGGCCTGAAGGCTTCCGATTTCGGCTGGTTCGCGCTCAACGGCGCGGTCGGCATAGCCGTTTCACTCTCGCTCTTCCACCTCGCCATCCTGGTGTTCGAAAAGGCCGCCTCGTGCGCCGTGGTTTTCAGCGCCAACCCGATTTTCGTGATTATCCTGGCGCGTTTTGTGAACGACGAGCCCTGGACGGCATCCAAGTGGACCGCGCTCGCGTTCGGGGCGGCCGGGGTCGCCCTGTTCGCGTGGGAGTCGGGGGCTTTTTCTGTGCAGTCGCTTGTGGCGCTGGGCATCATGACGCTTTCCGCCGTATTTTTCGCGCTCAGCATCTGCATCTCGCGGCGGCTCATCTCCCGCTACGGCGTTTTTGTCCTGATGGGCTTTTCATCCATGTTCGGCAGCCTGATGATTTTGCCGTTTGCCGTGGCAAGCGCCGCGCGGCACGGGGTGGGGGGGTTGGCCGAGTCGTGGCTGCCGGTGCTGTACGTCACCCTGGCCGGCACCACTCTGGCCTACGGCCTTTATTACTACGGCCTGCGGCACTGCACGGCCTTCCAGGCCTCGATGATGTTTTTCCTCAAACCCGTGCTGGCCTCGGTTTTCGCGGCGATCATCCTGCGGGAGCACATCAACGCCTTCATGGTTGGCGGCAGCCTTCTCATTATTTCCGGCCTGGCCATCACCGTGGTCAACCACCTCAAAGCCCGGGCCTGACGGAATTGCCCGCAGCGGGGGCTGGGCGGAGCATTGCATGAGCGACAAAGAGAGGCAGCAAACCGAAAAGACCGCCTTTACCGGCCTGATAACGTGCGGGTTCGGCCTGGCTTTGAACATCCTCTCGGTGGTCACGGCCAACTCCCTCGTCCTCGTGGCCGATTTTTTCAATTCCTTCCTCGAGTTCTGCTCGGTCGGGCTTTCCTGGTATGCCCTGCGCCGCCTCCGGCGCGACGAGAAGGGCGTGTTCAATTACGGCCTGGGCAAGATTGAAAACCTGGCCAGCCTGCTGATAGGAGTTTTCATGCTGGCCAGCGTGGTGGTGATGGCGTTCCTCATCATCAGCCGCCTGCTGCACCCGGTGCGGCTGAGGGGGTTCGGGATTTGGCTGGGCATCGGGTGCACGCTGGTCTTCGGGCTGATCAATGCCTTCCTGTGGATGCGCAGCCGCCGCCACCAGCGCGCCGCGCCCTCGCCGATCGTCGAGGCGCAAATGCGCCTCTTTGCCGTCAAGACCGCTGCCAACGCCTGCATGTTTTTCAATTTCGTCCTGAGCGTGGCCGTTGCCGGGCAATGGGTCATGTACCTTGACCCGCTGGTGTCCTGCATCACGCTCGGTTTGATGGTCAACAGCGGCTGGCACCTGATGCGTCACTCGGTCCGCGACCTGCTTGACCGCTCGCTCGAAGAGCCCCTCCAGATGATCATCACCAGGGAACTGGTAAAGCATTTCGAGGCCTACACCGACCTGGAAGGGGTGCGGTCGCGCTATTCGGGACGGCAAATATTCATTGAAATCATCCTCGGGTTTGATCCGGCCCGGCCCATCGGCAAAGTCCAGGAGGTTGCCGACAGCCTCAAGGCCGGCCTGGAGCGTCAGATACCGCACTCAGAGGTGACGGTTGTTCCACGCGCCAGGTGATGCGCCGGAGCTCAGCCCGGCGGGGCCGTGGCCATGCCGGCGCGCTTGCCACGGGGTGCTTCACTGAAACGTTCGGAACAGCTGATAAACAAGAAAAGATTCACCACAGAGGTCGCGGAGACCCAGGCTTCGCCAAAGCACTTCGCCGAGGCAAGCACGGAGGGTCGGACAAGAAGGGCGTGTTGCCCAAATTATATCCGGCCTCACCAAGGCCGGCTACAGCAGAAATATCGGGGTTTTTTTTCTGTAGCCGGGTTCGACTTGTCCTGCGAAGTTTTATGTAACGTAACGAAGCTAGATGACCCCGGAATTTAAGCCCCATACCGATTTGGGCAACAGGCCCAGAAGAGGCGTTTAAATTTTTTTTGCCATCCGGCAAAAACATTTTATCCATTGCGTGGTTTTCATTCAACCACAGTGAAAACAAATCCCTTCAGGTATTCGGTCTCGGGCAGGGCCGGCAGCACGGGATGATCCGGGCCCGCCCCCAGCACCGCTTCGCGCCGCAGCACG
>JBAYWJ010000068.1:0-13760 GCA_041674125.1 Kiritimatiellia bacterium
TAATATATTTTTGCGTTTGTTTTTTGAGGCGTTTTATCGGTTGTTCCCGGTTCCGCGTTTCAGCATTCAGACGTCTTTATTACCTGTTCGTGCTTAAAACGAGGGTTTTTCAGGGTCGACTGCTCTAGCCCGGGACGGCCGCGCCTGGCACGCTGACCGGAATTATTTCTTTTTACCGCAGGCCATTTTCAGGGCTTCCGCCTGGAGCGCGGCATCCAGCGCGATCAGCGGGTTGGCGGCGGAGACCGTCACCGTCGCGGTTGATTCCGCCAGCTCCTTCTTCAGGTCCCTGACCGTGCCGTTGAAGGAACACTTGCTGCCGGGCTTGATTTCCTTGACGTCCGTCGGAAGGCCGATTTTGTCAAGGATGGCGATGAAGGGCTCGGGGTCGAGTTCCTCCACGTTTACCATGGTCTTCGGGTCCCAGATGCCCTTTGCCACGAGCATGGCCGCGGCCACCGGCGGAACGCCGGCGGTGTAGCTGATGCCCTGCGATTCCACTTCCTTGTAGCATTTTTTGTGGTCCGACACCTGGTAGATGAAGACCTCTCTCTTTTTCCCGTTCTTCCAGCCCTTGACGAAATTGCCAATGCAGGTTTTGCCGGTGTAGCCCGGAGCGAGCGTCTTCGGGTCCGGCAGGAGCGCCTTGACCACCTTGAGCGGCACGACCTTCTGGCCCGTGGTCAGGGTCACCGGCAGGTGCGAGAGGAAGCCCAGGGTGCGCAAAACGGTGAAAACGTTTATGTAGTGATTGCCGAAGCCCATCCAGAAGCGGATGCTGTTCGCGTTGATGTTCTTCGAAAGCGAATGCAGCTCGTCGTGGCCGTTCAGGTATATCGGCTGGGACCCTACCACCGGGAAATCGTATATGCGCTTGACCGAATGGGTCGGGTACTGCTTCCACTTGCGGTCGATCCAGGTCCAGACCTTAATGAATTCGCGGAAGTTTATTTCCGGGTCGAAGTTCGTCGCAAAATACTTGCCGTGCCGCCCGGCGTTGACGTCCATGATGTCGATCGTTTCAATTTTATCAAAATAGCGCTTCGCCGCCAGGGCGCAGTAGGCGTTGACCACGCCCGGGTCAAAACCGGCCCCGAGGATGGCCGTCAGCCCTTTTTCGCGGCAGCGGCCCTTGCGCTTCCACTCGTAGTTCCCGTACCAGGGCGGATTTTCGCAGACCTTGTCCGGCTCCTCGTGGATGGCGGTGTCCATGTAAACCGCGCCGGTTTCCAGGCAGGCCTCGAGCACGGACATGTTCACGAAGGCATTGCCGAGATTTATGACTATTTGCGAACCGGTTTGCCTGATCAGCCTGGCCGTGGCGGGGATATCCAGGGCATCTAGCTGGCGCGAGTAGATTTTTGCAGACTTGTCCTTGAGGTGCTGTTTTTTCCGGATGCTCCCGATTATTTCCTCGCACTTGCTCTGCGTGCGCGAGGCGATGCAGATATCGCCGAGCACGTCGTTGTTCATGGCCGCCTTATGCGCGGTAACGTGAGCCACGCCGCCGGCGCCGATGATAAGCACATTTTTCTTCATGGATTCTCCTTGCTTAATATATTACTTCTTTTCTGTGCCATGCCTACGGTAAAATTAGAATCTCGAAGCACGAAACAAATTAAAATGCTTAAAAATTCAAAATAAGAATCAAAGAACGGGATTGTGAAATTGTCTTATTTTTAGCATTAGAATTTGTTTCGGATTTCGAATTTAGGATTTCGGGGTTAGCTGTGTCCCTTGGCCACGTTATGACAGGCTTTCAACAAAATCCTTGTAACCGAAACTTTTCACCTTTTCCAGCGCGCCATTCAGCCTTCTCACGCAGATGGCAGGCATGGGCAGGCCGTTGAACCAGTTTTTTTTGACCATGGTGTAGCCGGCCGCATCCGCTATGCGCACGACCATTCCAGGCTTCAGGCGGACCGCCAGGCGATAGCTTCCAAACACGTCCCCGGCCAGGCACGAGCGCCCGGCAATCATGCATTTGAAGCTGCCGGGGCCGGGCGAAACGATTCTCGGGCTGGTCTGGTAAACCAGGTGGTCCAGCATGTGGGCCTCGGTGGAGGCATCCACGATGGCGATCTCCGCCCTGTTGCACACCACATCCAGCACGGTGGTGACAAGTTCCGCGCAACCGGTAACGGCCGCATCGCCCGGCTCAAGGTACACCTGCACGCCAAATTCGCGGCTGAAATCCCGCAGCCGCTTGCAGAACCTCGCCAGAGGGTAACCCGGCTTCGTAAAGGCCAGTCCGCCGCCGAGGCTGACCCACTCCATTTTCACGAGCATCCGGCCGTAGGCACGCCCGATATGGTCCAGGCCTGAGGAAAATTGTTCAAAATCATCGTTTTCGCAGTTGAAGTGGAACATGAGCCCGCTGACCCGGGACGCCGCCTTTGAAAGAATCGCCTTGCCGGCCACGCCCAGCCGGGAATGTTTGCGGGCCGGATCGGCCAGGTCGTAGTGCGAATAGCTGATGCCGGGGTTGACCCGCAGGCCGATCCGCGGGCCGCGGACCAGGTGGCCGTGCTTTTCCAGCTGCGAGACCGAGTTGAAGATCACCTTGTCGGCAAACCGGCTCACGGACTTCACTTCTGAGGAGGAAAAGGCGACGCTGTAGGCGTGGACTTCTTTTCCGAATTTTTCGCGCCCGAGCCGCGCCTCGTAAAGCGAGCTGCTCGTGGTTCCATCCATATGCTTGCGCATGAGCGGGAAGACGCACCAGGTTGAAAAACATTTCAGCGCCAGGACGGTTTTCGCGCCTGACGCCTCGCGCACCCGGCCCATGATGGCCAGGTTGCGAAGCAGTTTATTTTCGTCAATCAGGTAATAGGGTGTTTCCACAAAAACGCCTTTCCGCCGGGCTTTGATTTGTCGCATTCCGGATTCATTCTCATATATATCTTTTGCGGTTTTGTCAACCACGGTAAAATTATAATTTTATTGACTTGCCTCCTGGGGAAAAGTAGCTTTTTTGCGAGCATGTTTTTTTTACAAGATAGCCTGATTGGTGCAAGCAATGCCTCCCGAACGAAAAGGAATAGTCTGCGCCGGCAACTGGATTGTCGACCGCGTCAAGATCATCGACCGCCTGCCGGGCCAAGGCATGCTCGGCAGCATAATTTCCGAAACACTCGGCTCCGGCGGGGCTCCGTTCAATGTGCTCGTTGACCTTGCCAAAATGGGCGCTGGGTTTCCCCTGGCCGGGCTGGGCGTCATCGGCCGCGACGGCGGCGCCGATTACATCCGCTCGATCTGCCAGCCGCTCGGGATAGACATATCCGGGCTCGTTGCCCTCGACGGCATGGCAACCTCCTATACCGACGTCATGACAGACTCGCAAACCGGGGTGCGTATATTTTACCACTACCGCGGCGCCAACGCGCTCTTTGCTCCGGAACATGTGCCCGTGGCAAAACTCAAGGCACGCATATTTCACCTCGGCTACCTGCTCCTGCTTGACGCGATGGATAAGCCCGATCCGGCATTCGGCACGGTGGCCGCCGGGCTGCTGAAAAGCTGCCGGGAGGCCGGCATGAAGACGAGCGTGGATGTTGTCAGCGAGGAAAGCGACCGTTTCCGCAAACTCGTCCCGGCCGCGCTGCCATTTACGGACTACCTTATCCTGAACGAAATCGAGGCCGGCCGGACCACCGGCGTGCAGGTGCGGGACGGCAAGGGCGGCCTGATTCCGGAAGGCATCATCAAAGCCGTCGACATCCTCTTTAAACTCGGGAAAATGGAGCTGGCGGCCGTGCACATGCCCGAGGGCGTTTATCTCAAAACCAGGGACGGCCGGCGGTATTCGCAGGGCTCGCTCAAGGTTCCCCAGGCTTATATCAAGGGCACGGTGGGCGCGGGCGACGCTTTCTGCGCCGGCATGCTCTACGGGCTGCACGAGGGATGGGATGCGGAAAAAACCCTCCGGCTGGGCTCCTGCGCCGCCGCAGCCTGCCTTTCCAGGCCCGGCGCCACCGAGGGCCTCGTGCCGCTGAAGGAAGTGCTTAAACTGGCCGATCGCTTCCCGCAGAACAATCCTCCGGTTCCGGTATAAGGCAACATGCAACGCGGAATAGTCCAGGTTTACACCGGCGATGGCAAGGGCAAAACAACGGCTGCCCTCGGGCTCGCCCTGCGCGCAGCGGGCGCCGGGCTTAAAATATATCTCGGGCAATTCATAAAGAAGGGAGCCACCAGCGAAATCCTCGCTCTCCGCCGCCTGCACCCAGCCATTGCCGTGCGCCAGTACGGCCGGGGCTGTTTTGTCAGGGGCAAGCCGGCGCCCGGGGATATCCGCGCGGCCAGGAAGGGCCTGGCGAGCCTTCAGCGCGCAATGCTCGGGCGGAAATACGATCTCGTCATCGGGGATGAAATCCTCTGCGCTATAACGGCCGGCCTGCTCACAACCGGATCCGTCCTGCGCTTGATCACCCGCAAGCCTTCTTCGGTCGAGCTCGTCCTCACCGGGCGCAACGCCCCGGCCGGAGTCGTCCGCCGGGCCGACCTGGTAACTGAAATGCGACCGGTCAAGCACCCCTTCGCAAGGGGCTTGCCCGCGCGCAAAGGCATAGAATTTTAGCGGCGGAATTCCCGGAACGCTCCAGGCAGGCATGCGATCAGGTCGCGCGCCATGAGGGAGTTCTCGCTTGAGCTTGCGGCGGCCATGTCCCCGGCGCGCCCGTGCAGGTAAACGGAGGCGCGCGCGGCGTCGAATGGCTTCAAGCCCTGCGCCAGGAACCCGCCCGCGAGCCCCGCCAGGACATCGCCCATTCCGCCGGAGGCCATGCCGGGATTGCCGGTCAAATTAATCTGAAGCCTGCCTTTTTCCGCCACGAGCGTCCCGGCCCCTTTCAAAACAACCGTCGCATTGGTCAGCCGGGCGGCTTGTTTTGCGGTTTGCATGCGCCGCACCTGGACGCGGGCCGTGCTCAGGGCAAGCAGGCGCGCCATTTCGCCCGGGTGGGGAGTTATCACCAGAGGGCATTCTCTTTTTGCCAGCAGCGCCGCCCTGCCATCAAATATATTTAGCGCATCGGCATCCAGGACCACCGGGATGCGGCTGTCGCGCAATATCATTTTTACCAGGCGGCCGGTTTCGGCATGGCGCGTCATGCCCGGGCCCGCCAGGATGGCGCTGAAATTTGGGAGGCGCTTTTTCCACTTCGCCCAGCAGCTTGAATGAAGCGATCCGGACCCGGTTTCGCGCTCGCCGTGTACCATCGCCTCCGGCACGGCGAGCGCTATCGCCGGGGCGAGGCGTTCCGGGACAGCCACGGAAACGAGGCCGGGGCCAGACCGGAGTGCGCCCATGGCCGCCAGGGTCATTGCGCCGCTGTATCCCTCCGCGCCGCCCATGATCAGGAGGTGGCCATAGCTGCCCTTGTGCGCGGTCCGCGGCCGGGGAGGGAAAAGCAGGGCTACTTCCTCCGGCGCGATAAGCTCCAAGTCCGCCTTGACCTGCCTTACGAGCTCGTTCGGAAATCCGATATCAACCACCTGGAGTTGCCCGACGTATTCCAGCGCGCTCTGCTCAATCAGCCCCCTCTTGGGCAAACCCATGGTGAGGGTCAGGTCGGCCCGGACGGCATCGCCTTCCGCGCGGCCGGTATCGGAATTGATCCCGGAGGGAATATCAATGGCCACCGCCAGGTTTTTCCGGGCAAGAGCGTTGATGAACCTGGTCGCCGCGGCGGCCGCCCCGCGCGCTTTCCCTTCCAGGCCGGTGCCGAGGATCCCGTCCACGACGACGGATCCGGAAAGACCCTCCCCGGATAATTCCCGCCAGTCGCTTTCTGCGCTTAATTCCTCAGCGCGAATACCCGCCCGGAGCATTTTTTTGAAGTGGAATAAAGCGTCGCCGCGCAAGCTTTGCCTGTCACCCGCAAGCAACAAGCGGACCTTGAAGCCCTCCTCGCTCAGATACCTGGCCGCGACAAAGGCGTCGCCGCCGTTATTGCCGCGGCCGGCCGCCAGCAGGACTGTATTACCGGCCAGGCCATTTTCTTTGATGAGCCGGATCACTCCGGCGGCCACGCCCCGGCCGGCCCTTTCTATGAGCAGAGAACCCGGCACCTTGCAGGTGCCGATGGTAATCCGATCAAGCTCACGTATCTGTTGCGTGGAAACGATTTTCATTGGCTTTCCATTCCCGGTGGTTTACATATTCTCTACCGGAAATGGTCCATATTATTTAAACCCTGTCAATGAATATTTGGAGCCTATCCCACCATGCTCCATGCCATATTTCAGGCAGTTTCCGGAAAAACTTGCCTCAATATTCTTGGATTCGATTTCAGATATCCCGATGTACAGATATTGATTGATTTTGATTTCTTGCCTTGATTTCCATGATCACACTTTATAAAGTGTGATCATGCAGAACGCCAACTCAGATGTATTGAAGCCCACCCTGTGGCGGACATGCCGCGTCCTGGCAAACTTAACAAGGCTCAAAATCCTGCGCGAACTGTGCCGGCGCCCGGAACAACAGGTATCCGGAATCGCGATGCGGCTTGGATTATCAATACCGCTGGCAAGCCAATCATTACGGGCCTTGAACGCGCGCGGGTTGCTTGGCGCGCGCCGGGCCGGCAAGAAGGTGTTTTATCGCCCCGAAGCCGACCACACCATTCCTTCCTGCGCCCCTTTATTAAAGGCATTGGCAGAAGCATTTGCCCATGAAAGACAAGCGGAAAAACGAATATATTTATATGCCACGGCCTTTACTCATCCACGGCGCATCAGAATCATCGCGGCCTTGCGCACAAAGCCGATGCTTTCCAAGGAACTTGCGCGGCAAACAGGCATACCGCTTCCTTCACTTCAACGTCACTTGCACAAGCTGACTGCCCGCGGATTTGTCACGCGCAGCAGCGGTTGGTATATTTGCGCGGCGCCACGACCGCCTCTCGCGCGCCTGTTGCAGCAACATGCCTGCGCAATACGGCAGGCATGATCACACTTAATAAAGTGTGATCATGAAGCATTATTGCCGCCGGTTATTTTTGCAGGTTCCGTGGTTGTTCATATCCAGTTCGATAGGCCGGCTATATTTCACTGGTTGTCACCCGGCCGGATTATACCAGGGACCGGCACCGGCCACGATGGCCACCTTCAGGTATTTATCCTGGAGATAATAAGCCGCCTGGTGCATGCGCTAGCGGATCAAATAGGCAATGGGCGATATCTTGAAATACCTCCTGAACAAGAGGCATAAATTGTATAATTCTGTCTATTTCAATTTCGGCAGGCATGCTTTAGCATATGGAAAAAAGGAGGATTGACCATGAATATCAACCTGGCGCAAATCAGGAACGGCAAGACCGGGCGTTGTTCATCCTATGACCGGACCGGCAGAAACGGCGATGCCTGGAGCATCAAACCGGGTGAAACAAAAAAGCTGGCCGACATCAAGGGTCCGGGATCAATTACCCACATCTGGATGACCCAGGCAAGGCACTACCGGGAATGCCTCCTCAAGATAACCTGGGACAACGCCAAAAGCCCCAGCGTGATCGTCCCCCTCGGGGATTTTTTCTGCCTCGGCCACGGGATCGTGAACTCCTTCCAGTCCTATTTATTCACCGCGTCCACCCGGCACAATAATAAATTCAACCAGGGTTGCGCCCTGAACTGCTACGCGCCCATGCCATTTAAAGAGCGCGCGGTGGTGGAGCTGGTGAACCAGAGCCGGGAAACGCATCGTCAGTATTTTTACATCGACTATGAAACTTCCGGCGCTCCCCGGGATGATCTCGGTTATTTCCATGCCGAGTTCAGGCGCGCCAACCCGTTCGGGGGCTGGGGTAATGAAATCACAGTCAACACCCCGGAAGCCAACATCGCCAACAAGGAACGGCTTGCCTGGGAAAACAACTACGTGATCCTGAAAACAAAAGGGCGCGGCCACTACATAGGCTGTAACCTGAGCGTGACCAACTTCCAGGGAACCTGGTGGGGCGAAGGCGACGACATGATCTGGGTGGACGGATACAAATGGCCGCCGGACCTGCATGGCACCGGCAGCGAGGATTTCCTCAACCAGGCCTGGGGCATGCAGGACAACGCATTCCTGCGCAACGGCTCATCGATTTTCGAAGGCAATACGATCCACCATGTTGCAGACCCGCAAACTGCGCCCTGGGCCACAGGCGGCTACCAGACCAGCTATATATTCCATCTTGAAAACCCCGTCCGGTTCCAGAAGGAAATCAAGGTCACGATCGAGCACGGCCACGGCAACCACCTGGCCAACGAAATGGCCTCCACGGCCTACTGGTATGCCGAAAAACCCGCCCGGATCGCGGAGCCGCCGCCGACGGCCAAGCGCCTGCCGGTCTTGCGCGACAACCAGGGCCGCTGGCTGTATGACCGCCACAATAGGTGCCCGGGCAAAAAAATAAGGTTCAACCCCGAAATGAAAAAAATGAAACGCGAATGGGCGAAGACATACGGCGGGAACCATTGAATTAGGGTGAAAAACCGTAACTTTAAGCAAAGAATGCCTTCACGCTATGAAGGCCTAAAAAAAGAAACTGTGGGCCGCCATAGCATGGCGGCTTCTTTGAAATTCGTTAACATTTACCAGTTAACAGAGCGATCGCGGCGGTATGAATGTGGGTATGGGAAATACTGACCAGGATATTTTTGATCCGGCGTCGGAGGAGGAGACGTTTCACGCGCAGGCTCAACTTGACAATCGGCGCACGGGAATCCGACGAAATAATTTCGATGTCCAGCCAGCCAATATCCTTGCCAATCCCGGTGCCGAAGGCTTTGGCCACGGCCTCCTTCGCGGCAAAACGGCCGGCGTAGTGCACCCAGGATCTGGCCTTGGCGCGGCAGTATTTCTGTTCGGACGGCAGAAAAATCCGGTTGATAAACCTGCGGCCGCTCCGCGCCAGCGTTTTACGGAAGCGCGTTATGTCAACGATATCGATGCCCATTCCAAGAACTGTCTCGCCAGCAAATGATCTTTTATTGCTTGATTTCATAAGATTTGCCGGCTCTCAAGTTCTCAGCTCAAGGTTCAGAGTTCACAGTAATCCAGATTTAGACTCGCCTCCCGGCTGCTGTATCTTTAAACTGTGAACCGTGACCTTGCCAACCTTGAGCAGGTTACCTTCGGTAACAGGCCATCTTCGCGAGCATTTCGCGGACGGCTTCCCCGATTCCGACAAACACCGCGCGCGCCACGATGCTGTGCCCGATGTTGAGCGTGTCGAGGTGCGGCACCTTCAGGATGGCAGCGATGTTTTCGAGGTTTATGCCGTGGCCGGCATTTACCTTCAGGCCGATTGCGTGCGCGTAGCGCGCGCCTTCCGCAAGGCGCTTGAGCTCCCTGCGTGCCGCGGCGCCCCGCGCGTTGCAGAACGTGCCGGTGTGCAGTTCTACGTATGGCGCCCCGACGGACACGGCGGCATCGAGCTGCCTTTGCTCCGGATCGACAAAAAGGCTTACCGCGATGCCGGCTTCCCGCAGCTTGCGGCAATTTTTCCGCAGGCTGGCCAGTTGCCCCGCGGCATCCAGGCCGCCTTCCGTGGTAAGCTCCCGGCGCTTCTCGGGCACGATGCAGACTTCATCCGGCCTGGCCTTGAGGGCGATGGCGGCAATTTCAGGAACATTGGCCATTTCGAGGTTTAGGGTGGCTTTTTTCAGGGCGCGGCGGAGATCAAACAGGTCATTGTCCTGGATATGGCGGCGGTCCTCGCGCAGGTGAATGGTGATGCCGGCGGCTCCGGCGGCGACGCAAAGCCGGGCCGCTTCCAGCACGCTGGGATAATTCACGCCGCGCGCCTGGCGCAGGGTGGCCACGTGGTCAACGTTAACTCCAAGTTTTAAAATACCATGCATTATTTCATCCCTTTGATAAAACCTGTGTCAACAAGCCAACTGCCGACTCCAGTGATTTGCAATCCTGGACGCTGCATAATTGCATCTGCGGCCGGATACGCTTGGCCAGGCCTGAAAGCACTCGCCCGGGACCGCATTCGATGCAGCATTCCACGCCGCAGCCCTCGAGGCCCATGACGCAATCGATCCACTTGACAGGGGAAGTCACCTGGCTCACCAGGGACTGCCTGATCTCCCCGGGCGACCCGTGCGGCCGCCCGGTGACGTTCGACATTACCGGGAAGGACGGAGGGTTGATCCGGACATCCCGCAGAAGGCCGCCCAGTTTGTCCGCGGCCGACTGCATGAGCGATGAATGGTAAGCGCCGGCCACGTTCAGAAGGATGGCGCGCTTCGCGCCGCTCTCCTTCGCCTTTTTTTCGGCCTCCAGGATATTCTGCTTGCGGCCGGAGAGCACGGTTTGCTCGGGCGAGTTGTAATTTGCAACTTCCACCCCGCACTGGGCCGCCAGTCCGGCCAGCTTCCCGGCTTCAAGGCCGATGACGCTCAGCATGGCGCCGGCGTTTTCCTCGCAGGCTTCCTGCATGAAGCGACCGCGGGCCGAGAGCAGGCGCAGGCCGTCTTCAAAGGAAAGCGCCCCGGCCAGGTGGAGGGCCGTCCATTCGCCGAGGCTCAGACCCGCCGCGGCGGCGGGCGCGAACCCGGCGCATTGGCCCTGAAGCGCCGCCGCGCAGGCGGCCGTTACGGTGAAAATGGCCGGCTGGCAGTGGTTCGACTTGAGCAGTTCCTCCTCTGGGCCCCCGAGGATGATTTTGACAATGTCATAGCCCAAAACTTCGTTGGCCCTTGAAAACAGCTCCCGGCAGGCGGGAAATGCGTCGGCCAGGTCGCGCCCCATCCCGACGCCCTGGGCCCCCTGCCCCGCGCACAGGATTGCAACTTTACTCTTCATGGGTTTCCCTTTATTCAATAGCGGTTCGTATCTTGACGGCCTTACGCGAAGCGTATTTCGTCAGAATTTTCAACCAGATTCCGCAACATTGCCGATCTTCCCATTCATGCGCTTCACGCTTCACGAGTGACGGGTAACGGCTTTGAAATCACCACTCCAGGATCATGGCGCCCCAGGTAAAGCCGCCGCCGAAGGTCACGAGCATGATGATGTCGTGGCGCTTGATCAGACCCTTCTGGAGGGCCTCGTCCAGGGCGACAGGAATGGAGGCGGCCGACATGTTGCCGAAGCGGCTCAGGTTGACGTAATACTTGTCAGGCGTACCGCCCAGCCTTTCGCCGATGGCCTGGATAATGCGCAGGTTGGCCTGGTGGGGAATGATCAGCTTCACCTGGTCGATTTTAAGCGACGCCTTTTTCAGCGCCTGGTTACCGGCATCCACCATCGCGTTGACGGCGTGCTTGAACACCTCGCGGCCGGCCATCTTCAGATAATGAAGCCGGTCTTTCAGGGTCTGCTGCGAGGCTGGATTGAGGCTTCCGCCTCCGGGCAGGTTGAGCAGGTGCGTCAATTTTCCGTTGGACGAAATGGCCGTTGAGATGATGCCCCGCGATCCCGGGCGGCTTTTGACGATCGCGGCGCCGGAGCCATCGCCGAAGAGCACGCACGTGGCGCGGTCTTCCCAGTCGGTAATGCAGCTCAGCTTTTCGCTGCCGATCACAAGGGCGGTGTTGGCCGTGCCGCAGGCCACGAACTGGCGGGCCACCTCCAGGCCGTAAATGAATCCGGAACAGGCGGCCTGGATGTCAAAGCAGGTCGCTTTCGAGGCGCCGAGCTTCTCCTGCACGAAGCAGGCCGTGCTGGGGAAAGGCATGTCGGGTGTGACGGTGGCGACTATGATCAGGTCAAGGTCGTCGGCGGTCAGGCCCCCCTTTTGCAGGGCGCGCCGGGCAGCCTTCACGGCCAGGTCGGATGTTGCTTCCCCGGGCGCGGCGATGTGGCGCTCCTTGATCCCGGTGCGGGTGGTGATCCACTCGTCAGAAGTATTGACCATTTTTGCCAGGTCGGCGTTGGTCATCACCCGCTCGGGCAGGTACGAACCGGTGGCTATGATGGAGACCGGGCGCAAAGAAATTTTGTCTGGGCTGGGATGGGATGTATTGGGCGTCATGGCAGGCCTTCCACGGTTTTTATTATCATGTCATTTATCTGCAAATTGACCGAGTCGCGCGCCACGCGGACGGCATTGAAAATGGCGCGGCTCGAGGAGGCGCCGTGGCAGATGATGCACACGCCGCGCACCCCCAGCAGCGGCGCGCCGCCGTACATTTCCGGGTTCATGGTCCGCCGCATCTGGCTCAAGGCGCCCTTGAGGCAGAGCGTTCCCAGCACGCGCAGGGGGTTGCTGACAAACTCGCGCTTGAGCCACGTCCCCACGGCGTGCCCGACGCTCTCGCTTGTTTTCAGAATGACGTTGCCGACGAAGCCGTCGCAGACCGCCACGTCGATGTTGCCCTTGAACAGGTCGTGGCCCTCGATGTTGCCCTTGAAGTTCAATCCGGAGGCCGAGAGCAGGCGAAACGTCTCCTTGGTAGTTTCGTTGCCCTTGGTTTCCTCGGTGCCAACGCTCATGAGCCCAATCACCGGCCTGGGCTGGCCGAGTATTTCCCGGGCATAGACGTGGCCCATGGCGGCGAACTGCACCAGCATCTTCGGCGAACAGTCGGTGTTGGCGCCGGCGTCAATCAGTACGAAGGGCTTGTCCGGCGTGGGCATCATGGTGGCGATGGCCGGGCGCTCGACGCCATCGAGTGTGCGCAGTTTAAGGGTGGCGGAGACCACCACCGCGCCGGTGTTCCCCGCCGAAATCATGGCCTGGGCCCGGCCATGCTTGACCAGGTCGACGGCGCGGTTGATGGAAGAATCCTTCTTGTGGCGCACGGCGTTGACCGGGCCCTCGTCCATGCCGATGGCCTGGGAGGCATGCACAATTTCGATGGCGGGGTGCATGGCGCCGTGCGCGCTGACTTCGCGCTCGATGGCCTGCTGGTCGCCGACGAGGATGATGCGCTCGATGCCGTTCAGCGATGCCGCAGCGTGGAGCGCGCCGGCGACAACCTCGCGCGGAGCGTAATCACCGCCCATGGCATCTATGGCTATCTGCATATCAGGACCGCTTTCACTCTTTCACGGTAACTGAAACCACCTGGCGCCCGCGGTAAAATCCGCACGCGGGACAGACCCGGTGGGGAAGGTGCCTCTCGCCGCAGTTGGGACACGGCTTGGCGGCCGGGATGGAAACCTTGTGAGAGCGCTTGCGCATCCTGATCTTGCTTTTGGACTTTTTTCTTTTTGGAACTGCCATAAACACTCCTCTGCAAATAAAAACCGCCGGAATTCACAATGCGCGCCTCACCGCTCATCGTGCGGCGTGCCCGGCAGGCCGATCCCGTCGAGGGCTCCCCAGACGTTCTTTTTATCCGGACGTCCGCAACTGCATTTCGCACGGTTCAGGTTGACGCCGCAGACGCTGCAGAGCCCCCTGCATTCGGCGGAACACACTGCCACCATTGGCAGGGAAAGGAGAATATCTTCACGCACGTCGCCGGTCAAGTTGATTAATTCGTTTTTTGAAGAAAGGGGGTAGCTCCGGCAAAAATCGCCAATGCGTATTTTTTTAACAAAATCCTCGCCGCACCGGGCGCAGCGGCAGTTAAGGTCGATTTTAAGACTGCCGCGCACGATGAGCTCCTGCGAAACGCGCTGGACCTCCAGGGCATAAGCAAGCGCGCCTTCCCCGCCCTCCGGCAGTTCAAGGGCCGCCGCCGGCTCGTTGCCCGTGATTTTTTCCGGCTTATCGCGTAATTTTCCCGTGTCAATGATTAACGACATATCATCGCCCTCTTTGCCTTCCGCCGGCCCGCGCCGGCGGCCAATTCATGACCGTTCCTTTATA
>JBAYWJ010000069.1:0-13496 GCA_041674125.1 Kiritimatiellia bacterium
AGCGAAGCAAAAAGAAAATGGGGGCTAGAACACGTCATCTTGAGCGCAACCCACACCCATTCAGGTCCGAATCTGCAGGCCAGTCCGTGGTATTCAGCCATGGAGGACAAGGTCATTGCCGCGATCGGCGCGGCGATGCAAAAGATGTTCAGAGCGCGCGTCGGCGCCGGGCAGTGCCGGGTCGGCGGGCCGTATTTTGCTTATAATCGCCGCCTGGTGGAAAGTGATGGCTCGGTGACCATGCTCTGGACCAATCCGTCCCGCCGGCCGGTCGGTCCTGTTGATCCCACGGCAAGAATAATAAGAATTGACGATAATCATGGCAAGCCGCGCGCGGTCATGGTCAATTATGCCGCCCACGCGGTTGTGCTCGGCACCGGCAACTTGCACATCTCCGCCGATTATCCAGGGGCCATGGTGAATTACATCGAGCGTGAAATGGGCGGCACGGAAAAGAAATGCATGGCAATGTTCCTGCAAGGGGGCGGCGGTGATGTGCATCCTTACGAGGCTGTTTTGGACGGAAATTCATACGGGTTTGAGATCGTGCGGCAGACCGGGAACTCGATCGGGCACCAGGTCCTGCGCGCTGTAAAAAAAATTAAAACACATTACGGGAGACGCGCTGGCTCTATCGCGGTGGGCGAAAGCATCTTAACCATCGCCAGGCGGGATGATCCAGGCAAGTCCGAAGAAGTCGGCGTGCTGGCAGTAATGATTAATGAAAGTATTGCCCTCGCGGCCGTTTCCGGCGAACCGTTTGTTCAGCATCAGCTTGACCTTGCGGCTAAATCTGCGGTGAAAAACACCCTCCTGCTCGGCTATTCATTTTTCGGCCGCGGCATCCCCCTGCCAACCTACCTGCCTTCCCGGCAGGCGGTGAGTGAAGGAGGCTACGGCGCCGACGGCCGGGTTAATTTCCTGGAAAATGGCGCGGGTGAAAAGATGATCGAAACGGCGGTAGCGCTCATTGGGCGCCTCAGCCCGCAACCGAATAAACCGCCGGCCGTAACTGGTGAAAAGAGGCTTCCAAATGAATGCATTGGATGCTATCTTTAGTTTATGAATCGGATATTGCGAATATTGTTCATCTACGCTTTTTTAAGCGCAGCCTGCAGCGGGGTAACCCGCTACGCGGCTCCGCCCGGGGTGGGGGTAAACCCTGTGCCCGGCTTCACGAGTTGGGATACGGCCGCCACAAGCATTTTCGAGGCGGTAGGCGTCTGTGCCCCGGGCGATCTTCTGCTGGTCAGCAATGGCACCTACTACCTGACCAACCAGATCAACATCACCAACCTCGTCATCCAAAGCGACAACAATGGGGCGCTGGACCGCGATGGAACGGTGCTTAACGGCAACTTTCCCGCATACAGCAACCGCTGTTTTTATATAAACCACGCCAGCGCGGTTGTGGAAGGTTTTACCATCACCAACTGCTATGTAACAACTAACGGCGGCGCCGTTTATATTGCCGCCTCAGGTGGCACTCTTCGCAATTGCCTGGTCACGGGGAATACTGCCACAAACTGCAGCGGAGGCGGGGTCTACGCCACCGGCGCCAACAGCCTGATCACTAACTGCGACCTGATCGGCAACTTCTGCAAATATTCGGCCTCCTCCGACAACGGCGGGGGCGGAGTAAAGCTTGCCAGTGCGGCCAGGTTGTGGAACAGCCGGATTATGTTCAATGATTGCGGTCGTTATTATTCGGCCGGGGGAGGGATTCACGCCGAAGGCGCGGCCTGGGTGGTCAACTGCAGCATTGTGAGCAATACGTTGGGCGCAGGTTATAAAATCGGAACAGCCAATACGCACGGATATGGCGGCGGGGGCATCTGGGCCAGAGGCCCAAATGCAGTTACTTTGCGTAACTGCCTCATCCTTGGAAATGCTCCCGGCGCATATACCGACAAAGGCGCCGGATTGGGATCGTGGGGCGCCAGCGCCGACATCCAAAATTGTACAATTATGAGAAACTATGGAACTGGTATCGGGGCAGGGGCCGCCTCCACATATCGAGTCGTAAACACTGTTTCCTATTACAACAACGGTCTGGCGATGTATCCGGCCGCAGGAGGAACGCTGAATGCCACAAATTGCTGCGCAACCACGACCAATTACGTCACGAGCGGTTTGGGAAATTTCACAAATTGTCCTATGTTCATGCAGTATGCCGGCGGCGATTACCGTCTGACATCCTGGTCTCCCGGTGTTGACACTGGGCTCGTCCTGCCATGGATGAGCGATGCTTCCGACCTGGCGGGCCAGCCGCGCTTGAGCCTGAACGGCCTGGTTGATATCGGCGCCTATGAAACTTCCGCCGGCGGCCCCGCATATACCTATTACGTGGCGCAGAACTCCCCAACGCCCATCAGCCCTTATACCGGCGGGTGGGATTCGGCTGCCGCCAGGCTTGAGGATGCCGTCAATGTTGTCAGCGATGGCTCCACTATCCTGGTTTCAAACGGGGTATATGATTTAAGCAATGAAGTTGTTGTGTTCAACTTTAAGCTCAGGAGCTTTAATAGCGGCGCCGCGGATCCGGACGGCACGATCATCAACGGCAACAACTACGTCGGAAAACCGGTGACTAACCGGTGCTTCACGGTGGGCCACGTCAGCGCAATGGTGGAGGGCTTCACCATCACAAACGGATTGGTGGCTTCGGCGACGCGCACGACAACCAATGGCGGCGGCGGGGTCTACATGTCGGCCGGCACGCTGAAGAATTGCCTTGTTACCGGCAATACCACCACGAATGAAAACGGCGGAGGCGTGTACGCCACGGGATCAGGCAGCCTGATCACGAACTGCCGTGTCATCGCAAACGAAACTTGGTTTCCAGATGGTGCTGCTCCGGGAAACGGCGGCGGCGGTGGATTGAGAATGGCAAGCGGGGCGCAAGTGTGGAACAGCCTGGTTATGTTCAATAAAGCCCCGCTTTACTGCGGCGGCGGAGGAGGCGTCCATTGCGCCGTCACCGTGATGGTGGCTAACTGCAGCATTATCAGCAACACTGCTTCCGATGGCTGGTTCGGCGGCGGGGTCTGCCTGGTCGGGCAATCGAACACGCTGCGCAACTGCCTGATTGCAGGCCATGACGACGGGCGCCAGAACTACTCGGCCGGAGTGGGGGCATTGGAGGGCTTGGTTAACTTCATCGAGAACTGCACGATTGTGAACAATTACGGGCACGGCATTGGGGCCCGCACCAGCGGCGGCACAACATATCAGGTCGCCAACACGATCTCCTTCAACAACACCGGCGTCGCCATGTATCCGGGGCCGACGGGAAAGCTCATAGCATCCAATTGCTGTGCGACGGCGACCAATTATATAACCGCAGGCTCAACCGCCAACACAACAAACAATCCTTCTTTCCAGGATTACTCGGCGGGAAATTACCGCCTCAAGGCTGATTCGCCATGTGTCAACACGGGCGCCAACCGGGGCTGGATGGCGGACACAACTGACTTGGATGGTAAGCCCCGCATTTTTTACAATACGCCTGACATGGGGGCCTACGAACTTATATATGCGGGAACTGTTTACGGCCTCCGTTAAAAGAATTAAAGCACCAATGAAACCAATTTTGTTTTTATTTTCGTTCATAATGGCCTCGATTTTCTCCGCCAATGCCGCTACTTGCTATGTGGCAGCTGCCGGTTCTGACACCCCCCCCTACGACACGTGGGTTAAGGCGGCCCACAGCATTCAGGACGCCGTCAACGCGGCCGGCGCCGGCGGCACGGTGTATGTCACCAATGGCACCTATACTCTTGCCGGTCAGATTTCAATCGCTTTGGGCGTCATGGTCAGGAGCTTTAAGAACGGCGCGGTTGACCGGGATGGCACGGTTATCAACGGTAACCTGGCCGTCAGGTGTTTTTCCCTCAGCCATGCCGACGCCGTGCTCGATGGCTTCACGATTACCAATGCTTATGTTGTTGGCAATGGCGGCGGGGTCAGTATTTCGGCGGGCACGCTGCGCAATTGTCTTGTCACGGGCAACACTGCCACGAACGGCAGCGGCGGGGGCGTGTACGCGACCGGCGCCAACAGCCTGATCACAAATTGTGACATCATAGCCAATGCGGCCAAAAATTCCGGGGGGGCCGGGACAGGCGGTGGAGGCGTCAAGCTGGCCACTTCCGCAAAATTATGGAACAGTCGCATCATGTATAACAATTCACCCCAATATTGGTCGGCCGGCGGCGGTATTCACTGCGACGGCGCGGCCTGGGTGGTCAACTGCAGCATAATCAGTAATAAAATCGGAGTGGACTATAATACGGGTGGCAGCGGTTCATCGGTCTTGTACGCCTGGGGCGGAGGCGGGGTATGGGCCAACAGCGCCAATGCCGTAACGCTGCGCAACTGCCTTATTGTCGGCAATGGCAGGGGAAATGCTGACAGGGGAACCGGCATCGGGACGGATGGAGGAAGTGCCACCATAGAAAACTGTACCATCTTGCGGAATATTGGAAGCGGTATTGGCGTGAATAATCCCGGCACTTACCGGGTGTTGAACACAATTTCTTTTTATAATACCGGTTCTGCCATGACTCCAGGCAGCGGGGGAACACTCATCGCGTCTAATTGCATGGCGACTACAACAAATTCCATTACCGCCGGTTCGGGGAACATCACCGTGTCCCCGGCATTCATGCAGTATCTCGGCGGCGATTACCGGCTGGTGCCATGGTCGCCCGGAGTGGACGCTGGCATCGTTCAGCTCTGGATGATTGACGCGTCGGACCTGGCAGGCCAGCCGCGGCTTAGCACCAACGCCTTTGTTGACATTGGCGCCTATGAGACCGCGGCCGGCGAACCGGCCTACACTTATTATGTGGCGCGGAACGGGCAGACGCCGGTAAGCCCGTATACCAACGGCTGGGCGTCGGCGGCCAGCAATATCCAGGATGTTGTTGACGTGGCAAGCGACGGCTCAACCATATTGGTTACGAACGGCATCTATACGCTGACCAATCAGGTGTCCGTGGTCTATGTCACTATCAGGAGTTTTAAGAATGGTGCCGTAGATCGTGACGGAACCATCATCAAGGGAGGCTACCCGGCCTCCACCAACCGGTGCTTCACCCTCAGCCATGTCAGCGCCCTGGTGGAAGGTTTCACAATCACCAACGGATATGTAAGTGGCGCCAATGGTGGCGGGGTATATATAACCAACGGCACCTTGCGTAATTGCCTGGTGACGTGGAATACATGCACCAATGGCAGCGCAGGTGGCGGGGGTATTTATGCAACCGGCGCGAACAGCCTGATTACGAACTGCGATGTCATCGCGAACGTCGCGGGTTGGTCTGGTGACGCCTCTTTCGGCGCCGGCGGCGGTGGCGTTTACCTGGTGAGTTCGGCTTCATTATTGAACAGCCGCATCATTTACAATAGGTCTCCGCATTACTATACGGGTGGGGGGGGGATCAACTGCAACGGCGGATCGCTGGTGGCCAACTGCAGTATCATCAGCAACACGACTCTCGATGGCTGGGGCGGTGGAGGGGTGTGGATGAATGGGAACAACAACACTTTGCGCAACTGCCTGATTATGGGAAGCAACGACGGACGCACTCATTTTGGCGACGGAGTTGGGGCAGCGGAGGGAATCGTTAATTACTTAGACAACTGCACGATTGTAGGAAATTCCGGGCAGGGAATCGGGGCCCGTAACGCGACCGGCACCGGATATCGAATCGCGAACACGATCTCATACTACAACACCGGCGAGGCAATGTATGCCGGCCCTGCTGGAACGATTGTTGCTTCCAACAGTTGCGCGACGGCGACCAACTACATTAGCGTCGGCTCCTCCGGCAACATCACCAATAATCCGGCTTTTGAGAATTACGCAGGCGGTAATTACCGGCTGTCGCGCGAATCACCGTGCCTGAACTCGGGCATGTACCTCGCGTGGTCTTTTGACGGTACGGACTTGGACGGCGGATCACGTGTTGATAAATTCGCCGGAAAGGTGGATATGGGATGCTACGAATTCCATCCGCGCGGATTGATGTTCAAGGTGCGCTGATTTCGTACGGCAATAACAGGCAATAAAGATAGATGGAATAAAAATAATATAAAGGTTATGCGATGAAAAACAACATATCATATTATCATGTTGCGGTTCTGCTTGCCGCCGTGATGATCGGGTTCAAGTTCTCCGGCCGTGTTTCCGGCGATACCTTCATTGTCAAAGACCATAAGCCGAACGCGGAAATAATAATTTCCGGCAGCCCTGAGCGCGCGGTGAAAATTGCCTCTGAAGAGCTGCAGGCATATATTGAAAAAATCAGCGGCGCCAGGCTGGCGGTCACGAATGTGGCTACCGATTCAACTCCGGTTAAGATATACGTCGGCAAAAGCAAGTATACCGACCAGCTGAAATTAAGCGCCGATGATCTCAAGGACGACGCCTTCAGGATGGTTTCGGGCTATAATTACCTCGCGCTGCTTGGTCATGACTTCGATTACAAGGCCCGCGACACGTATATCCGCTCCGAGGGAGGCCGGCCTAAATATTACGAGAAGTGGGACGAATTGACCGGCGGCAAGTGGGGGAATCCTATAGAAAGCGACGCTTTCAGCTCAGCCGTGAACATATCGGCGTATGACGGGCGCGGGTCCGTGAACGCCGTTTACGAGTTCCTGCGCGATCTTGGAGTGCGCTGGTATTTTCCCGGCGAGATCGGTGAGGTGGTTCCCAAAACACCGGATATCGCGCTCCCCAAGGTTGACAAAACGGTCAAACCCGATTTCGCCCTGCGACATTTATACATTTATTTCAACGATTTCAGGCGCGGGTCAAAAGATTACGTCATGTGGCAGTTGCGGATGGGGCTCAATGAGAAAAACGGGTTCGGCGGCGGGCACGGCCTGATCAACGTGCACTTGCGTGACAAGTCACACCCCGAATATTTCGCCCTTTACAAGGGCAAGCGCGCCACGGGTGAGCCTTATGGGATAGGGACGCCTTGCTTTTCATCGGAGGGGTTGATCGCGGAAACCATCAAATATTGCCAGGCTGTTTTGAAGGTGTATCCCGAAGAGCAGGTTCTTTCCATCGCTCCCGTGGACGGCTACGGCATGATTTGCGAGTGCGACCTCTGCAAGGGCAAGGCCACGCGCCAGCGCGGGTGGAACGGCATGCTTTCTGATTACGTCTGGAGCTTTATGGACCGCGTTGCCAAGGAAATATACAAAACCAACCCCGGCAAAAAACTTAGTAACCTTTCATACTCGGTTTACCAGCTGCCGCCGGAGAAGATTGACAAGTTCAGCCCGAACCTGGGCGCAGTTATCTGCCGCTGGCGCAGCGACTTCCATGACCCGAAAACGCGCGATGAGTTCAATAAAATTACGGAGGCGTGGCTGGAAAAACTGCCGTCAAAGGATATTTACATCTGGGACTATTACCTGCACAGCCGCGCCGACGGCCCATGGATGGGCGTGCCGGTTTATTATCCACATATTATCGCCGACGATCTGCGCTTCCTGAAGGGGAAGTCACGGGGCGAGTTCATCGAAATTTCCGAGGTATGGCAGCGGAAGGAGCCCTCCTGGCACCCGATGGCGGCCAATCACCTGAACCTTTACGTCACTTCCCGGCTTTACTGGGACGCGAACCAGGACGTGGACGCGCTGCTGGCTGAATTTTACGAAAATTTCTACGGTCCGGCTGCCAAGGAAATGAAGTCCTTTATTGAGTACGCCGAGGCCAACTGGATGAAAGCCCCGAAGAATGCCGCCATCATGGACCGCTTCTTTGAAATGATCGCCGCGGCGCGCAAGGCGGCCGGCGACACGATTTACGGCAAGCGGGTTGATATGCTCGTCTTGTACATGGAGCGTTTGAAGGCGGTGCGCGACAAGGTGGCCAAGGGCAGGGAAAAGGACCTGCCAAAAGCGCAGGCATTGGAACGCAACAAGGCCGACCTGAAGCTGGATGGAAAGCTGGATGACAAATTCTGGGAAGGCCTGGAGGAATATGCGCTGAAAGACGTCGAAACCGGCAATCCTCCTGCATCGAAGACAACCTTCCGCGTCGCCTGGGCCGAGAATTCCCTGTATTTTGCCGTCCGCTGCGCGGATGGCGACATGCAGAACCTGTACATCGCGGCGAAGGAAAACAAGGATGCCAATGTTTTCAACGGCGACAACATCGAGCTCCTGCTTGAGACTCCGGTGCATTCGTATTACCAGCTGGCCTTCAGCCCGGCCGGCTCGGTGTTTGACATGGACAGGGAAGGGGGAAAGTTCAATTCGCTCTGGAGATCGGGGGTGGAAGCGGCGGGTTACCGCGGCGAGGGGTTCTGGTCGCTTGAAATACGCGTGCCGGTCGCCGGCGAAAATGCCGCCGCGGTCGACGCCAACAACGGCATTGCCGGCGCGAAGCCGGCCCAATCAGCTCCCTGGTATTTCAACCTCTGCCGGCAAAGGATTCGCGGGAAGGAGTCGCAGCTTTCAACCTTCTCGCCGACCGGGAAGCGCTCTTTCCACGAGCTGATGAAATTCGGCCCGCTGACGGTAAAATAGTATTATTCGTAATGGATTAGTTATTGAAGGAGAACTTTTTTGCATCATGAGATTTAATAACATCGCATTGCTCGTCCTTTTGTTTTCCGCCGCCGGCAAATGCGTGGCCGCCGATCTCATCATTGCCGAAAACGGGAAGACCGAATACCAGATAGTGATTCCGGATGCAGCGCCATCAACAAACATCCACGTCTGGCTTAATAATACCGCGCTTCTTTTCCAGGACGTGTTCAAAACCAACGGGTTTGACGCCCCGGTGGTCACGGAAAGCAAGCGCGACCCCGCCCGTCCGGCCATTTACCTTGGCGCCACCGAGTTCGCGCGTGCGAACAAGATCAGTTTTGACAAGTATGCCGGCTGGAGTTACGCGCACAAGGTCGTCGGGCGGGACGTGATCATCGCCGGAAATGACCACCCATCGTCGGTCAGGGCCGACCCGGCCGACAAAAACCGCAGGACGATCGTATCGCTCTGGCCCAGGGTGGGGACAGTCAAGGGCGCGGCCGATTTTTTGCGCCAATACATGGGAGTGCGCTTTCTCTATCCCGACTTGGCGCCGTGGTCCACCTGGCCGACCAACGCAGCCGTTTCGCTCCTGGACTCTGCCGCCGTTGAATTCCTGAAAACGCCCTCCATCAGGATCCCTTCGGACCTTGACGCACGCAAGACTCCTTCGCTTGAATACAACGCCGGCGGACCTGCGCGGGCCGGCTTCTACGATATCGCCAACAACATGTTTCCGCGGGTTGACATTGCCTGGGGATGCCACACTTATGCCAGGGCCATTCCAGCTGCTGAATACAGCAAAAAACACCCGGAATATTTTGCCCTGATAAACGGAAAGCGTATTGATTCTGAACAATACTGCATTTCCAACCCGGAGGTCCAGGATCTGTTTTACAAGGATGTTGTCCGCCTGCTGGACCTGGGCTACGCCATCGCCGACCTGGGCCAGCCCGACGGCTTCCGGCCATGCCAATGCGAAAATTGCAAGAAGCTATATGACACCGAAGACTGGAGCGAAAAGCTCTGGATACTGCACCGCAGGATAGCCGAGCGCGTCCTGAAATCGCACCCGGACGGGAAAATCATGCTGATGGCCTACATGCATACCGAAAAAACCCCGAAAACATTCAAAAAGTTTCCGAAAAACGTGATGATCATGCTCTGCGGAACCAACGAGAAAGATTTCAACGAGTGGCGCGAGATTGATGTTCCGGGCGGATTCACATCCTACATTTACAACTGGTGCGCCAACCAGGCCGGGCGCTACAACCCCATGCGGACCCCTCGCTATGTCGAGGCCCAGGCCAGGCGCCTTTATACCAATGGCGTCCACGGGATCAACCGCGACGGCCCGGGTGACCTCTTCGGCCTCGAGGGGCCTGTTTATTACACTTTGGCGCGTATGTTCGATGATCCCGAAAACAACACCGCCAAAATGCTGGTGGATGAGTTCTGCCTGGCCGCCTTCGGGAAGGCGTCACCCGCCATGCATAAGTTCTACGCCGAGCTCTACCATGGCATCGAGCTTTATTCGGAATTCCTCGGCACGCGCTGCCCGGCCTGGGTCTATATCAACATAAGCGGCGGCCGGCGCAAGTTCCTTAACGATCCTTTCCAGATCATAGCATTTCTCAACACCCCGGACATGCTCTCTTCCATGGAAACAAGCCTGTCCCAGGCTGAAAAATCGGCCGATACCGATAAAGCCCGGCAGAGGCTGGCGCTGGTCCGCCTTGAATTTGACTACATCAAGCACCTGGCGACTGTCGTCCATCTTTACCACGCCTTCCAGTTAAGGCAGGACCGCCCCTCGCGCAACCGCCTCCTGGACGCGATCGACGCCCGGAACGCCCAGATCAAGGAATGCTACAAGCCGTTGCCCGGATGGAAGTACAAGCCGTTTCCCCCCGGTGGCCACGACGCGAATCACCTGAGGCTCAAATACAACCTTTACCAGGGCCCGTTCCAGGATACTTGCCTGAACTGGGACACCAAGGTAATGCGCGACGCGCCTTTGCCGGATGCCGGGAAAATGGCAGTGAAGTTCGCCGGAGGTCCGACAGGCATTAATGACGACGCATGGAAAAAAACCGGCGCCCAGTTTTTGAAGGCGGTTCCAGGCGCCACTTCCCTCGTTTACAGGACAGCGGTGCGGGCCCTTTACGATCGCGATAAATTATACCTGCGCTTTGAATCGGACCTTCCGGCCGTTGCGACTAATTTCCCGGCGATCGCCCGCGACGGCGATTTTTCAGGCTGTGAATACCTGGACGTAGCCATAGCGCCCTTCGGCAGCCGCGACAAGTTTTACCGCTTCAAGGTCTCTCCTGCCGCCGGGGCGCAATACGACGCCGCCAACGGATTCATCGCCGATCCCATGGACCCGCGCTTCCGCGAGGATGACCCGGACTGGAACGGCGAGTGGAGCTGTGAAAGCGCGCTTGACAAGAAAAAGAAAAACACCTGGACCGCCTTGATTTCCATCCCCTTCAAGACCCTCGGCCTCAAGCCGCCCGAGGGCGGCGCGCTCTGGATGGGTAATTTCGGCCGCAGCCATTGCGCCGGAACCAACCTTGTTGAGCGATCCATCTGGACCGTCGGCCCGGACACGAAATGGGTTGACAGCCGCGATGCCTTCGGGGCGCTCGTGTTCGAGGAGGAAAAGGAATAATGGTAACTTAACCACAAGGAACCGTGATAAAAAACAAGAAAACCGTTGGCGGTGGTTAAGAAATCCGAAATTCGAAGTACGAAATACGAAACAATCTCGAAATTCAAATGATCAAAATCCGGAAAAAAGTGTTTTCTGAGTTTTATTGTGATGTTTCGGTTATTCGAATTTGTTTCGAATTTCGGATTTAGGATTTCGAATTTGGGTTGCGGGCATGAGCCCGCCTTAGGAGGATTAAGATGATTAAAGCGTCATTGTTCACGTTAGTTTTATTGTGCGCAACCCTGGCGGCCACGGCAAGGGAGGGTCAGGAATGGCTCACCATTACAAGCTTTGACGGCAACAGCACCAATCTGCCGCGCGTTCTGCTGATAGGCGATTCAATTACAAGCCGCTATTCCGGAGAAGTGCGAAAGAATCTGAAGGACAAGGCCTACCTCTCGGTCATGGCCACCTCCAAGGCTGTCGGAGATCCGGCCCTGCTTGACGAAATCAAGACGATTCTCAGCCAGTACCAGTTTGCGGTGGTACACTTCAACATCGGGCTACATGGCTTCACGCCGGATGCCTATCGCAAGGGTTTTCCGGAAATGCTGGAAACAATAAAAAAATACGCACCCGGCGCAAAGCTCATATGGGCCACGACCACCCCCTGCCAGGGCGAGGAGAAAAGCTGGTCTTCCCGCAAGCGTAATGAAATCGCAGACGAATTAATCAAAAAGGCAAACATCCCGGTTGACGATTTATACGCGCTGGTAATGAGCAACACGAACAACCCGGCCGTGCTCTGGGATGGCGGCGGAGTTCACTTTACCGAGGCCGGCGCGGCCCTGCAGGGGAAGCAGGTGGCCGATTCAATTCTTAAATTGCTTCCGCAGTGAAGCAGCCGCGAGGGTAAAAACAGGACAGGTATGGTTCAAATAAATACTTATTCTATGAAGTCGGTCGCGCCGACAGTTTCAGTTGTGCTCGGCCTCGACAGGCCCGCCGCGGCCGCGGATGATCCGATTGCGCCGATAGCTGTCAACCTTGCCGGCAGCCGGCACCTGGCGATCCTGGCACCCGACGCCCTCGGCCTCCATCCCTGGCGGCTCTGGAAGCACAAAATGCCGTTTCTCTTTTCACTGCATAAAAAGAAGAGCATCCTCCTGGAAGCGATCATGCCTTCAAACACTCCGGTCAATTTTGCCTGCATGCTGACCGGGGCCGAGCTGGCGGTGCACGGCATGCAGACACGCGAAATGGATTTCAAGTGCGAGACCATCTTTGACGTTGTCCGCCGCGCCGGAGGCAAAAGCGCCGGTGCGGGGCAGAAGGGGAAAACCGCGGGCCTGCTCCTGGGGCGCTGCGCGGATTTTGCCTGGATTTCTACGGATGACTGGCACCCCGCGGCCATAAGTTGCCTGGTTTTGGAGGGCTTCGAGCGCGAGGTGCCCATGTTTATGATCGTACAGTATGCCTCCGTAGATTCATTCTTTCACAAGTATGGCCCTTCAAACCCGGCCGTCGTGCCGATCCTGGAAGAAATGGACCTTTCGCTGCAAGAGCTGGTTCCGCGACTTTCCGGGGCCGGGGTGGATGTTATCATCCTCGCCGACCACGGCCAACACGACATTCCTGATCCGGTTCCGGGCGGCAACCGCGGGACTCACAGCACGGATTGCCCGGAAGACCGCCTTGTTCCATGCACATGGGTCAAGCGCCGGTGAAACACGCCGGTTGCTACGCGCTCGTAAACAATAATTGACGAAAGGAAATAAAATGACCGGGAAAACCATCAATGCGGCGTTCATCGGGGTGGGCTACATAGGCAAGGTACAGCTCGCGCAACTGCTGCGCATGTATCCCAGGGTTAAAGTCGCGGCTATCGCCGAAAATAACAAGGCTGTGGGTGCATCAATCGCGCGCGAGTTCGGGATTGATCGCGTCACCCCTGATTACCGCGAGTTGCTGGAGGATAAATCCATCGACGTCATCCACAACTGCACCCCCAACAACCTGCATTACGCCATCAACAAGGAAGCCCTGGAGCACGGCAAGCACGTGTTTTCTGAAAAGCCGCTCGCCTTTACCGCCGCCGAGGGGCAGAAACTGACCGCCATCGCCAAAAAAGGCAACCGCGAGGCTGGGGTACACTTCTGCTACCGTTTTTACCCGGTGGTCCAGGAAATAAGGGAAAGGATCAGGGCGGGCGAAGCGGGTGAAATAATCAGCGTTATGGGCGCTTTTTTGCAGGACTGGCTCCTTTACAAGACTGATTTTAACT
>JBAYWJ010000070.1:0-13481 GCA_041674125.1 Kiritimatiellia bacterium
AGCGGTTACCGAGGTTGTGCCCTCGGCCACCAGCACCACGTAGCCGAGCCTTTCGGCCTCGTGCTGGATTTTGCCGATCGAGCACCGGCCGCACTCGGCGCAGAGCAGTCCCAGCGCGTCGGATTCGGCCCGGCAGCCCTTGCTGGACCTGAGGCACCGGGGCAGCAGCAGGATGCGCCGCTCGTAAGGAGTGCGCGCCACCGTGCTGCGCCACACTTCGTTCCCGACCAGCACGGCCACGAATTTTTTAAAGGCCGGGCTGATATCCGAGCATTTCAGGACGCAGCCGGCGTGCTCTTCAAGCTCCTCCAGCAACAGTGGCGGAACGAACTCCTGCCGGGCGCAATACTCATGCACGCGCTGCCGGATGGCATTGCGGAGGGATTTTACGGAAGGCACCCCGAGATCATGCGTTGCGGCGTTCATCCATACGCTCCAAAACCGAAGAACCAGTACTTCTTGGCAAAGCGGTAAAATGCGTTCCGTTCCGGTATTTCCGCGGAAGGCACATGGTGGCTGACGCTGGCCTTCATGGCTCCCAGCTCCCGGTAAGCGGTCCCCCGGCCGCTGGTGTCGCGCGCGCCCTGCGAGAGCAGGAAAGACGCGAGCAGCGCGGGGTTCTCCATGAGCACGCATCCCCGCGTTTGTTCGCCGGCAAACTCGCGGAAGTCATTCAGGAATGCTGAATCACGGAACAGTTCGGCCAGGGACTTGCCGGAGCGGACGCTATCGAGCGCGAACTGGATCGGGGGGCAAAACTCGATGTCGCCGCCCGGACCGATATGATGCGCCATGCCCACGGCCGCGGGGCAGAAGGCGCGCCCATCCCGGTCCCAGTAAGAATCCACGATCAGCACAGGGGAGCGGTCGCGCGCATCCACGATGAAGCGCCGCAGCCGGGCGACCTGGCCGGCATCCAGGGCCAATTCCGGCTCCGGCCTGGGGCCCACCGGGCGGTAAATGTAATACCAGAGATAATGCACGCCGCGTTCCGCCAGCTCGCGGATGAAACTTTCCGTCGCCAGGTCATGCAGATTTGACCGGCACACGCTGGTGGCCGCGCCGGTGATGAGCCGGTTGCGCCGGCAGTGTTCGATCCCGGCCATGGTGCGGTCAAAAACGTTTTCACCGCCGCGGCGCTCATCGCTGACGTTCCGGCTGCCCTCGACGCTGACCAGGGGGCTGACGTTGCCGAGGCGCCGCATTTCGCGGGCGACGGCGTCCGTGATCAGGGTGCCGTTGGTAAAGAGCAGGAAGTAGGCGTCCGGGTGCCTGCCGAAAAGATCAAAGATGCCCTTGTGCAGGAGGGGCTCGCCGCCCATGATGCCGAAAAAAAAACAGCCCGCGGCCTTGGCCTGGCGCACAATGCCATCCAGCGTTTCGACCTCCAGCTCTCGCGGCGGGCTCAAGGGAGTGACCCAGCAGCCCTGGCAGGCAAGGTTGCAACGGTCGGTCACGGATATGAAAAGAAACGCCGGGAAAAAATCATCTCCCCGGGCCAATCTCCGCTCGAAACGCCTTACGGCCCGCGTTCCTTTCCAGGCAAAGTTCCAGATGAACCTGGCGAGGAGGCGCTTGTCCGGCTCCCTCAGCATTCTTTTAACGAATTCTGCTGCCATGGATTATCCTGACGTTGGTGCTTCCGGCCCCGGCGGAGACGGCGTTTCGGCCGCGTCGCCTTTGGCGGAGCAGGCCGCGCGCTCCGCCTCGGCCCGCTCCCGGGCCGATTTAAGCAGCAGGCCGCGGGCTTTTTCCCGGCGCCGGGCCAGCGCGGCATAAATATCATTTCCCAGCAACTCGTGGAGGTTCACGCGGGCGCGCTCTTTCAGGTCCTGCCCGTTGACGATCTGATCGCCGTTCAAGGGAGATTCGGAGTCCGGCAGCTTGGGAAAGATGATGGCCGCTTCCGGGCAGATCCGGGCGCAGGCCGGGCAATTATTCTTACAGGCGCGCGGGTTGACCACGGTTACCTTTCCACCGGCGGAGACGGCAAAAGTGCCGAAGAGGCAGAAATTCATGCACTGCCGGCAGCTGCTGCAGCGGCTGTAGTCAATCACCGGAAACCAGGGTGGCCAGGCATCTGCGCTTTCAGGCGGCGGTGCGACCTCTGCCGCCGCGCGCGGGAGCCGGGCAAGGATATCCGCGGAAGACTGCGCGCGCAGATCCAGGAACTGGAACCGGCCATCGCCGGCAGGGATTCCGTAGGCGGAGAGCATCCAGCGCACGGCGCGCGGACGGCATGCCACCACGGTGAACGTTCCTGCCAGGGCGGCCAGAGCGGCGAGCCACTTTTCCTTGCCAGCAGCCAGGCGGCACAGGTCCGGCACCTCTACAAAGGGAAGCCCCCGCGCGCGCAGCCCCGAGAGCACGGCGCCGCGGACCGCCGGGTTGCCCGCCGCGGACCCGGCGCAATGACAGAAGAGGATGTAATTGTTTCCCGGCATGGAACACGCGCTTGAGACCAGCGATATTTCAGCAGGCCTTGCTTTCCGGTCAAATCCGGATTAAAGAAATTTTTTCCGCCACTGCCCAGGCGCGCCGGCAGAGCGGCGCGGCTACAGGACTTATATGCCAATACGGGAATTAAATTTAGCGGTATGCGGCGGCAAATCAACCCATTTCAGACAAAATCGGCGCGCGCGGGACGGCCCGTGCCAGTTTTTTTTCAAAACAAATTGAAATTTCCGGTCAATCGGCATACGCTTGCAGGGTACATACCCGCACAGGAGATTGAAATGAAAAACATAAGCATGGCTGACCTTGAACCGAAATCAGTCTGGCGTTACTTTGCCGAAATCTGCTCTATCCCCCACCCCTCCGGGCGCGAGGCGGCGCTGGCGAAGAGAATCCTGGAACTGGCCGCGGGGCGCGGTCTTAAAAGCCGCATAGACTCCGCCGGCAACGTGCGCATTGACCGCCCGGCCGCGGCGGGGTGCGGGGAGCGGCGGAAGATCCTGCTGCAGGCGCACATGGACATGGTGCCGCAGGCGGCGCCGGGCCTGAACTTCGACTTTACAACCATGCCAATCAAGCCGATCGTGCGCGGCGGCTGGATCGTCACCGACGGCACCACGCTCGGCGCCGACGACGCCATCGGCCTGGCCATGGCGCTGGACATATTGTTCGATAAATCCCTCAAAACCGGACCGCTGGCCGGAATTTTCACGGTATCGGAGGAAACCGGTCTGGTGGGCGCCCAGGCCATTGACCCGGCATTTCTTGACGGGGATTATCTCATCAACCTGGATGGCGGCGACGAAACCCATTTCTGCATCGGCTGCGCCGGCGGCTGCCGCCTTGAGCTGAATTTCAGCCCGGAAACCGTTCCGGCAGCGGACGATCACGGCCTGGAGATCAAACTATCCGGCCTGCGCGGCGGGCATTCCGGGATGGACATTGACAAGCAGCGCGGCAACGCCCTGATCTACCTCTGCCGCTTCCTTGCCTCCGAGCCAGGCCTCAGGATCGCCTCCATCGAGGGAGGGTCGGTTGAAAACGCGATCCCGCGCGAGGCCGCCGCGCTCACGGCCTGCGACGAGGCGCCGGAATCAGTGCAGGAGCGCGCGGACAGATTCAGGGCGGCGCTCGCGCGCGAATTCGAAGCCCCGGTGGAGTTCCGGATCACCGCGGCGCCCGCGGCCCTGCCGGCGGCGACTTGGCGCAGGGAATTCCAGGAAAAGCTCCTGGGGGCGGTTACCGCGGCGCCGGACGGCGTGATGGCCCGCTCTAAGGAATTCAACTGCGTGAGCACAAGCTGCAACCTGGCGGCCATGCATTCAGGCAAGGGCACGCTCGTCATCCGCACCAGCCAGCGCAGCATGATCGACGCCGAGCGCGCGGCCCTGACAGACAAAATCTCCGCCCATTTTTCAGCCATCGGAGGGGCTCCGAAGCCGGGCACGGTCTACCCGGGCTGGAAGCCGCGGACGGATTCCGCGCTGCTGCGGAAGGCGGTTGAGCTGAAGGAGAAGCTCTCCGGCGAGCGGCCGCATTTTAACGTTTCGCACGGCGGCCTGGAGGCTGCGATTTTCTGCGCGCTGAACCCCAAGCTGGAGATAATCTCGTTTTCGCCGAACGCGCTTGACCTGCACAGCCCGGCCGAGCGCCTGGAAATCGCCTCGGTCGGACGCACCCACCGCTTCCTGCGCAGCCTGGTGGAACAGGGCTAGGCCCCCCTACGGTTTCCCGGCGCGGACGGACGGCGCAAGGCAACGGCTCAACGCTTCGTTATACGGCGATGCATACAACGGGATCAAAACTTCTCATTGCCGGCGCGGGGCCGGCCGGGCTGATGGCGGCCATTGCCGCCGGCGGCGCGGGAGCGAAGGTGACGGTAATCGAAAAGCTCCCCGAAGCGGGCCTCAAGCTGCTGGCAACCGGGGGCGGCCGCTGCAACTTCACGAATACACTCGGTCCGGATGATTTCATCCGGCGCTTCGGAGAAAAAAGCCGCTTTGCGGCGCCCGCGCTCAAGGCCATGGACGGGATCCGGCTGCGCTTGTTTTTTGAAGAGCTGGGGGTGCGGTCCGGCAGCCCGGACGGTTTCCATGTCTTCCCCTCGTCCGGCTCCGCGAAAGCCTTGCGGGACGCACTCCTGAAGGCCTGCCGTGAACGGGGCGTGGAGTTCCGGTTCAACGCCCGCGTCGAGGGGCTGCAAGCGGAACGGGGCCGCGCAACCGGCCTTGTTACGGCGGACGCGCTTGAACATGCGCCGCGCATCATCCTGGCCGCGGGAGGGGCCGGCTACCCGGATTTGGGGGGCGGCGAAAGCGGGTTCAACCTGGCGCGGTCGGCCGGCCACAAGATCGTTCCTCCCTGCCCCGCCCTGGTTCCCCTGGTGACGCGCGAAGCCTGGCCCAAGACGCTGGCCGGGGTGACGCTTCCTCGGGTTTCAATGCGCCTAGACGGTCAACAAAAAACTTCCCGCGGCGCTGAACACGGAGGGCTGCTTTTCACCCACCGCGGCATTTCGGGCCCGGCGGCGCTCGACATCTCGGGCCGGATTTCCCGGATGCTGTCCTCCCGGGAAGCCGTTCCGGTGACCATAGATCTTCTGCCGGGCCTGGCGATGGAAGCCTGGCAGGAAGGCATTGAGAGGCACCGGGCTGAACACGGGGCAAAGACAATGATCTCGACGCTTGGCTCAGACATGCCCGCCGCGCTCGCTGGAATTCTCCTGGGCCTTGCGGAAATCCCGGCGGACGCAAGAGTGTCGCGATTAACGCGCGGGCAAAACCGCCGCCTCGGGCTGCTCATTAAAAATCTTCCCCTGGCCATCACCGGGACCGAAGGGTTTGGCAAGGCCATGGCGACCAGCGGCGGCGTGGCGCTGGATGAAGTTGACCCCGGGACCCTGGAAAGCAAATTGATGCGGGGGCTGTTCTTCGCCGGGGAGATCCTGGACCTCGACGGGCCCTGCGGCGGCTTCAACCTGCAATGGGCCTTTTCCAGCGGACGGCTGGCCGCGCTCTCCGCCGCGGCTCATTGAGCTTTCCGGCGCGAAGCCGAGTCCGCCGGGAATCATATTTCGCCCGCGGGCGCCTGGCCTTTAAATACTGAACCTCATCCCGTATTTTTTATATTGCACGGCCTTCCGGCACGAGCCTTATTTTCCCCACATCCATGAAGACATTGCCATCCTTGAGAGCCAGGGGGCGCAACTCAACCCGCAGCGGACCGGACGGCAGGCTTACAACGCCCAAGCTCACGGCCGCGTATTCAAACCAGCCCCGGACAGGCTGCACGACGCCTTCCAGGACAATCCCGCCCAGGGAGATGGCATACGTGCTGCCGGCGGATTGCGGATCGCACGATTGCTCGATTACCACGCGGTATTTCCCGGAACGGGGAACATGGCATTTCCAGGCGGCCGCGTCCTTTGCCCCGGACCAGTTGCCGATCCGATCCGTGCCGTCCGGGTTAAGCAGGATTCCAGGCGCGCCGCGCTGCGGGGACCGGATCTGCGCCTGGCCGGGCAACAGGGCCAGGCCGCTTCCCGGCTCCGCGGCGGGCTTTGCAGGCTTTGCTTGCCTTGCCTCGCCGGCGAGCTTCCGCGCATGCCGGACGAGGTTCAGCAGCAGCCGGTCCGCGGCCGGATGCCAGTCAATGTTGGAAAGCACGTTTAGCGCATTCAGGATGTACACGCCGCCGCCCAGCGTATAGGCGCCGACGACCACGCCCGAAGCGTAAAGCGGATCCAAATTTGTATACCCACAGGCGAAACTGGCGACGATCACATCCCCCGGCGTTTCCCGCTGGTCGAAGATCCTGCCCCGGGACACCAGGAGCGAGCCGAAATGGTCGTTCTTGTCCGGCGCCTCCGCTTTGCGCCGCGGCAACAATGCCATGTTGCTGACGCCATAGTAGTACGGATCCAGCATGCCCGGCGCCTGCAATCCCTCCATGACCGGATGCGCCTTGGCCACGTATTCCCGGTGGTAGAGCCAGTCGACGGGCTGGCGCATCGGGTGCGGCATCCAGACTCCGGAATCGAATGCATTGGGCTCGAAGAAAATCGCAACGGCCCCGTTGCGAACCCGGTGAAGCACTTCGCGCCATTCCCGAACGCCGGCCTTGTGCGGATTGCCCACCAGGATGACCTCGCCCGGCGCCGGGCGGCCTCGGGAGAATGCGCTTGCGCGGATGCCGTGCCGCTCCAGCCATGCGCAGACCCGTTTGTCAATGCCCCAGGCGATTACCGCCCCGCCCGGCGCCGGCAGGGCCTTTGCATCGCTCAGCCGGAACTTCATCCGGTCGCCAGCTGCCCACCCGCCGCTTTCCAGGCAAGCGGCGAAGGTGTATTCGCCCGCCGGGAGGTCGAGTTTAACCTTTGTTTTCAGGACCGGCACGGCCAGCGGCGGCAAGCCGCTTTTGCCCCGCTTGGGCAGTTGCACCGTGAGCTTCCTCTCCCAGACCACCCCCTTTGCTCCCCAGACGCGGAAGGCAACCGGATAGCGTCCCGGCTTGAGCACGTCTTCATTGGCCAGGACGGCTTCGAGCTGGATGGGCCGCCCCGCGTATCCGTGGACCGGATCGGCGAACAGGCACCAGCGCAGCGGGGCCCAGCCGTCGCGCAGCATGTCGCCCATGCCGGGGATCATCTCGCGCCAGTAGTCCCAGAAACCGCCGCCGCCCGTGAATGAAAACAGCTGGGTCAGGCTGCTCCCGCAGACGTTGGGGTTGGAGCGCAGCATGTCGAACCAGAAACGCCGCTTCCGGAGGTTCAGGCGCTGGCTTGCGCGCATCATGTCTTCCGGGAAGGGAAAGACTCTCTGCATGCCGAACCGGCGCAGGTCGGCATCCAGTTTCCCGGGCAGGTGCCGCAGCATGGCGAAATCCTCCGCCTCCGGCCGCGCGCCGGCCTGTTCGTATCGGCGCAACATGGCGACGAAGTTCATCATTTCCCCGAACCCGCCTTCGGAGACGAACACCGGCTTGGTGTTCACCGGCTTCGGCGTATCGCTCATGGTGCGCAGGAACAAGACGAGTTCTTTGGTAATGGGCACGGGCGGGTAGTTATGAATATCCCCAAGCTTATGGCAATGCTCGTGTCCGACTTTGCGGAAGCGCTCTTTCATAAATTCCGGCTGGCCCTCCCTGCCCATGAGGCGCTCCCATTCGGACGAGTCGGGATTGCTCACCGAGCCGGTCGCGAAATCGCCGTCCCAGCGCCCGCTGTTGAGCAGAATCAGCCGGGTCGGATCGAGCAAGCGCATCCGCGGCAGCATTTCGACCGCCTTGCGGAAGAGAGGGGTGCCGCGCTCTTCGTTCAGCATCCCCCATATGACGATGCCGGGATGGTTGCGGTCGCGGAGCACCATTTCGCGAAGCGAGTTTTCGTAGCGCGCCAACACCTTGTCGGGCTCCATGAACTGCGCCGTTTTTTTTCTTTCCCACCAAGCGGCATACGATTCCTGGTAGACCATGAGCCCGATTTCGTCGCAGTGGTCGATTTGCTCCGGCAGGGCCACATGGGAGAGAAACCGCACGCAGTTGAACCCGCAGGCCTTCGCCAGGAGCATTTCGCGGCGCGCCAGGTGGTTCGGATCGGGCGCCGTGCGCGTCACGGGGACCGTGGCCCCGGTGTGGGCGCAGCGCAGGAAAACGCGCCGGCCGTTCAGGAAAAAGAACCCGTCCTTCACCCGGAAATCGCGGAAGCCGCAGCGCAAGGACTTCTCGTGCGCGCTTCCGGCGGATTCCGCGGTCACGGTTGCCGTGACCCGATACAGAAACGGGTCGGAGAGCTCCCATAAACGGTGCTGCCGGATAATCAGCCGGAGCTCATGGTTTGTTTCGCCCGGGACGAATTCTCCAGACACCTCCTCCGTCGCCAGGATTTCGCCGGCTTTGTCCGGACTTACGGCCAGCGTCAGCTTGGCCGACACGGTCCGGCCCGTGTCGTTGCGGACAACTATGCTCGCGCCGATCACGCCGGATTGCCAGTCCGGCCGGACAAAAATGTCGGCGATCCGAATCGCCGGAACAAAATCCAGCTCCACCTGCAGGACGATGCCGCCGGGGTTGTACTGGCCTTTGGCGGCCGAATGGGGAATCTCGGCCACCCGTATGCCGTCGATCGGCTGATCCGCCGGATTGAGCACTCTGACGGCCAGGAGATTTTTTACGCCGGGGCGCAGGGCATTGGTCACATCAAGCGCGAACGGCGTCTCGCCGCCTTCGTGGCCGCCCACGGGCCGGCCGTTCAGCCAGACCTCGGCCAGGTAGTCCACGGCGCCGAATCGCAGGAGCGCCCTTTCGTGCGGCGCGGGAGCCGCCGCGGGTTTGAACGCGTGCCAGAACCAGGCCACGCCGTGATAGCCGGGAAACACCTGCTGAATGACCCCCGGCACCGGCGCGGGCTGCGAGCTGTCCGGCACGGAATCAAACCATCTCTTATCCCGGCCGATGTTGCCCGCGTCGCGCGCGATGCGCCAGTTATTATTTAATTCCATGTGCATGCCAGATTCTCCCCGGTAACGTTTGTTTTCAGCGGCCGCAAAGCCAGGCCGGCCGCCACTGCCGCAACTAATCCGATAATCAAAATCGGGAATTGAGGGTTGAGATCAAACGCTTTGCCGGCGACATAGCCGGCGGGAATAATGGCGAAGGCGACCAGCATCTGGACGGCAGAATAGGCGCTGGCCTTGTGCAGCAGCCCCATCCTGTTGTTCATGGCGGCGTTGACGCACACCTGGAAAAGGTAGGTGCCGGCGGCGACAAGCATAGAGGCCAGAAGCGTAAGCCACAGATTTTTGACAGGAACAACCAGAAGCATCAACGTGCCGGCGGCAAACACAACCAGCGCGGCGCACAGCGCTTTCTTCTCATTCCGTCCGCCCAGGCGCGGAACCACATAACGGAACAGGACAAAACTGACTACCGTCCCCACGGCCGGTATCATAGAAATCTCGGTCATGGTCAGCTTCAACACATTGTTGACGAACAGGATCTGGACAAAGCCCATGTTGATGGCAAAATTGAACATGACAAAAACGATGATAAGGCGCATGAATTGGGCATCCCTCATGCTCAGTATAGCCGCCTGCCAGCATTGGCGGAAGCTTTGGAATATCGTCAGTTTGTCGTGGATGTCATTGAGCGCGGCCCCGGCCTGCGTCTCGGTGAGCAGCAGGTGGCGCGCCACGAACATTAACGTCATGCTCACGAAGGCGAAGGCGTAAAGGGAGCGCATCGAAGGCACCAGGCCGAATTTGTCTATCACCGGCCCCATAAACACAGCGGCAGCTCCCCCGATGGAGCCGATGGTCGCCAGCATCCCGAATATGCCGGCTTTTTTGTCGTTATCCACATCCTCCGTGACAACGCAATACCATGCCACACCGGCGATTTTAGAAAAGGAAAAAAACACGGCGGCGGCGAGAAACACCGCGAAGCTGCCGGCGATTGCCCAGAGCAGGAGCGGTATGGACCAGCAGACGAGGGAAAACAGCAAAAGGGTTCTCCGCCGGCCAAGCCTGTTGGTGACCGGGGCGGCCGCGAACTGAAGCATCAAGCCCGCGACCGCGCCGATGGTGCTGATAAGGCCGATCTGTTGCGCGCGGAGGCCGTTGCCCTGCATGTAGAGCGCGGCATAAAACATAAGGATGCCGGAGATGACCGAGCTGTAAGGCTCAAGCATGATCGTGATGCGCGAGTTTTTCGGAAGTTTTTTCAATTGCTCAAACATGCCGCCCATTCCACTGCCTGGCGATACCGTCAGGCCCTTATCTGAAATCAGCCGGATCCAATTCGCCTTTAAATTTACGACTCGTATGCTATTATGCCGCCCGGCGTTTGAGAATGTCTGTTTGTCTTTTTTGCATGTCAATTTGTATGGTGCCATGACGGCCGTATTCGACAAACTCCTGGAACAAACGCTCCGGTTTGAATACCAGAGCGCCGGTCTGGCGCCGCTGAAGCGGCCGCATTCCACCGGCTGGCGCGTCCTGCCCGGCCTCATGCTCTCCCAGGCCCACCAGGGAAGCGAAATCATGTATTTGCCGTCCGGAGAAAAAATATGCGCGCGCGCCGGCGAGCTGATCGTCCTGCCCGCCGGAGCCAGGCACAAGGTGGATGTGGCCTCCCCGCGGGAACTGCGGCGCTGGGCGCACGTTAATTATTTCATCCTCGGCCGCCTGGACCTCTTTTCGCTGATGACGATTCCGCCCGTTATCTCAAAAAAAACCGGGGAAGCCGTGGGCGACTTGATCCGGGACTGGCTTGAATCAACCCGGCGTGACAGCGAAGGCTCGGTGCTCTTGAATGCCAGGCGCAACGGATTTGGCTTCCGCGTGCTGGGCCTGCTGGCGGGGGTGTGCCCGTTGAAGGTGGGCGCCGAGAAAAGAATCCACCAGGCCCAGCAATTGCGCGCCGTGATCGAATACACTCACCAGCACTATCATGAACCCCTGAGGCGCGACGACCTGGCCAGGATGGCGGGCCTTTCCAGCGCGCAATTTCATTGCCTGTTTAAAGAGATTACCGGGTTTACCCCAATTGACTTTGTCCGCCATGCCCGCATCCGCCACGCCCAGGAATTGCTGATTACGACCGGGGAACCGGTGAAAATTATCGCCGCTCAATGCGGTTATGAAGATGAATACGTCTTCAGCAAAAGCTTCAAGCGCTGCTGCGGCTTCAGCCCGCGCCAGTATCGCTTCAGCTTGCGGGAACTGCGGACTGAACACCAGCCCGCCTCTCCCGGCCTTCCCCCTTTGACATGAACATTGCCAAAGCGAGTCGCGAGCTGATACCTATTGGTTGCTTCTGACAATTACAAGATGCCAACAACTTCCATCCGATGTAAAAACACTGGCTGCGTCGGCGCTTGCGGCTGGAGCTGGTTGAGGTATGGATTTTACGTCAGCTCTCCGGCCGGAGCGAGCGCCCGGCAGAAGGTCTCTTTTGCGCGCCCTCCGAAGTCTCGCCGGGATATGCAAGCGAGATGCCCCGGACTTTTGCAAATGGCGTGAGCACATGAACCTGGCGGCGAGTTACATTCATGATGTGCTCGGCGCGAATTCCACGAACCAGCAAGGCGTCCGCGATGAGCGAGCGATGACAGCGCCACGGCACCGCTTCCGCGCACATCAGGACAATCTGATCCTGGCTGGCGAGGCGGATCAATTCCTCGATGCCCTGCGCAAACCCGGGCGTTTGCATGTAATCGGCATAACCTCGAAAGGATGCGTTTTGCCAGCCCGCGTTGGGTGAATCTTCCCGCGCATGACGCAGACCTCCGAGTGCCGGCAGGTGAACATATTTCAACCCGGCTTTCTTTAACGATTGCGGCAGGGATTCTTTGTTGAACTGCGGATTATGCCGTGAACGCGGAATTGTGCGCACATCCACTACGCAGGCAGCGCCATGGGCCTTAAGCAGGCGGATGAATTCATCGAGCGTGCGCGTGGAATGGCCGACCGTCATTACCAGCGGCGCCATCACTTCAGTTGGCATGCTTGTTCCCACCTTATGCTCCATGCCCATTTCCCGGTCATGCATCTTTCCTGTTCACACTCGCCGGCGCCTCTCAACGCGAGTGCTCGGCATGCCCTGCTTCGCCCCCGGCGGCGCCCGCGCGGCATTGTCCTCCGGCGGACATGATGGCGGCGTGGATTCCCTCCACGTAGTGCATGTAGACCACATAGGCTTCCACGAACTCGCGGCCGGCCTCCACGCTCTTATCCTTGTTCTTTTTGGCTTCCAGTGCCTTGTTGAACTTCGCTTGAACGGCCGACGCCATGTGGCCGCTCATTTTCTTGAGCATCTCATCCGCGGAGCCGCCAGCCAGCGCCTTGTCGGCCATGGCCACGATCGGCTCAACCGGCTCGTCCCTGATGCCGGTGTAAGGAGCGCCTTCGCCGGCGCGGTGGAGCCGCACGATAGTTTCCAGGAAGTACTGGTCGGCAAGTTCTTTCGCCTCCGCCCCCCAGGCGCGGACCGCGACCGCTTTCGCGAACGCGGACTTGATCTCCGCCTCGTTCTCCTTCCTGACCCACTTAAGCATCGGCGTCACGTCGCCCTTTTCCAGGGCCGCCCTGGCTTCCGGAATGATCGGGCCGCCGGTCGTGTCGCAATGCGCGCGCGCTGAGCCGGCGGCAAGCAGGCCGAAGCCTGCCGCCACTGCGATTGCCATCAACATTTTTTCGATGCTCAGTATTTGTTTCATTGTCGTCCCTTTCTTTCTATTATTCATTATTCCACGGTCAACTTGTGCCTTACGGCCCCTGCCAGGCCAGATTCATGCTCCTTATATTTCGCCCGGCTGGTTTCATCGCTTCTTCGCACGCTTTGCCAAGCGGTTTTTTTTCGCCAGGTAATCCCGTTTGAGCACCGAGAACTTTAGAAAATGGCCCCGTTCTTCCTCGATGATCTTGTCGATCAGTTTCGCCTGGCTTTCAGGCACCAGTTCCCTAACCTGTATGTAGTACATGATCGAATCCAGTTCGCGGCGAATACCAAAGTCCAGGGCCGCGATGGCGTCCTCCGCCCCGGGCAGCTCCTCCGTGACGCTCGCCGGGAAAATGATCTCCGCGGTGTAGGCTTTCATGTAAGCCGCATACTCGCCGGGGTACATCTCGATCGGGTCGTGCCGCTTAAGTTCCAACGCCATTTTGGCGAAGATACCTGCGTGGCGGACATCCTCTTCGGCGAGGAAAAGGAACAACTTGCGCACCTTCGGATCTTTCGTTTGCTTCGCCACTTTGCGGTAGAGCATCTCGCCGTTTTCTTCGATCCTTACGGCGAAATTGAAGATCTCGCTCGCTTCGAACATGACGCTCTTCCCGGGCGTTTGCATGCTTAAGGCTGACCGCTTCTTATCCCCAGGCATTTGCGTCTCCTTTCATTCACTGAAGGCAATGAGTTCTATCGGCCTTTCTTTAGTCGATCCTGAAAAACCCTTGTTTTAAGCACGAACAGGTAATAAAGACGTCTGAATGCCGAAACGCGGAACCGGGAACAACCGATAAAACGCCTCGAAA
>JBAYWJ010000071.1:0-13410 GCA_041674125.1 Kiritimatiellia bacterium
AGGCGTCCGGGCAAATGCGCTCCATCTTGCGGGCGAAGCCGGTGATGAGGCGCCCGCCCTTGAGGGCGAGGAAGGCGCCGTTGATGGTGGTGTTGTCGGTCGCCAGGTAGCCGTGGGAATGGCAGGCGGGGTAGCCGAGCGCGAAGGTTTTGGGAGAGCCGGCGAGAAGCACCACGCTCACGGCATCGGCGCCTTCCAGGGAGGCCTCAAGGGATTTGCCCCACGTGATTTTGCATCCCGTCCCTGCAAATTCAGGGGTCTTCATGATCATGCGGCCCATGGCTTCGGCCCGCTCGAGGTTAAGGTCGTAGAGGCATATCTCGCCGCGGTGGGATATTTTCTTTTCCACCAGCGCGCCGCGCGCAACCGGCAATGTCCTGAAAGCTCCGCCGCCGATGAATACGACTTTCATGTTTATTCCTAATTATTTTTGTTTATTGGCACATTATGCATGAGAAACTGCGATAATAAACAAGAATATTACCACGGATGACACAGATGGCACTGATGTGGAATGTCTTAACAATGTCATTCTAGCTCCTTGTATCAGTGAAATCCGTGAAGTCAGTGGTTGATTTTTTGGTTATGGGTGTTGCCCGCGTTGGAATAATCGAAAACGACACGCCGGTCATAGTAAAATGCCGTCATGCTATGACAGCCTGCCGCCATGTTATCACTTCATCCCGAACATTTTTTCCTTGAGGTCCAGGTAGTAAAGGTAGTCTTCGGGCCTGACGTTCGGCGGGCAGCGGTGGTCGCAGAAAGGGATGTAGCCGCCGCGCTCGACCAGCGGCACGAGGGTTTCAAGGTAGGTTTTGATGGCCTTTGGCCCCCTGCCGAGCTGGATCTTGTCAACTCCGCCCATGATCCTGAGGTCTCGGCCATACTCGTTCAAAAGCTCCGCGGGGTGCGCACAGCCGTTGACCTCGAACGGGAAAAGGCAGTTGATGCCGCCCTCGAGAAAATAGGGTAGGATGGGGCGCACGTCGCCGTCGCAGTCCGTGTACCAGAGGTCAATGCCGTGGGCTTTCAGTTTTTTATTGATGCGCTTGTAGCGCGGCATGACGACGTTCTTGAAAAAATCAACCGAAACGATCGGGCCGTTCTTGAAGCAGATATCCTCCCATCCGGCGGCGTAGTCAAAATCGATTTTGCCAAGGACCTGATCCAGGAAATCCTCTGCCAGCAGGCAGGATGTCTCCACCATGTCCTCAACCATGTCCGGGTAATCGTAGACCGCGTAGGCCAGGCCCTCGAAGGTCAGCATGTCGCGGATGCGCCCGATCATCGAGCCGCAGTGCACGCCCAGGGGGTAATCGCGGTTTGGCGGGTGCTGCTTTTGAAGCTGCGCCACGTCCACCTTGCGCGCCGGGTCGCCGCGCCTAAGGCGCTCTTGCTTGCAGCGCTTCCAGTCCTCGGGCGTGACGATGGAAGCCTTGATGTAGTGCGGGATCGTGTCGTGGCCGTCCTTCGGAATCTCGGCCAGCAACCCGGAGCCGTTCATCATGATGATGGTACTGTTTGTTTCGCTGACCACCTTTTTTTCAAAAGGCGGGGAGAGCCATATAGTTCCGCCGACGATCTTTATCGTGTCGAAGTTGAAGAAAACATCCGCCTCGGCGTTGTTCGTCACCCGGTTTTCGACGAACAGGGGCCACTGGCTGAAATTTTCCTGCCAGTATCCGAACTCCATGTTGAAGCAGCGGTCAACCGGCTTGTAATGCATCTGATTCACAAACCGCTCGCGGTCGGTCATGCTGCCTTTCCATTTCGGCCGGCAGGGTTTGATCGTCATGGTTTTATCTCTTAAGATTTAGCCGCACGATGCACATAAATCACAGGAAGTCAAAAGGGATCACAATCATCTTTGTGAATCTTGTGCTTTTTTGTGGTCAATCAGGTAATTTTTACGTTCCTGAACTGCGGCAGGTGGTCGCGGTTGCGGATTAGCATTTCCTGAACCATCTTCCTGGTTTCGGCCAGCGAGAGGACGGCCGCGGTGAGAGGGTCGTAGGCGACGGCATGGAAGGCCATCTCCGGGTTGCCGGTCAGGGCCGCCTCGACCGCCATTTCCTCGACCGCCACGCTGACGTTGTTGAGCGCCGCCAGCTGCGGCGGCAGCGGGCCGACGTAGGTGGGGTTGAATCCGCGGCGGTTGGCGAAGACGGGCACCTCGACGCAGGCGTTCTGCGGCAGGTTGGGGATTATGCCGGTGTTGGGCACGTTGCCGTTGAACTCGAATATTTCCCCGCCCATGTAGGCGTTGATGATGCGGGAGGCATATTCAAGCCCGCGGCTTAGGTTCAGCGGCTTGGGGTTGTCGATCCATTTCTGGAATTCTTTTTTCCACTTGCTCTTGTGATCGCGATAATATTTAAGGATGTAGGCATGGTGGCCGGGGTTCCAGTTGGTCCCGTGCGTGCAGTATTTTTTTATCAGGTCCGGGCGCTTGCGGAACCACCAGTTGTATTCGGAGTTGTGCCCGCTCGACTCGGTAACGTAATACCCGAGCTGGCGGAACATCTCGTTGCGCACCAGTTCCGCGTCGCGGATTTTGGGCTTGCGGATGGCCTTGCGCAGGAGCGGGTAGGCGTCCTTGCCTTTCCACTCAAACTTGAGGAACCACGACTGGTGGTTGATGCCGGCGCAGACGTAATTGATTTCCTCGTGCGGCGCCCCGATCCATTTGGCCATCTCGCGGATCGTGCCCTGCACACTGTGGCAGAGGCCTGAAACCCTGATCGCGCTCTTGCGCTGCATGGCGCGGCAGAGCATCGCCATGGGGTTGGTGTAGTTGAGCAGGATGGCGTTCGGGCAGAGTTCCTCCATGTCCCGGCAGATGGAGAGCATGACCGGGATGGTGCGCAGGGCGCGGAAAATGCCGGCCACGCTGCGCGTGTCGCCGATGTTCATGTCAACCCCGTATTTCTTGGGGATGAGGATGTCATGCTGCCAGACGCTAACGTCGCCCGCCAGGATGGTGCAGATGACGGCATCGGCGCCCTTCAGGGCCTCGCGCCGGTCGGTGGTGGCGACGATTTTGGCGGGATACTTTCCCTCCCTGACGATCCGCTCGACCGCCTTCTTGATCAGCGCCAGTCTATCGCGGTTGATATCCATGAGTACCAGGGTGGCGTCGCGCAGGAGCGGGTAGGTGAGGACGTCTTTAACCAAACCGCGCGTGAAACCGAAACTGCCGGCGCCGATGAATGTTATTTTTGCCATGATTGCACCTTTTCTGTTTTGGTGACCCTCAGTTATGTTGATAGTTTGTGAACTTCAATGCTGTCATTCCCGCGAAAGCGGGAATCCAGTATTGACTTTTCTGTATACCCGAGCCTGCTCCGCTGAAGTAAACCTTCTGGCTGCGATAGCTGGAACAGGTCGGGAATGACAAACGCATACGGTTTTGTTGCTGTTTCTTTCTTTATGTTAAAATTATTTTTTATTCCCGGCCAGCAGCTTGTTAATTGAATTCGCAGCCCGCCGTCCTTCGCCCATGGCCAGGATGACCGTCGCCGCCCCGAGAACGATGTCGCCGCCGGCATAAACCCTGTCGAGCGAAGTCTTGCCGTTTTCATCCACGATGATGTTGCCCCACTTGGTTGTAGCCAGGCCTTCCGTGGTCTGCTTGATGAGCGGGTTGGAGTCGTTGCCGATGGCCACGATGACGGTGTCGACCTCCATGATGAACTCGCTGCCCTTGATTTCCACCGGGCGCCTCCGCCCGGAATCATCCGGCGCGCCCAACTCGTATTTGAGGCACTCCATGGCGGTCACGCACCCTTCCTCGTTTCCGAGGATGCGCTTGGCATTCTGCAGGATGTGGAAAATAACCCCTTCTTCCTTGGCGTGGGCGACTTCCTCCACCCGCGCCGGCATTTCGACCTCGGTGCGCCGGTATACCAGGTGAACTTCGGCGGCGCCGAGGCGCACCGCCATGCGTGCGGCATCCATGGCCACGTTGCCGCCGCCCAGGACGGCCACCTTGCGCGAGTTGTAAATTGGCGTCTGGGCATGCTCGCGGTCGTAGGCGCGCATGAGGTTGGCGCGGGTAAGGTATTCGTTGGCCGAGAACACCCCCACCAGGTTTTCGCCCTCGATGTTCATGAATTTAGGCAGCCCGGCCCCGGTGCCGATGAAGACGGCCTCGTAGCCGTCTTTTTCGATCAAATCTTTGAGGCGGCGCGTCCGGCCGACGACGAAGTTGGTCTTGATTTCAACGCCCATGGCCTTGAGGGTGTCTATTTCGAACTGCACGATTTTCTTCGGCAGGCGAAACTCGGGGATGCCGTAAACGAGCACGCCGCCCGCCTTGTGGAAGGCCTCGAACATTGTCACGGAGTGGCCTTCGCGCCGGACGTCGGCCGCGACCGTGATGCTGGCCGGGCCGCTGCCGATCACCGCCACTTTCCGCCCGGTTTCAGCCTTTACCTCCGGGGTGTCAAGCAGTCCTTTCTCCCTTTCCAGGTCGGCCGCGTATCTTTCGAGCCTGCCGATGGAAACGGCCTTGTTCACGTCCTTGAGCGACTTCCCGACCGTGCAGGGGGCCTGGCACTGGGTTTCCTGGGGGCAGACGCGCCCGCAGACCGAGGGGAGCAGGCTGTTGCGCTTAATGATGGCAATGGCTTTCTGGAGATCTCCTCCGGCAATCGCGCCGACGAAGCCGGGGATATCTATGCGCACCGGGCACCCGGCGATGCAGGGCGCGTTTTTGCACTGCAGGCAGCGCATCGCTTCCAGCCTGGCCTGTTCGGGGGAGTAGCCCAGGGCCACCTCGTTCGTGTTGGCCCTGCGCGCAACCGGGTCCTGGCTCGGCATCTCCTGGGGCGGGATCTGGAGGCGTTCGCGGGCCTTCAGTGGCTGGGGCCGGGAGGAAACATCGGCCAGTAGGCGGTGCGCCTCGGACGCAAGTTCTTCCCTGGTGGCATGATGGCTCATTTCTGAACTTAATGTTGTAATGTATTCACAATTGCAACTTGATTTCTTGCTGCTTTGTGCCTATGTGCCTTTGACCCTTTGTGCCTGTTTTATAATTTCCGCATCAAGCCGGCATATTTCCCGCGCGTTGTCCTCCTGGCGCTTGTAGGCCTTCAGGCGCTTCATCATGTTGTCGAAATCAACCAGGTGGCCGTCAAACTCGGGCCCGTCCACGCAGACGAATCTGGTCTTGCCGCCGACCGTCACGCGGCATCCGCCGCACATGCCGGTGCCGTCCACCATGATGGTGTTGAGCGAAACCACCGTGGGCACCTTGAAGGGGCGGGTGGTTTCGGCACAGAATTTCATCATGACCGGCGGGCCGATTGCCACCGCCAGGTCGGGCTTGGGATCGCGCGCGCAGATTTCCTTGAGGGGGGCGGTTACGAGCGCCTTGAGGCCGCTGGAGCCGTCATCGGTGCAGATGATCAGCTCGTCGGCCAGCGCGCGCATTTCTTTTTCGAGGATCAGCAGGGCCCTGTTGCGGGCGCCCATGATGACGATGATGCGGTTGCCGGCCTCTTTCATGCCCTGCACGATCGGGTAAAGCGGGGCCACCCCTATGCCGCCGCCGACGCAGGCCACGGTCCCGAATTTTTCAATGTGCGTCGGCCGACCGAGCGGTCCGACCAGGTTTTCCAGGGAGTCGCCCGGGTTGAATTTGGAGAGACGTGAAGTGGTGGCGCCCACGGCCTGGAAAATGACGGTGATGGAGCCCCCGGCCGGGTCGGCGTCGGCTATGGTGAGCGGGATGCGCTCGCCGTATTTTGTGTCCAGCTGGATGATGACAAACTGGCCGGGCCGGCGTTCGGAGGCTATCAGGGGCGCCTCGATGCGCATCATGAAGACGTCATCCGAAAGCTGTTTTTTTGAAATTATTCTATTCAATGCCGCCTGCTTTCAACAAAGCTGCATTAGATTAAAAAAAGCGGCCTTTCGTCAAGCACAATCAGAAAACGCCGTTGCGGCGTCGCGGCGGCTTGGGGCGATGGAGGGCCGGCGCCCGGCCTGCCCGGTGCTGGCGCGGAAAATCACGGTTTTTTGCGGACAACCAGCCTGCAGCGGGCCTTGCCAGTCGCTGTTAAATCGGCCTCGTAGGTGAATCCCAGCGGCTCGAGTATGCGCCGGTAAAGCACGTCGCAGTGCAGGCAATATTCGGGATAGGGGCGCATGTGCTTCCACTGCATGAGGCGGCCCTTGGAAGGGCAGTGGTGCATGATGATTTTGAAAACGCCGTCCTTTTCATCAAGCTCCATGGTGAAGTCCGCGGCCTCCTCGTTCAGTGACTTTTGCCAGTAGAGCCAGCAGCCGCGGATGCCGTGTTTTTTTACGAGGCGCTTGAGCGATGATGTCAGGTATTTCCGGGACAAAAAGTTCCAGAAATCCAGAACCGCCTTTTTGCCCCCTTTCTTTTCTAGAAACTTGAAGTGCTCGCTGTAGGCGGCTATGAACTCTGTGCATGAGATCATTATTGTTTCCTTGAGAATCGCTGGATGCTGCGCCCGGTCCTTTTGTCATAACTGATTAATTCATGCCGGTAAGGCGTGTTTTCGCAGATCGCGCCGTAAACGGTGCGCTCGGTTTCGATAAAGAGCGGCGAGACCGCCAGCTTCAGGCGGCGGATGTGCTTCACGGCCGGGCAATATTTGGTCTTGAAAACGAGCTCGTCTTGCGTGCGCCGGACGCTGACGGGCGCGCCTTCCATGGCGTATGTTTTTTTGATGTAATCCTCCAGAACCCCAAGGCCGCGCCGGCGCAACCGGGCGGTGAGCGGCGCGTGGAACGATCTGGCGTATTGGCGTAAATAGTCGCGAACGGCCCCTGCGCCGAAGCGCTTGCGCAGATATTCCAGCGCCAGGTTCATGGCGCCGTGGAAGTCCTTGTGCAGGTATTCGTTGTCCGCCGCCCTGCGGACCATGATCTTTTTAGACATATTGCGGAACCATTTTCAAAATTATTTTTTGCCACAAAAATGCACAAGAAACACAACGATTCTGTGAATTTTGTGCCTCTTTGCGGCCATTTTTGAAATTATCTCTACGGCAAAAGCAATTTCCTGTTTTGTTTCAGAACCCGTTCGATGGCACGCCGGCAGGCCGGGTTGAGCGGGTAATTCGGGTAATTCATGTGCGTTGTGAATATTCCCATGCGCACCAGGAGCTGCTTTTCTCCGGCCAGCCAGCAGGCGATTTTTTTGCCGCCGTAGACCGCCCACATGATGTTGTTCATCCGGGCTTGAAGCTTTTCGGCCTTCTGCATGTTGCCCGCGCGGACGGATTCGATGATTTTCGCGGCGATGTGTCCGTTGAAAACCCCGCCGCCCAAAAGCAGGCCGTCGTAGCCGGCGGACAGGTATTGCACGCAATGGAACTCATCACCGTCCAGGAGGCTTAAGCCCGGGCGCCGGCGTCTGGCCTCCAGCGCGATTTTCATACGTTCGGGCATGGTGGAGCTGTCCTTGATGATGACCACCTTTGGCTCGGCGTATATATCGGCGATGATCTCGTCGGGTACGAAGACCGCCCCGAACTTGCCGCGGTCATATATGCCGACCGGCATCGGGCTCTTCCGGATGGCCTCCTGGTATATCTTGAAAATGTTGCGCGGGGTGGCGTTGGCGAGAAAATACGGAGGGGCGATCACGGCAATATCGGCGCCGGCCGCCGCGGCCATGTCCATGTTTTCAAGGATGCGCGCCGCGGAGTTGTCCGTGACCTGCACCGCAACCGGCATGCGCTTGCGGACGCATCGCACCACGGAGCGCAGCAGCACCGCGCGCTGGGCGTTGGTCATCCACGGACCCTCGCCGTTTGTACCGCAGGCGAACAGGCCCTTGATCCCCAGGCGGACATGGTGTTCTACCATGCGCCGCACGCTCTTTAAATCAACCTGCATGCCGGCGGTAAAAGGAGTGGGGATGGCCGACCATACACCGCCGGGCAATTTTTTTTCTCTTTTCATATGGGAGCAAGTATATAAGATAAACGGAATTTCAGGTCAAGGTTTTAATAGGATGCAGGTTAATAGGCTGTAGGTTGTTAGACTGTCAGGGAAACCGCGGAAAAGCAGTATGAGTTGCCAATATTTTTAGAACGACAGTTCCGGTTTATTGCCGATGTTGTTTTTCTGGTTTTAACCTGCAGCCTACAGCCAAAAAACGCTACAGCCTAGGCGTCCCTTATGGGACGCCGCTGAGGAGGATATTGAAATGAAACGCTTGAAAATAGTCGCCTTCGGCGATTCCATGACCCAGGCCGCGCAGGTTGCGCCGCAAAAAAGATGGCCTGCGATGCTGGAGCGGAAGCTGGCGAAAATGCTGGCGCCGCGCCGCGTTAATGTCATCAACGCCGGCGTGGGAGGCAACACTTCCCGGGAAGGATTGGCGCGGATGCAGAAGGAAGTTTTATGTCACAAGCCCGACTGGGTCCTGGCTGAATTCGGCGGCAACGATGCCACCATTGAGCGCAATCGCCACGTTCCTGTCCGGGAATTTAGGGAAAATTTGGAGAAAATGAGCCGGAAGACTTCATTGATCGGGGCGAGGCTGGCCCTGATCAATTTTCCACCGGTGGTGGATGCCTGGCACGGCTGGATTAAAAACGACGAAAGCTGCAGGCGGTTCCACGCGGCCGGCGGGCTGGATGCAGCGGTTCATCCCTACCGCCGGGCGGCCGAACACTTTGCCCTGCGCAACCGCCTCCTGTTTATAGACTGGTATCATCCCGTCCGGACCGCAATGGAGCGGGACGGATACGGCGTTTATATCCTCCAGGACGGTGTGCATTTTACCGCGGCCGGCAATTGCCTGGCCTGCGAAATCGTGTTCCAGTGCCTCCGGACGAATATGTAACCTGAATGTTGAACGCAATGCGTGCAAAATTCACCCTTATTATAAGATTGAAATGCACAAAATTTTATTCTATCATACATTAAAAAGATTGTCTTGGGCCTGGTTTTATTTTGTTAAATAAAAATGTAGTAATACTAACTTTGGCGCCACTATTAGTTAGTAAAAGGACATATATGAAAAGTAAAGTCAGTCTCTGGCTGGGATTGTTGATGGTGCCTTCTTTGTTTGCCCAGACTATAGTCCTGACTTCTCCGAGCACAAACATGTCTTACGCGGCCGGGGATGAGTTCGCCACGTCCGTGGCCGCAAATCCCTGGGACATGAATCAGATCCGCGATATTCCATACGACATCAATTTCCAGGAGCCCACTGCCGCGAACAATGAATGGTCCAGCACTTTCCTGGCCGCGGGTGCGCCCTTTTATCCCCTCTGGCGCGGTTTTTCGACGGCCACGGCCGCAAGCTATCCCTACCATGTGGATAACTGCATGCCCCTGGGGCAGCTTAACCCGATCAACGCCTCTAAGTACTCAAGGCTTTCGATGCGCATATCCACCCGGAACCGCTCGACCTTCTGGGTCATCTGGACCACCAACGCCGCAGAGGTTGAAAATCCGGTGGCAAATGCCATTGGATTCATTGACGGCGACTGCCTTTTGCAGAATGAAGCAGGGCAGTGGACCAGCGAGCTCTACCCGGAGGGATACCGGATATACGAGCTGGGCTTCAATGTGGCTGATTATTTCAACGACCGGATCAATAATCCAAGCGCGGGCGTAGAGGTTCTCGGGCCCTGGACCAATAACATTTACGGGTTCCTGATTGAAGCCACCAAGGATGGCGCCGCCGGCACGGCGATCAAGGTAAATTGGATGAGGCTCTATGATCCTTCCACCTCACCCAAGCTGCAGCTGCGCTGGTACACCACCGGCGCGGATACGAACGACTTGACCACCAACAGCGTGCAGGTCTGCGTGGTCACCAACCGGAGTATCTTTAACGGCGAACTCGTGGCAACCTGCCTGAAAAACGACGGTCTTTACGAAATCAATACCGCCGCTTTTCCGCCGGGTGATTATTATTTTTACCTGCAGCTGGTCGCAAGAAACTCTTCCGCCTACAGGGTGCTGGGCCGCAGCGGCTACAGCGCCAAGGTGACCATTACGCATCCGCCCGAGCTGGAGTTCACAGCGCCCACCTTTACCAGCGGCAGCGATTATGCCACGGTGGAGCTGGGGAATCCCTGGGACATGACGGACTCGTCCGACATCTACGAGCAGCTCTACCTCTCGAACGTCTCCTTCGACAACGGCATGCTGATCGCCACGGCTGATGCCCCAATTTTGGGAAACGAATCTGACGCTCAATTTTACCTGAATACACGGTTGAGTGGAGAGTTTAAAGCGATTGACGCAAGCAAATACCGCTACCTGACCTACCGCATGATGGTTGACCCGACAGGTTACGTGAATATAAACGATTGGGTGGCAAAAGGGTGGCTCCCAAGAGTAATCTGGTTCAATACGTCTATTACCAATGACGGCTCCGAGGCCCAGGGCATACCCATGCTCGAGAGCTGGCATTCCTACACCGTTGATCTGGCGGACCGCGCGCTCCTCACAACCGAAAACCCTTACCCGGCCCAGTTGGGCTGGCGCGAGCTTGGCTCCGTGAAACGGATTCGTTTTGATCCCCTCGAGGTGCCGGTCGCAACGACCTTTGCCATAGACGACATCAAGCTTTGCGACGACAACCGCCCCGCCAATAACAGCTACACCATTTCGTGGACCGCCACCGACCCCGATAGCGCCAGCGTCACGGTCAGCCTCTATTACGGCACGCTTTCCGGAAGCTCTTTTTCCGGCCATCTTCTGACGACCGTCACCCAGGCCGTGGGTTCCGCCAGCTATGTCTGGGATTCCTCGGCGGTGGGCGCCGGCTCGTATTATATCCAGGCGATCATCACGGATGGCGACAACAGCATAACCAGGATTACCAAGGTGCCGGTTGTAGTCGGCGGGGCAACGGACAATCATTTTTCCCTGGCGAATGCGACGCCGCTCGGCGCCGATTTCGATGGCGACCGCGTTGCCGACCCTGCCCTCTACCAAGCCTCCTCTGGCGGATGGCAGGTGCGGTTGTCTTCGACCGGTTATGCCCTGATTGATCTGCCGGGATTTTTCGGCGGTCCAGGCTACACGGCCTTTGCCGCCGACTTCGACGGCGACCGGGTGGCCGATCCGGCGGTTTACAGGGAAACCACGGGCGACTGGCAGGTCAAGCTTTCCGGCGGCGGTTATTCGACCCTGAACCTGCCGGCCTTCATGGGCGGCGCAGGCTACGCGGCCGTTGCCGCCGATTTTGACGGCGACCGCCTGGCCGATCCGGCGGTTTACGGGGAGGCAACCGGTGACTGGGAAGTGAAGCTTTCAGGTTCCGGATACTCGGCCTTGAGCCTTCCGGCCTTCATGGGCGGCGCCGGTTATGTTGCGCTGGCCGCCGACTTTGACGGCGACGGGCTCGCAGACCCTGCGGGTTACCAGCAGGGCAACTGGAACATCAAGTTTTCGCATTCCGGTTATTCGCAGGAAACAAAAGCCGGCTACCTGGGCCTGGATGGCTATTCCGTGCTGGCCGCCGATTTTGACGGCGATAGCCTGGCGGATTACGCCGCCTATGATGCCGTGACTGGCATTTGGCTCATCAGGCTGTCGAGCGCCGGCTATGTCATACTGGGAATGATTTTGTAAATGTTGCAATACCATCCGCTGTTTGCTACCGGGTCTCTTTGGCGCGGCAGGCAGCTGCGGTATTCTTTTACAGATCCTGAACCCTGAGATACTCGTCATGAACAGTCCTAAATTGTAGGCCCGCACAGCGTGCGGGCATTTTGCGCCACACTGTGGCAGCCCACAGAAATCAAAATAATCGCTTTTTATTTGTAAATATCAACCTTATGGGATGCTTATGTTATTGGCGGTTTCCACTAACTGTCTATCAACCTGTAACCTGTTAACCTGCATCCCATGGGATGCTAATGAATATGAACGTCATTTTTGCAAGGTATAACCGCCACCGCCTGCCTCAATTCCAGATTGAGACCTCGATTGTTGCCTTAAACAACGCCAAAGTGGTGGTTAAAAAGGCGCTGGGCAGGGCGTCAGAGGCCCATATCCGGGCCATCAGCGACGGGTACGACCTTGTCCGCGGCAGCCTTAATCCCGGCGGTCTGCTTTTGCCAAACCGCATGGCTTATGAAAAGCCGGCCATAACTTTTGAATACATCGAGGGCGAAAGCATTGACCGCTTGCTCCTGGATGCCTTCCGCGCCGGTAACCGCGATGCGTTCATTGCGATTATTGATGCTTATCGCGCGCTTATTGAAAAGGCATTCCGGCCGCCGGAGGCGCGCGAGACGGGCCCGAAGATTGCGGAGGTCTTCGGCGTTCAGCCCGGAATTCTTGCGGCAGAAGGCTGCTGGTTGCCGGTGGGGGCGATAGACGCCGTGTTTGAAAACATCATCCGGTCGGGCAATAAGCATTATTTGATTGATATCGAATGGGTCTTTCCCGGCGCGCTGCCGGTGGATTTTGTGCTTTACCGCAGCCTTTTTTACTTTCACCAGGTAAAGTACTTCGAGCTGGGCATTGACAAGAGGATCGGATTCGAAGAGCTGCTCGCGCATTGCGGGATAAAGCCTGGGGCGGCGAAGCTCTTCCGGGAGATGGACGAAAGCTTCCAGTCGTACGTATACGGTCCGGAACGCTGTTACAAGTTCAAGGAAAATTACCTCAAGCGCCAGGTGCCCCTGCATTCCCTTGAGAAAACAATTGAACATCAACGGGATGTCGTGCGCAAGTACCACGGTGAAATCGTCGGCATGCGCGGCGAGATTGCGGAAAGGGACCGCATCATCGGTGAAATCGTCAACTCCTTCGGCTGGCGCCTCTGGCAGAAAATATCTGGCGCCATCGCTTTCGTGTGCCCGTCCGGCTCCCGCCGCCGCCGCGCCTTCGACCGCCTGCTCGCCCCGCTCAAGTCGCGCTGACAGTGTTTGACGAATATCACGCTTTTTCAGGAAGAATAAGGGACGAGGAAGAATAAGGGACAAGAATAAGGGACGCGTCTCAATATATAATAAATATGTGATTGACAGTCTGTAGTAAAAAATGATGAGATAAAGACATGAGCCGGCAAGCGAGGGTTAAGTTGGAATGCGGTTGGGTGCATGTAATCAACCGCGGTCTGGAACGATTGGAGATCTTCCGGGATGACCGCGATCGTGAGCACATGCTTGAACTGCTGGGGGAAATGAGCGAGCGCTACGGGGTGCAGGTTCATGGCTATGTGTTGATGCCGAACCATTATCATCTTCTGATGAGAATACTTAGCGGCAACCTCAGTGCGGCGGTTCATTGGCTGAATGTGGCATATAGCGTTTGGCATAATCGGAAATACCAGAGGATAGGCCCGTTGTTCCAGGGGCGGTTCCGGTCCGAGGTGGTGGAAGAAGGCTATGTGCTGGCGGTATTGGATTATCTGCATTTGAACCCGGTCAGGGTGATGGAGATGGGGTTAGG
>JBAYWJ010000072.1:0-13308 GCA_041674125.1 Kiritimatiellia bacterium
TGAGAGCGAGAAATACCTCGATGTTCTGCAAGCGGCGGATATAGATCCAACCGCCAGGTTGAAACCCGCGAACAGGGAGATGTTGCATGGCGTAACTCTCGGTGGCAGCCCCAAAATGATTGCCGCCCTAAACCAAGCCAGTGAATTGGCTCCTGGCGACCTGCCGGTCTTGATTCGCGGTCCAAGGGGGTGTGGTAAAGAAAACTTCGCGCGACTTATCCATGCGCTTTGGTGCCAGGCGAATGGTCGTAAAGAAAAAGACACTCCTTTCGTTCCAGTCAATGTGGCTGCCGTGCCAGAACACTTGCTGGAAAGTGAACTGTTTGGACATGTTAAAAACGCATTCACCGGAGCGAATGAATCCCGCCTTGGAAGGATTGCTAAGGCAAAAGGCGGCACTTTGTTCTTGGACGAAATCGGAGATATGCCGATGACCCTGCAGTCCAAGATACTGCGTTTTATGCAGGATGGCACCTATTATCCGGTCGGGTCGGATGACGAAAAAAAATCCGATGCGCGCGTGATTGCAGCAACCAATCAGCATATCGAAGATCTTGTTTCCAAGAATCTTTTCAGGAGGGATTTGAAAGACCGGTTATTGCTGCGCCTGGTCATCCCTTCGCTTAACGAGACGTTAGATAGAATTCCCGCCCTCTTGGAGGAAGAGGTGCCGCGGATAAGCGGTAAGATGAAAAAGAAGGTGCCAAAGAATATATCAGCGGCCGTTATTTCCGAGTTGAAAGCTCATAACTGGGAAGGAAACATCAGGGAACTGCAGGGTGTCATAGCCAAAAATGTGGCTTCCTTGAACGGAGCAGCGTGGGAACATGTGAGTTGGCCCCAGTCGGAAGAACCGGTGGTATCATTGCCTGTCGCCGAGGTATCGTCAATAACCGACGCCAGGGTCGTCGATGGCGTTGCCGCGACTGTGGAGCAATGCCGGTTGGCGGAGCGCGCGTGGGAATTGCTGACCCAGCGTCAGGATTTGTCTATTGGCTATCGGGAATGGATGAAAGGGCACGAAATCCGATTCCCGGAAGGCGTGAAATGGGTTTTTGACGAGCCCGATTTCGCCAGACTTGACAGGAAGCAGAAGCTTGAGATTCGGCAACTGACCATCATTCGTGCGCTCAAAGGCAAAGAGGCGCGCGAGCCGGCCGATCCGCGGGCGGGAAAACTCCTGAAAGTTGATGAAAACGGCGCGCGAAACCCATTGCATGAATGGAGCTTCAATGTGCTTGTCCAGGAGATTGACCGGAGCGATCTCATAGACCCCAAGAATACGACCTATCGCACGGGGACACGCAAAGGGAAAAAGGGGATTGTCTGCCGCAAGGATTTGGGGGTCTTGGCGGAAGCGCTCTTTCGCACATAAGCTATATTCATCGCCGCTCCACTTCACGATAGTATACTGCCGAGGGGCGCCGCCAGAGGAAGATCACCATCTGTTCGCTTCAGACCTGAACGCGGCGCTGTTTGTCTTTTCGGGTGAATAGTCCTGTTGTCCGTCCAGTGCTTGGCGCAATAACTCCATTGGCGGCACTCCGTTGTTGTCGTTGTATCGCCTCGCAACCTCCGTTTTTCCTGCCCTTTCCCGAGTTGGCACGCCTATTGCTATTACTAATGCCAGGTGTTGAAACACGAACTCAATAAAAAGGAGGATAAGTCAATGGGTATGGGATGTGACAGGTTAGTCTGCAAGGTCCGGTCGTCCATTGGGACGCCGGTGAGTATCCGTGGCCTTGATGTGTTCACCCCAGGCAAAATCGATATGGTTAATGGAGTTGCAAAGTTGAATCCTGGCAAAAAGCTCGGAGCGCTGTCTCCAATGCCGTTCGACCTGACAGTGAAGGATATCTTCGGCCGGGATGTCGGGCATATGAATCACCGTTAATTGCGTAATAAATGGCAAAACAGAAAACAACACAAGGAGTTAACGATGAACATTAATGGAAATATGGATCGGTTCGGGAACATCAATGACAGGAATTTACCAATGGCTAGCGTTGATCAATTCGGAAATATCCGCAGCACAATCAGCGGGTGTGACCTGGGTCGCATTGACCAATTCGGCAATATCATAAACCCCCTTGGGCGCACGCCTATCGGCCGGATTGACCGGTTTGGCAATGTAAGCATACAGAACAGATTGCCGTGGATGCGTTAGAAAATGATTTATAATTCTCGTATTACATTTTTTGTAATACGCGGCCTTATTGAGGCGAAAGCCGGGCAGGCTGGATGAAGAAAGAGAGAGGAAACTGTCCTCAATCATCCAGGCTTTTAAATAGATGGAGGAAGCCATGTCAAAGCATAAAAGAAGGCGTGAGCGCAGGCAGAAATATTACCAGATGCTTGCTGCGGAGTTGGCCATGGATAAAGGCGACAAGATGTTCATCAACCGCGTGATCAGCACCCTCAATCATCGCGGTTTGGATTATGCCCCCGACGGGCATCCGATCAAATCCGACTTCTGGGGCTTTGTCGAGTCACGCCGGCAAAGCGATATTCAAACCGCCCGGGCCGGCTCATTCCTGGTCGAGAAAGCGATAGGCCAGATCCAGGTCAAGCCAGCCTGAGCTTGAATTAAATAAGGAGGAAAGCAGTCATGAACGTAAGCTACATTTACCGGCAATCAACGCTAACGATGATGCTTATTGGTGTTGCCGCGCTCGCGCTTTACTGGTTTGGCGGATGGGCCATTGTATTCTTCCTCAACAACTACGGATTTTCCTGTTTATGCTACGACCAGGCAATCCGGTGCTGCATTCCGTTTGGCACTGCAAGGATACCATTCTGGCCGGTTTCGAGTTTGTTCCTGTTAATTGTTCACGGGATCTTCATGTTCCGGTTCAGCCGTCTGAGCGGGAGCCTTGGCGTCCCGACCAGGCATTTCGGCGGGTCGTATGATGCCGAACTCGATAATCCGTTTGCCAAGCTTGTGGCCAAGGACCTGACGGTTGTCGGTTTGCTGCTGATGCTGTTCCTGATTCTGAGTTCCTGCAACCGGTATGGATGGTTCTGCTGGTGATCAGGCCATGGAATTTGCTCCTGCCAACAATAGTTTAAATGGGTGTGGATTAAGAATTGAGCTGCAAATGCCCATGAGGGAGAGGTGAAATGGCTTTCAAGCTGATAGGATTACTGGTTATCGTTGGTCTGATTCTTGCAGGCCTGATCTGGTCGTTCCATCATCCCGTATTGGAGGCGGGAAAGCCTGGCGGAATCAGGATTGTAGTTCCGCTGTTTTGGTGCCTGGTGGCCTCCCTGGTCGCCACGCTGCTGCTCAACCTGTTCAGAAGGTGATCCGGGTAACGCCCGGATCTGTCTGCAGAAAAATAATCCCTGTTTTTTGAGGAAGTCATTCCCCGGCATGACAAGGCACTGCCGACGTCCTGCCCGGGGGTGGAAAGAACAAAAATGCAGTCAACTAAGGAAAGAGAGGAAGAAATGAGTGCGAGAGAATGTCCTAGCTGTAAAAAGATGGTTGATGACAGTGTTGATGCCTGCCCGGCCTGCGGATGGCAGTTTAACGTTGGGTTAGGCAAGGGCGGCGCTTCAATCGTTCGCCCTGCCATCAGGCCGAAGATGCCGTGCGAAGTTCAGGTTGCGTTTACGGACGACCGCACGGGGTCAAGCGATCAGTTCAAGGTCGGCATCCCGATCACGGTTGAAGGCATCCTGACGCCCGTGGTGGCCAAGGCCCGTGAAGTCAAAGTGTGGCTTCAAACGCACGGTGATCTCGACGAGGGACAGGATATGGTCCTGCTCTTGGACGGAGGCACCGCGGAGGACGCGAAGAAGGCCATAAAGGCCGTTGTTTACGAAGGAGGCGGAGACGCGCCGGAACACCATTTGGACGCGGTGGATCGCCTTGTGAACACCGTGCCCTGGATTGCGGATCCGCGCAAAGCCCGCGGCGCGATTGTTCTGCTCGCTACGGCGGACAGCAAGCCGGCCCGGTCGGGAAAAACCGCGCGCCAGATCGGCGAGGAAATCAAGAAGCGCGGCATTCTGCTGTACCTGGTTTGCGAGGAGACACCTCAGCTCCGGGAGTTGGCCGACGCCGCCGGGGGATGGCTGTTCAAGATTTCGAACACCCCTGACCAGAATGAGCTGGCGCAAATTGCGTCCAAGGTTGCAGCTTCCATTACAATCGCTGCTGGTGCTGGTGCGACCGTTCCTTTGACCGTGGCACAGAAGGTTGCGTAGTAAAATGATAACAAGCGACAATGAGGAGATAAATAATGAGCACAAAGAAATGCCCTTCCTGTTCGAATAGCGTGGATGCGGCGCAGATGTGTTGCCCGTTGTGCGGCTGGCAATTTTCAAGCCCCACGCTTTGCGCAACCCGCCCCGCCGGCATCGCCCGAAGTGGGCAGACTCTGGCACGCGGCGTGACCAGGCCTAATTGGATATGCAGCAACGCCTGTATGCTGGGCGTGCTCGTCAGGGACAAGTCTGGCTCCATGAAGGGGCAAAAGGCGCGCGATGCCTCAAACGCCAGCCTGGATCTGGTCAGGGTCCTTGCCGAACCGTCCAACAAGGATGGGTTTTATTGTGCGGTGGTGGATTTTGACGATAACGCCGCAATCATCCATCCGGCCGTGAAGGCTACGGATCTGGTCATTCATATGGCTGAACTGAAGCCCGGTTTTCTTGGTGGATGCACCAACATCACCGATGGCCTTGCGAAGGCGCGTGATATTATTGCTGGCTTCACGCCGGATGATGGCCGGAAACAGTTGCGTCCGGTCGTTCTGATGTTCAGCGACGGCGGCCACAACGAGGGGCCTGACCCAGACGGGGTGGCGATAGCGCTAAAGGCGGATGCTGATCTGATCTGCATTGCCTTTGGCGACAGCGCGGACGAAGTGGCTCTTCAAAGGTGGGCTTCGCCGAATATGTTCACCCGCTGCGCGAGCGGGGCCGACTTGCGAAAGTTCTTTGCGGCAGTCGGCGCCACAATTCAGGCGACGCGCGCAAGAGGAATCAACGCCACTCAAACTCTCGCGAGCCTTAGCGTGACTTAACCGAGGAGACGGCAATTATGAAACGAATATCTCCCAGCAAGGAACAAACCGAGTACCTGAAATCGATCGGCGCGTTTGAAACCATTCCCAGCGCTGAGTCTCCCGGTGGATCGCCCAAGACTGCCTGTCGCGAGCCGGCACATTCATCCCCGGCGTTATCATTACCTTCGGGCTTGATTGTCTTTATCATGGTTTTGATTTTGCTGCTGGCGGCGCTCTCCTCCCGCGGCCAATCCTTGCCTGATGAGCCGCCTGTCATCCTGGAAGACGCTGGGAGGCACTGGTCCGATCTTGTTACGGCCACGCCGGCGGCGGAAAATCCGGTTACAGCACCGCAGGTCACAGCAACGCCCTCAGTCGGCGGAGAGAAAAAGTTTGTCAAGGGTGCTGGCAATGGTGCGGATATTGCCGCGGTATCAAGGGGTCTTTCGAAAATTACGCTCAGGCTCGACGGATTGTCAGAGCAGGTAAATGGACTGAAAGAATCTGTAGCCTACGGCGTGCAGGTCAATAACGCTAAATTCCAGCACTTGCGAAACGAAACGGCGCAGGCGCGGATAAGCGATTTGAACATGACCCAAGGAGAGATGGATAAACTTAACGAATTTATCCTCTTTCAATGTTTCGGGCTTGTGACCGCCGTGGTCCTGCTGGTGGCGCTTGTTTATACAGGAAGGAGAAAAGTTATGGCAATAGAGAATGCTGTGGTTCATACGTCGGCCACGAAAGAAACCTTGTTCAATCGCGCCAGGAGTAAAATCTCCTCCGCCTGTGCCGTACAGCTTCAAACGGCAGAAGAGATGCGCAAAGAGCCGACGGCGATAAACGTTGCCGCGGCCAGGGCTCCTAGGCTTGTCCCAATGGATTCACCGGAGCTGCAGAATCAGTTGGTGGCGACAACCATAGCATCGCTGAAGTCCCTGAAGGTGCCGCCAACGCCGCCGACCATGCCATGGCAGCTTGGCGTAATATCGCTGAAAGGCAATGTGCGTCCACAGAACCAGGATGTGGGGATCGCAATGGCTATTGGAGATTGCGATATGCTGATCGTTGCCGACGGCTGTGGAGGCATCCCTCTCGGAAGGGAAGCCGCCTACCTTGGGGTGGCAAGCGCCGGGGTACGCCTGATCCAGCTGCTGGGTTCGCGACCGTACTGGCTGCCCGCGGACGTCGAGGAAGCAATTAGATCGGCAATTTGGGCCGCCCATCACCAACTGGCTTTGCAGGCGGACGATTTGAATATCGCCTGCGGCGACATCAACGGGGGATTAAGATCGACCCTGATAATTGCCGTGGGGCAAAAGAACAAGCTTCACTACGGATATGTGGGCGACGGCGGCGGATGGATCGTGAGGACCAATGGAAAGGTCGAGCAATTTCTGGTTCCTCAAAAAACGAATATCCTGAACATCCTGGATGCATCCCTGGGACCGATGATGGCAGGAAACCCGGTCCTTGGAACGATCGGGCGGGAACCCGGAGATTTGGCTATGATCGGGACCGACGGCGTCTTTGATCGCATTCCACGCAATGAAATCGAGGTTTTCGGCAAGGATATCCTGCGGGCATGCATTCAGTGCGCCGGCAACCTGCAACAAGTCGTTGCCCAGGTCTGCGATGAATATGCCCAGTTAAAAGATGCCGCGGGCTTTATATGTGACGACAACCTGACGCTGGGCTTGATGGGAACAAGAACCAAGCCCGTGCTTGGGGCGGGATTCTGGAGCAGCTCTACGATTCTTGAAAAGGCAAGCTGACCTGACCAAAGGAGGCTGTTAACATGAGGCGGAAATCATTCAAGACAGAAACTCAAGGCATCAAGGTAATCCTGGAGAGCCTTGAAGGAGCCGGCGGTGAAGGAGAGGTTCATCGTGCCCGTAATGCCCATACCGGCGAGGTTGTCGCGGTAAAGCTGTTTGCCGATAAGTTCAAAACCTCTGATACCATCCGCCGGATACGTTACCTGGCTGGCTTGAATATCCAGAATGACAGCCCGGTCCTTTTTGGGCCGATCGACACCATCGTGAACGGCGTGGTCGGGCATGTGGCCCGCTGGGCGGAAGGCAATTCGCTTGAGGATCACCTCAAAAATCCGCAGTTCACCCTCATCGAGGCCGTTCAAATGTGCCTTGCAATTGCGCATGGAGTGGGGGTGCTGCACGCGAAGCAGATTGCCCACGGCGACATCCAGGCAATGAATATCAAGATTCACAGACAGGGAAATGTGGCGCGTGTGGCACTGATCGATTTCGATAATTTTCGAAGCCATTGCAGCCCGGCTGTACCCCTGCCTGCAATGGTCGGCCAGCACCTCTATATGGCGCCTGAGCTGAGGGAAAAGCCCGGAGCAGTCCCAGATATCTGGACGGACCGGTACGAAATGGCCGTGATCTTTCACGAGATTCTGTTAATGCGTCACCCGGTTGCCGGATATGACGATACGGAAGATAAATTCATGAAAGCCATGTGCTCGGGCGAGTGGATGCAGGACCGGGCGAGAAACAGGAAGGACGGCTCCGCTTTGGGAGGCTACCCCGTGACCATCCTCAACCCCGGAATGGAGAATCTCTTCCGGCGCGGGTTCAGCCGCAACCCATCCATGCGTCCCGGTCCGCAAGAATGGAAGGACGCACTATCCAAGTCGTTGAACACGGTCGGCGTGTGTCCTAATCCCAACTGTCAGGTCCAGTTTGTGATAGACACCGCCAAGGTGGAATGTCCGATCTGCCGCAAGCCGTTCCCGGACCTTCGCCTCCGGCTCAATGGCCGCGAAATTGCGCTGTCCTCAGGTGCCTTGGTTGTCGGAAGGGACGACCTGAACAATGCGCCGAAAGTGAGCGCAAGGCATGTAGTATTCCACAAGGTGGGCCCTGACACCTGGATGACTGCCGTAGGCAGCAATCCCACGTACAGGCTGGCTAACAGGAACTGGATTCAGTTGCCGAATGACCGCAACCTGCTTGTCCAAAAGGGGGACAAGCTTCAGCTGGCGGATGTTGAGGTGGAAGTCGTGTAATTATGCATTTGGGAGGCATTATGTTGCTGCTTATAAAAGTCATCCTGATCATCGTAATCTTTTTTTACATCGGCAAGTGGATCCATTTTGACTTGCGGATGCGGCGCGTCCTAAACCAAGCAAACAAGGAAGCTGGTAAGCCATGAATAACACATACCAAAATAAAATCTGTAAAGATATCCGGGAACTGGCTAGTCGTATCGGCCGCAAGCTTATAGATCTCCATTGTCAGGCCCGGGCCAATAAAGACTTGCGGCGTATCATCATTTGCTGTCTGGCACTGCTTGCGATGCTTATGGCGTTTAACCCTTTCCTTGGCCTGTTGTTTTTATTGGGAGCGTGTTTGATCATTGTGGATTGATTAGGTATTCCCCGGCGGACACGGCGGCTGTTCGTTGATCGGCGCGGGGATAGTAAAACCGTGGTTATGAAGGTCGCCATGACATCAAGCCCCATAGTATTGCGCGATCAGTTCGCCAGGATCGGTAACCTGGTCAGGAATGCGGTCCGACTGTTGCGGGAAGCCTCCTGCATATGGTTTCAAACAATGCAGATCTTCTGGAAGGCCCCGGGATTGGCGCATAAACTTATAAGCGTTGTCATGCTCATGGTCACTCTTGTGTGTGTGCTGTGTCTTGCGTATTTCCTGCTCTTGATTTTACCCTGGATAATCCTGGGAACGCTGCTTGTGATATTTATCAGGGCCGTCGGACGGAATATAATGATCTGAAATGGAGGTAGATATGGACGCATTAGTTTTGATCGGAGCCGGCTGCGTGGCAATTATCGTCTTCATTATTGCCAGCAATGCATTTAGTTCGCATTCATTATTTTCCGGTGGGGCAGCCCAGGTAATGGCCGGGATTGTCGGCTTTCTCGTGGTGCTTTCCTTCTTGGATACGGGAAAAAGTTTGATGAGCGGATTGCTGTTGCCATACGCCGCTCTCGGGGTCGCGTGTGTTGTTCTGGTTCTCTTCCTTTTTTTAGCGCGATGCTTAAGGGGGACAGGTTGGAAAAAGGGGACGAAGTTGGCGGATCTGGTTCGACGTTCACCGGAACATGAATTTCAGTCTGACAATCGGCAGGCAAGGGGAATTCAACCTGAATCAAAGGAATAGCCGGGTATTGCGGGTATTTTGTGGAGCATTCATGCAAACAACAAGGCAGAGCTTATTGGAACGGCTGAGGCATTCCTCTTCCTCCGGGGCGTGGGAGGAATTTTATGAGCTGTACTGGGGCGTGATCTTGCGTTATGCGCAGAAAATGGGGCTCTGCGAGGCTTCGGCGCATGATGTGCTCCAGGAAACCATGGTTATCATGATCCGCGTTCTGCCCGGGTTCAGGTATGATCCTATCCGTGGCAAATTCAGGAATTTCCTGCTCACGATCGTTCACCGCAAGGTCCTCTCCGAACTCAGGCGCATCCGCCGGCGTCAGGAAATTTCTATTGATGCCGGAGAGGATGATGGCAATCAGCCGCTGGCCGAGCGGCTGGCTGATGGAAGGATTATACTTCCCCCCGAAGCCATGGAAACCAATTGGCGCGAGAGCCTGCGGGAGGAGGCGCTGCGCCGGGTTCGGGTTGACCCCCGGGTTCGGGGGCGAACCTTTGATGTGTTCCGCGCCTACGTGATTGACGGGCTTCCGGCGGAACAGGTGGCCGCGACCTTCGGAATCAAGGAAAATGCGGTCTACCAGGTCAAGGACCGCCTGCTGAAACGCCTGCAGCAGGAAGTGGAATTGATGAACCGGGAACTGGAGAATTGCAGTTGTCCTGGCAGACTCCCTGTGGCGCATCAGAGTGAAAAAAAGTGATATACTGCTCCCGGAGTGGGGTTGCGGGCGTAAGTTTCCGCTAATCCGGGCATATACATTGATATGCAGAAGGAGATTGAAAACTGGCTGGCAGGCACAGGTGCGACGCTGGATAACGCCCCTGATGTGCCGCGCGGACTATACGAACGGCTGAAGTATATCGCGGAAATCATATCCGATTCCGCTGGTCTGCCCGGACTGATGCAACTGGCCTACCGCCTGCCTTCCGGCACGGTCAGTGTGGCGCCTATAGACTGCGAGCTGGTGGTCGGGCGGAAGCCGCCCGCCGACGTGATCATAGCGGATCAGCGCATCTCACAGCGCCACTTCAGGATCAGGCGGATGAAATCCGGCGCCTGGATTGAAGACCTGGATTCGCGGAACGGTGTGTACGTCAATGGCAGGAAAATCAGCGGGCATGAGCTGAGAGACGGCGATATTATTGAAGCCGGTGGACAGGTGTTTGTGTTTTTAAAGGGAGCGTGAGGGATGGCGTTAGTATCGGATGCATAAGAAACAGCGAAAAAAAAGAATGTTTCCTCCAGAAAGCGGACCCGCAAAGGCGGGAACCACGAATGGCTGATGCTGGCAATTGACCGTCAACGATCAGAGCATATCCGTATCAGCCCGTGCTGATCCGCTAAGGCGGAAAATCTGTGCTCACCTCGGGGTAGCCTTCCGCCTTCGCGGCTCGGCATAGCGCTTCGGCGCGACGACGGCTGGCGAAGCCTGGGTAGTCAGTGGTTGATTTCTTTGGGTTGCGGGCATAGCCCGCTTTGGAAGGAAGAACTAACATGAAACATGTTTCATACAAAATGATTTACATGCTGCTATTGGCCGTATGCTGTTTGACCGCCCGCGCAGCCGTTAAACCGGCGGTGGCCACCGGCGCCTTGCCGGCAGTCTGGCAGGCGGCCGGTCCCCAGGAGAAACTGAAAGCGTTGCGCGTGGCGGAGCTTGATGCACTTCGTCTTCTGACGGAGCGGATCTACGGCTTCCAGCTCAATTCCGGGACAACGGTCTATGATCTCATGCTGGCCGACGATGAACTCCGCATGGGCATTGCCAGGACGATCAAGGGAGTCACCACCACGGAAAGCCCCGAATACCTGGATGATGGCATTGTCCAGATATCGCGCGCGGTCGAGTTGCGCCAGGTCCTGGAAACGGTCACCCAGACGGTGGTGAAAAAGAACGCCCTTTTCGGCCGCATGGTAACCATGAGCGATGTTGAGAAAGCGGAGCAGGAATGCAGGAACGTGGTGTTTGACGTGATGGGCAACGGAGCGCTTCCAGGTTCCCCCGGCATGCGCAAGATACGCGCCAAGCGCGCCGCTGAAATTGACGCCTATCGTAAGCTGGCCGAGCGCCTGATGGGGGTCCAGGTGACCAGCTCGACAACCATGAAAGATTTCGTGCTGAGGTCTGATAAAATCCGGGCTTGTACAGCCCAGCTGATCAAGGGCGCCAGACCAGTATCAATAAAGTACCTGGCCGATGATTCATGCGAAGTGAGCATGCAGATCAAGGTAGCGGATATTTTCCGGATTATCCGGAAATACAGCCAGGATGACATGGAAAACATGGCCGTGGAACGGGACTATGCCACCACGACCTTTACGGAGACAGGGCACGGCGCGCCGCGGCTGGCCGGGGATGAGATCGTTGCTGCCGCCATGCCAGTATCGGAAATGGAAGCACTTAACGACGCCTACCGGGAAACTGGAATCATCATCAGGCAGCTCGTGGGCCGGGACGTGGTATTCGAGTAGGAATCTGCCGGGCACCGGACATGTCTGTCCGGATTTTGCACAGAAGGTAAATCATGCAAACGCTTATGAAATGGATGGCGATCTTTGCATTGGCAGTCTTGATGGCGGGTTGTACAACCATCATCAGGAAGGATGTAAAATCGAATGTGATCAGCGAAGAGCCGGTTGTGGCCTCGGACGCCGTCTTTGAAGAGAAGAAATAGTAATTCAAGATAACATCTCGTTCGGTGCGGCCGATGTATTCAGACTGTTGACGGTCGACAGTCGACTGACCACTGTCAGCATCCGTGTCCATGGTTGTTTTTGGGTTGCGGACTTTAACCCGCGTTGGGATATGAGACATTTGATTTTATATTTTCTGATCCTTTTGCTGGGAGGCCTGAATGCCCGTTCGCAGGAGGTCACGCCCTTCGCGGCAGGGAATGCGGGGGCCAAGCATGACCCGTATCAAAACCTGGCCGAAACGCTGGCGTCCCATGTGAAAAATCCACCTATGAGTATAGGTGTCGGTAATTTTGTATTTGGCACCAACGTCCAGATGTCCGCTTTTTCAGCCGTGCTCCGCGAAGAGTTGGAAATGGCCCTGGCGCGAACCGGCAAATTCAAGGTTATTACCCGCTCGCGTTTGGCCGAGCTTCAGGACGAGGTAAAATTCCAGCAGATTGCCGCGATCATGGAGCCCGGCCTGCCGGTTCCCAGCGTCAGTGTCAAGGGCGTGGATGGCATAGTGCGGGGAAATTTCTTCTATAAATACCCGGATGTAACGATTTATGCCGAGTTGACACACCTGGTGGGGGGCGAGATCAGGAAAGCCAAAACGGTGGTGCCGGTCAAGGATATCAAGGCCGAACTATGGTTGGGTGGAATGCCATCCGGGATGCAGGCGGCGGACATCATTGAGCCGTGGAATGCACGAGAAAGCGCGGCGAACATTTACGATGTGGAAAGCCGCATCAGAAAAGTGCCGCAAGATTTTGTGTTGGACCTGATGATCGGCGAGGGGAAGCGGGACTTCGCGGAAGGCGAAAAAATCAGCTACCGGGTCCGGGCCGCTGAGTCATGCCATCTTGCCGTTTTCTGCCACCAGGTCGACGGCTCCACCGTGGTCCTGTTTCCAAATGCCTGGTGCCCGGACACGGAGATTCAGGCTGGGGAACCGGTGCGCATACCGGGCCCGGTAAAAAAGGGGTTTGAGATTGTTGTCGCTCCGCCGTTTGGCGCCGATGTCGTCCAGGTTATCGCCTGTTCCAGGCAGAACAGCCTTCACACAATGATCCGGAATTATGTGAAAAATGCACCTGCAAACGTGGCATACCGTGACATGCCCAGGGGCATGGTAGTCAAGGGGGTAGAAGCGGCCCTGGTGGAGTCCGCGCCGGATGGATCAGGTCTGCCCCGCTGGTCCGAAGTACATATCGTAATCTGCACCTATCCGAGATTTTAGGCTTTTGGCAATGCTTTGCGCCTTGCCCATCCCATCGCTTATCTATCCTTGGCATTTGACGACATGCTTGCAGCATGGGAATGAGCCCTAATCCATGGCTGGCTGACTATTACCCCGGCAATTAAAGTTATGACATTCAAGCGACTTTTGCATAGGCGACTTTGGGATGATCAAAGAAACGCTTAATCTTGGAGGGCAGACGTTGAAGACTGCGCATGTGGCGCCGAA
>JBAYWJ010000073.1:0-12972 GCA_041674125.1 Kiritimatiellia bacterium
AACATAAGGAATAAACAAGATGAAACTGGTCATGATAGGCGTGCGCGGGCACTACGGGCTGGTCTACCAGTCGCTGCCGGATCTGCCGGAGATGGAAGTGGCCGGGATCTCGGCCGGATCGAGTGACGACATATCCGCCCTGCGCCAGGGACTGCGCGAGCGGGGTCACGCTCCGGCGGAGTTCTCCGACTACCGTGAAATGCTCGATAAAATCAAACCGGACTTTGTCTGTGTTTCAGGGCCATTTGAGCTCCATGCCGAAATGTGCATCGAGGCCCTGAAGCGCAATGCGCACGTGTTTTGCGAAAAGCCGGTGGCGATTTCCATGGAACAGCTGGAGGCGATCAAAGCGGCCTGCGCCGGGAAGCCGCATTTGCGCCTCATCTCGATGGTGAGCATGCGTTATGCCGGCAACTACCTCGCTGCCTATGCGGCGGTCAAGGCCGGTAAAATCGGCAAGGTGCTCATGATAGACGCGCGCAAGTCATACAAGCTTGGCAACCGCCCGGAATACTACCGGCATTTTGACACTTATGGCGGCACCATTCCCTGGGTGGGTATACACGTGATAGACATGATTTATTATTTTTCGGAGAGCGGATTTAAAAAAATATTTGCGACCCAGACGCGCGAGAACAACTTCGGCCACGGCGACCTTGAAATCGCCGCCCATTGTCAGTTTGCAATGCAAAACGGCGTCCTGGCGGCGTGTTCCGTGGATTTTCTCCGTCCCCAGGCGGCGCCATCTCACGGCGACACCCGCCTGAGGGTGGCCGGCACGCTGGGGGTCCTGGAGTTGATCGAGGACGGCATTCATGACGGCGTCAGGCTCATCAACTCCAACGGCAACCAGGTTCTGCCGCCACTGCCGGAAAAAAAAATATTTTTGGACCTGGTGCGTGGCGGGAGTGACAACCTTTTGCCGTGCCTCGATGCGCGGGCTACGTTTGAAGTCACCGCGGCCAGCCTGCTGGCGCGGGAGTCGGCCGAAACGGGAAAAGTAATTGCTCTGCAATGAGTTCTGACGCATGCAAAAATAATGGTCACGATGCCGCGATCCTGAAAAAACGAAAAAGCGGCAAAATGAAAAAGCTTTGTAACGAATTCGCAAGCGGCACATCGGCCGGTCCCGAACGGGAAAACCGCGCGTCATTTCTTGCGATTGAGCAGCTCGCGGTTTTGAAGAAATTCCAGAGCGACCTTTTTCGCTTGACCGGACTGCCTTTTGATTTCCTTGACTTGTATCTTCACCATTCCAGCCGCTTGCATGCGCGGCGGTTTTTCACGCCTTTTTGCCGGATGGTGAACGCTACTTCTCGGGGGTGCCGGGCCTGCGAAAATGACGAAAAAACCGCCGTTACCGACCTGGTAAAAAAGAAGCGCGTCCTGCTAAGGCGCTGCCACCTGGGCTTGATTGATGTCTATGTGCCGATCATGACGGGCGGCAAAATCGCCGGCCTGTTTTGCGTGGGCCAGTTTTTCACCAGGCGCCAGAAGGAAAATGATTTCCGCAGGGTAACCCGGAAATTATCAGCCTGCGGGATCAACTTGGAAAAAGCGCGCCGCGCTTATTTCAGCGCGCCGGTCATTGATAAAAGACGGGCGGAAGCAGTCATTGATCTGACAGAAATGGTCGTGGGGCTCGTGGATAACGGCCGTCTCCAGGCATTGAAATCCGTATTGGCGCACGATTCCATCCGGAAGGCTTTGGATCGTATTGAAACCGATTATGCTGAACCGCTTACCCTGGCGACAGTTGCCAGGGCCTCCGGGTTGAGCGCGTCGCGCCTGGCGCATGTTTTAAAAGCCAAAACCGGCATGAGCTTTACCGAGCACTTGAACATGGCGAGGGTCAACTGGGCGAAGTATTACCTGGCTAATTCGCGCATGCGGGTGAGCGAGGCGGCCTTCAAGGTTGGCTTCGGCAACCTGAGCCATTTCAACCATGTCTTCCTCCGCCTGGCCGGGCTCTCCCCGACCCGGTACCTGCGGCAGCAATCCGGCACAAGTAAATAGCATCCCGCCACAAGACACAATAAGCCTGTCCTGTATCATGTTTGTAGATTATCGGCATGCCTTTGATCGGAAAATGGATATTTGATGAAAAAAATAATTAATATGCTTCTTTACGTTTCGATGGCAGTTTCCCTCCAGGCGAATGCCGCGGCAGATGAGCATTATGCCGCACGCAACGGCCAGGTGCCGTCAAGCCCTTATTCAACCTGGGCAACGGCGGCCAGCAACATTCAGGACGCGGTCAATGCGGCCAATACGAACGACACGGTCTGGGTGGGGGCCGGCCGCTACACGGCCCCGGCCAATGCGGTATTCCTCCTGGGAACCAATATCGTCTTTATCGACAAGCCCATGATGCTGCGCAGCTCCAACGGCGTGCCGGCGGACACTGTCCTGGACGGCGAGGGGCTGAACCGCGCCGCCGTTTTCTGGATCACGAACAACATGACCTCAAGTCCCTCCGGCTTAAACGGATTCACGGTCCGCAATTGTTACGCGACCAACATGGGCGGTGGTATCTTGTTTTACCAACGGTATGGCGTCTGGACGGCCGAGGTGCGCAACTGCATCGTGGCCGACAATCTGGTCGAATATGGCACAAACGCGTTGACGGGAGGCGGCAACCTTGGGCGTGGCATCTATGGCGGAGGCATCTGCTGCTACTGTTATGACCGAAAATCCGGGCTCCTGGTGACCAACAGCGTTCTCCGCAACAACCGGGCTCTCTCGGGCGGCACGGACGACTGGCAAATCGCCTATGGAGGGGCAATCTGGGCCCGGACCGACGGGCTTAAGCAGATCGTCTTCAGCCGGGTTGAGAGCAACACCGCGCCGAGTGCGGGGGGGGTGTATTTCACCCGGGGTGAAGGTCTGGTCGCCAATAGCGGGTTCCTCGGCAACCGCGCCATCACAAACCGCACGTATTGGAATATTCTGAACGTGATCATTGGAGGCGGCTTGTATATGGGTTCATCCGTGGGGACGGTGCGCAACAGTCTGTTCTACGAAAACTACAGCCAGGGCTATGGCGGCGCCATTGTGGCTTTCGGTAGCACATGGCTGGACGTGCAGAATTGCACGATTGTCAGTAACAGGGGCGATTTGAATTACGGCGGATCTGGGACTGCCATCTCGCGGCGGAGCGGCGGCGTCACCGTGTGTAACACGATCATCTATTCCAACCAGTTCAAGGAAGTGCACATTGCCAGCGCGGCCAACGTGTTTTTTACGAATTGCTGCCTGACCACGACCAATATCTGGCTGAGTTCCACGGTAACCAACCCGGCCGGATCTGGTAACATCACCAACGCGCCCCTTTTCGTTAACCCGGGACTGTATGACTACCGGCTACAGGTCAACTCGCCCTGCATCAACACCGGCCTGAACCAGCCTTGGATGGAAGGCGCCCTTGACCTCGACCTGCATTCGCGCAAAGACCGGTATTCGGGAAGGGTCGATATGGGGTGTTATGAGAAAATATTTAACGGAATGATATATAAAATTCATTGATAGCATCGAGGTAATAATGAAACAAAAAATGCCGTGAGAAATGATTCTAAGAGTTCATTGCTATTTCAGGATTATTGCTATAAGCCCGACTGGGCGAGTGCCCGGTCCCGTTGGGATGCTTACTGGGCGATGGAGGCCACGGACCGCCCGTGTATTTCAGTGCGCGCTCCCCGTTCTGAAGTGGAGAAAATCCAATTACCGGAATTGAAGCGTGTGGAAGAAAAATGGATGAACCCGGATTATCAACTGGCCAAGGCGCTCAAGCCGTTGAAGGAAAATTATTTGGGCGGTGAAACGGTGCCTTCCGTGTATGTATGCATGGCCGCGACCACCACAGGATGCGACGGTCACCTTGTCTTTTATGAGAATTGCATCGACATCATCCCATCCATGACTTCGATCGAGCAGCCCGTGGCATGGCATCCCGGGCCGCAGGATCCGTGGCGAAGAAAGGTGGATGCCATTTTAAACCGGTTTTTGGATGAAGCTCCTGGCCGTTTTATTGTTACGTGTCCCGCGCAGTATCCGAACATAGACCTTCTGTACATGCTCCGGGGAAACGCGGATATGCTCCTTGATTTTGCTTTGCATCCGGAAGAGTGCAGAAAGCGTCTCGTCGAAATGCGCGAGGCATCCGAAGAGCAGCGACATCATTTCAGGACGTTGGTCGATTCGCGACAGGGTGATATCGGTTACCCTTGCGGAGGCGTTTGGTGCCGTCAGTATGCCATGGAGTCCCAGGCAGATTGCGCTGCCAATATCTCCCCGGAAATGTTCACGGAACTCTTTGTGCCGGAATTGGATTTCCTTGGTGAACGCTGCGAACGCATCTGGTTTCACACTTGTGGATATAAACAGCACTTGGAATCATGCCTGAGCCGTCCTTATATGCGCGTCATTCAATATGCACCCAATGCAAAGGAGCCCGCAAATGGGCCGGCCCACCTGGATTTTTACCGGCGTGTCCAGCAAGCCGGGCGATGTCTGGATTTGTCAGTGCCTGCCGCGAACGTGGAGTTTCTTGTTCGCCACCTGCGGCCAGAGGGGCTTCACATAGCCGTTAATGTTGAAACCATTGTCAAAGCGGAAGAATTGCTGGAAAATGCAGTTAAATGGTGCGGCAGCGATATTCATCGTTCATTGCCTTGAGAAAGCTTCAAATTCGGGTTGATATTAAACGTGAACTCTATTGCGGTCTTGCAGATTATGCGGGCAATTTAAAAGGTCTGATGTTTGATTAAGGAGAAATAATATGAATTATCAGATGTTTTTAGCAGGTGGTATTGTCTTTGCGTTTGCCTTTTGGCCTTTCTCCAACAAGGTGGAGCTGGCGCGGAGCGGCAAAACTGAATACGTTGTGGTGCAGTCCGAAAACGCAACCGATCCGGAAAAATTCGCGGTGCAGGAACTGACAAACTTTCTCGGACGCGTGACAGGCGCTTCGTTCCCGGTGGTGAGCGAGTCGGCGTTGGCCGGCAAGACGCGCGGGATATATGTGGGCTGGACAGAATTCGCCGCCCGGAACGGCATTGAGGCGTCAAAGCTCGGGGAGGAGGAATGGATCATTCGCACTGTGGGTAAAAACCTGGTCCTGGCCGGCGGGCGGCCGAGGGGAACGATGTATGCCGTGTATGAGTTTTTGGAACGGCAAATAGGCTGCCACTGGCTGGACAAGGATACGGAAGTCGTGCCTTCGAAACCGGCATTGACATTGGCCAAGCTGGATATCCGGGGGAAGCCATGGTTCTGGCGGCGCCAGTGTGGCGGGGAATTGGCGCATCAGCCGGGCATATTCAGATTTTTGGTTAGAAATAAAACCTATAGAGACACAATATTCAACCGGGGGCCTTACAGCAATGATGTGCCCCAGGGCGCCTTTTACAAATTGGATGGATATCCGGGCTGCGGCCATTCGTTTTCCTATTATGTTAATGCTTCCAACTGGTTTGCAACGCACCCGGAATATTTTGCGCTGGATGCTTCCGGCAAGCGATTGCCGGCATATGATGGCGCCGGCCCGGGGCAGCTCTGCCTGACCCATCCGGACGTGCGCCGCTTGACGAAAGAAAGCCTTCGGAAATTCATTGCCAAAGACCGCGACGAGGCGGCCGCGAAAGGATGCCCTCCGCCCCGCGTTTACATGATCGGCCAGAACGACAAATACGACGCGCACTGCAAGTGCACAAACTGCCAGGTTATTGCCAAGCGGGAAGACTCAGAGAGCGGGCCATTGATTGATTTCATCAATGAGATCGCGGAGGATATTGAAAAGGATTACCCGGATATCCTCATCCAGACCTATGCCTACAATTTGACCCAAGTTCCGCCTAAAACGATTAAGCCGCGCGATAATGTCCTGGTCGGCTGGTGCGACGTTTACACTCAATCTGAAGTTCTGCGGCCATTGAGCCATCAGTGCAATGCGAAGCATTACAACGAAATCAAGCGCTGGGGGGAAATCTCGGCGCAGCCGGCAATCGGCGATGATTATTGGATTTTGTTTGGACTTTACTCGTCTTTCCCCCTCCCGTGGACCATGGTTCAATGCGTGGGGCCGGACCTGAAACTGTTTGCGGATTGCGGTGTGAAAAGTTTTTACGCGGAAGCGTATCGCTACCTGGAGCCCGGCGAAAACTTCATTGCGCTGAAATTCTGGCTGGCATATCAGTTGCTGGTCAATCCTTATCAGCCGACGGAGCCGTTGATTAAAACGTTTATGGACGGCTATTACGGCTCAGCAGCGCCGGCCATGAACGCTTATTTGAATTATCTCATGCAGCGCATTGATCGGGACGCTCAGTATATGGCGTACCGCAATGCCCCGCACAACCTGGCTTACCTCGACCTGGACTTTTTCATCATGGCCGAGAAAATGTTCGACGATGCCGAGTCCAGTGTGAAACCGGGGGGCCTTGAAGCGCGGCATGTTTTGCTGGAACATTTTGTCGTGGATAGCGCTCTGCTCTATCTCTGGCCCTGGCTGGAACGCAAGCTGGCGCAGGATCAAACCATGCCTTTCGACCATGCCGGGTTGATTGAGCGTTTTAAAAAAGGCTGGAGCGCGAATGTGAAACATCAGTTTAATGCCTGGTACACGCCCGGTTACAAAATTTGGTATAACAGCGATGGCAAACGCATGGACCGGATAGTGGCCCTGTTCCGGGACCCGCAGATGCCGGAACAATTCAGCAAACTGCCGCGCCGGGATGTGGCGGATTTCAATTGGCTTACGTTTTCTTCCTATGGTCCCAGCCAGAAGTTCGTGGTGGATTCGGAAGCTGTCGGCGGCATGGCGGCGGAGCCGGCGGGTATTTCCGCGATCATGGCGGCCGAAAAGGGAGCGCCTGCGGATGGCGCTGTACAAAAACCACTTTCAAAATCATTGACGTTCGGGGTAACGGGAGGTCCGACTGTAACCCTGAAGCCCGACGATATCCCGCAAGACGGAAAATACCACCTCTACAAGATCGGGATTGTGAAGGTCAAGCCGCAGACCATGGTTTGGGCAATCGAGGGCAGGAAACTGGGTGTATGCGTGGATCGTATTTACGAGCCGGGCGCAACGAATGAAAACGCCAATCTCTGGAACGCGTATATTTCATTGAAAGTCAAGGGGCCGGTCTTTGTGCAAGGTTCGACAGAAACCAACGGAATTTGGATGGACCGGGTTCTGATGGTCAAGCCCCGACCGGGAGAGAAACCCGATCCGTCCGAGCTCAAGCGGATGGAGGAAAAAAAGAAGCGGGAGGCAAGCCTGCCGCAGGTCAAGGTGCCGCGTCTGGCAGCGGCGGCGGGAGGGGATCCCGCAAAGGTTGATTGGGGCAAGGCCGCAGTGAGCGGTAAATGGAGCAAGCTCGATGGATCTGCAACAGACAGGAAAATAAATGCGCGATTTGTCCATGACGGCGAATGGCTTTACCTGCAGCTGATGGAAGAGGGCTTGGTAAAACCCTTGATCAGCGGATCCGACATATTCAGCGGGGACGATTGGGAATTGCTTTTTGCGGCGAAACGGGGCGAAGAGCCATACCGCCAGATTGGGATCGGTCCCGGGGGAGTGCATATCGACCTGGCATACGGAGAAAGTTCGCGGGCCTGGGAGAGCGAGGTAAAGGTGAAATCGGAAACCGACGGCAAGTCATGGAAAGTCAGCCTTGGGTTTCCCATGGATCGCCTGTTGCCCGTGGGCGTAAAGACGGGAGAGACAATTTTTGCCAACATCTTGAGGGGCGGCAGTGAGCCGCTTGCCTGGAGCCCGACATTCGAAAGCAGTTTTCACGAACTGGACCGGCTTGGCGAGATTATTATCGAATAGGAAAATTTATGAGATATTTGGGATGTGCCTATTATCCGGAAGCATGGGAAATGGAAAGGCTGACGGTTGATGCCGGACTGATGCGGGCGGCCGGCATCAACATCGTCAGGATCGGTGAGTTCGCCTGGTCGCGCATGGAGCCGAGCGAAGGGCATTTTATTCTGGATTGGCTGCACGAGACGATTCGCGTCATGGCCAGGCATGAAATCCGGGTTCTCATGTGCACCCCAACCGCGGCCGCGCCCGCCTGGCTGGTAAAGAACTATCCGGACACGCTCATTATCGGCAAGGACGGCCGGCAGGCCTATCATGGCGTGCGCCAGCACACCTGCTATACTTCGCCAACGTATCGGCGTCATTGCAGCCGGATCACGGACAAACTGGCCCGCGAGCTGGCGGAATACAAGAATGTTGTGGCTTGGCAGATTGATAACGAGATCGGATGCTCCATGTTCGGCAACTGCCATTGCGCGCATTGCCAGGAACGTTTTCGCGAATGGCTGAAGCAACGCTATGGCACCCTGGCGGAGTTGAACCGTGCCTGGGGCAATGTCTTCTGGAGTATGGACTACACGGATTGGGATGAAATAACCCTGGGTGACAGGGGGCTTGTTCATTCTCCCGCCCGCGTCCTGGATAGCTACCGGTTTTTCAGCGACGTGAAAATTGATTATGCCATGGCCCAGGCGGGCATCATTCGCACTCATCAGCCGGGCGCATTGATCTGCACCAATAATTTTTGGGACGTTGATCATTTCAAGGGGTTTGCCGCCCTGGACCGCGCCGGCGGAGATATTTACCGCGGCGAGGGATTTGCATTTGCCAACAATTTGGACCGGCACCGCAGTTATAAACCCCGTTCGCCTTTCTGGTTGACGGAAGCCGACGTGGGAGGAGAGGGATGGAAAGGTCTTCCGCACTATAATCGTTTCCGGCCAAGATTATGGAGTTTCTTTGCGCGCGGCGCGGATATGCTCCTGGTGTTTCAGTGGCGGCCTTTCCTTTCGGGACAGGAACAGGGGGGGGCGGGTGGTATCCTGGAACATACCGGCAAAGCAGGCGCACGATATGAAGTTGTCAGACAGGCTTTCCTGGAAATGCAGGCTCTGGCGTCGCATTTGCATGATTTGCCGCTGCCGACGGCCAAAGTTGCCATGCTTGTGGATTACGACAGTATCTGGACAATAGCAGGATGCCGCCTGCCGGACAACACGGCGATGGCAAAAATGGGCGAGTCGCTTTTCCGGCGCCAGCTTCTCATTGATTTCATCCCGTCCGATCGCGACTTGAATCAGTATCGGCTGCTCTTGATCCCGGCGCTTTTGCATATCAGCCCCCCGGCGGCCGAGCGTCTGGCACAATTTGTCAAGGGCGGCGGAGTGATCTTGGCCATGGGGCAGTTGGGCATGTTCGACGCCAATGCTAATTATTTGCCACTGCCCGGTCCCGAACCTTTGCAGGATCTTTTCGGCTTTACAATGAATAATGGCGTGCGCTTAAACACGAGCAAAGCCAATATTGAAATCCGTTCGGACCAGAATGGCGAGCTGCCGCTTTCCGGTGAAATTGACGGCAAGCGTCTGAGCGGTGTGGCGCGCATGTGGTCCGCCGATATAAACCTCAAGGGCGGGAACCCCCTGATGACTTTTGACGGCAGTTGCCTGGACGGTCAACCGGCCGTTGTCGAGCAGAAGACCGGTCGGGGCAGGACGATCTATATTGCCGCCAACGAAGTGGATAATGAGCTTCTGGCAGCTATTGTTCATTATGCCTTGGAAGCCGCAGGTGTGGTGCCCGGCCCGGAAGTTCCTGACAAGGTCGAGGTGGTCGAACGCGGACCACTAACTATCATTATCAATCATGGTCCTGATCCTGCTGCCTTCGATATCAAACGCTCCGGGGGCGCCATTATTGGTAATTATAAAGACAGCCGGGTCAGTCTGGCACCCTATGATGTATGCGTGATCAAATCGCCAGTTTGAGACATGTTCAAAGCACTTAAAGTAAATTAATCTGATTCGAACAATCATCGTAGAAATTAATGCAATGAAAATAGATCTGGTGCCGATTCCGAAAAAAATCATTTCTTGCCGGGGCAAACTGGTCATTCCGCCCGGGGATGGAGGCTGCGGGGCGCGTGTTTTGATTTCCGACAACCGCGCGCAGCCGGCGGCGGATTTGCTGGCAAATAAGTTCGGCGCGCGCGTTGTTCCGGGGGGCATGGGCGGGGAAGCGTGCATCCGCCTGGGGATCGTCAAAGAACTTGATTTTGCGCGCAAATTGCGCGGCGAACTGCGCGTTGAAGCTTATCGCCTTGAAGTTGCGCCGGGTGGAATTGATATATCCGCCTTGACGCCTGAAGGCTTGCTGCGCGCGGCGGCGACGCTCCTGCAATTGCGGAGCAGGAAAGGAAATAGATGGACAGTACCTTGCATGCTCATCAAGGACTGGCCAAACTTCCGTTACCGCTGTTCCGCGGACTGGCTGGTCAACGTGGAATGCAACCGCTGGGCCTATGACCGGGGGGATGGCCGCGGGGCTTTCCTTAAACGGATAAAACGCAAACTGGACTTCTGCTTTGAGCACAAGATCAACATGGTATGGTTCGACGGTTTTGGCTGGGATGCCAACCGCTTCCCGGGCTATGCGGCCTTGATGCGGGAATGCAACCGATATGCCCGGCGGCTGGGAATCAAAATGCTTTTCGGAGGTTATGGCGGCGGGTACGGCACGGCCTACCAGGCCGGTGAAATATACCGTTGCGGCTATTTCGGTCGGGTTTATCTCAACCGGCGGCCGTATCCGGGCGGGAAAAAATATGCCTGCCGCGGATGGGAAGAATCCGGAGGGAAGAGCCGGTTTTACGGCACTTGTCTTTCCAATGAGCCGTTGCGAGAAGCGAAAATCGAGGAGATGAAAAAATTTGTTTCCGAAGTAAACCCCGGTGTAATGTATATCCACGAGATTGATGCCGGCACATGGATGCAATCCGACGCAACCTGGAGGAACCGCTGCCCCGAATGCCGCAAGCGCTGGCCGAATGATGATTTGGATGCCGCCGACGGCCAGGCTGGGGCATTTGCGTCATGGTTCTGCCAGGTGCGGCACGAGCTGAGCGCGCTGCCCGGAGTTGGCGACTACCTGCCGTCGCGCGATCTGACGGTGGCATTTGTCTCGCCTCTTTACACTGAACACAGCGAAAGCAAGCCGGAGAATGTCTGGGAACGTGAAATGAAGTATTACCGGGAATTGAGCCGCCTGATTGGGCCGGAGCCGGGCATTTTATTCGGATTCCGCGAGATGTATTTTGACAGCCAAGGCCGCAAAAAGGTGGCAGATCTGCGCCGGATGGTAGACAGCAGCGGAAACGGGCACGGATTGCTCGTCGCGGCTTTTGCCGGCGGTGACAATTATTACAGCGACGATCCAGTCAATATTTCCGGGTCACTGGCCCATTTTTACGACGGGGCTGAAGCAGTCTATATCTCGAATGGAGGAGTCCACCAGGAGCCGATCCAGATAATGAATGCGGATTTTCTCTGGAACGGTTCCGCGGCAGGCTACCGCGAAAATCCGCGCAACGAGGCAGAAGCGGAAAAGACTTTAGAGCAAATTAGAAAAGGAACACGCAAGCCGCCGCAGTTGTTTGCCGCCGGCGGATATTTTGACAGGTTGTGCTCCCGATTGTGGGGGAAGAAATCCGGAAAATTAATGAGCCTCGCCCTCCAGGCGGAACATGACGGGGGTCGGTCGGTCGGTCATGTCTGGTGGAGCCTTACGAAGGCGCTGGCCGAGCTCAAGACCGATCCGTCCAGCACGGCCTATTTGTGTATGAACTGTTATGAGGACCGGAAAATCGCCACGGAAATTGCATTGGAATATACGCGTCGGGCGGCCCGTGAGTCTGACAGCGAGGATATCCGCTGGTTTATCAAGTGCCTTGAAGTCGGGAAACGGTTTGCCGGCGCACTCGATTTGCTTTTCCGCCTCAAGCTGGGGTATGATCAAAACGTTTTTCCGCGGCTGGAACGCCAGATCCGCGAACAGAAGGCATTCATCCGTTCAATTGGCGTAATGAGGAGGACCGACATCCTTGGAGGCGAGCCGGGATGCTGGATGGAAACCATTGCGGAAATTCACAGGCTGGGCAAGCTGTTTGCCGGTCAAAAACAAGCGAACGCAATATTCAGCGATTACATCCACAAGTGGCGCGTGAGCCGTCTCCATCCGGCCGATGCCAGGCTGACCAACCTGGGTTATCCCGCCGGCAAGGCAGGATTGAAAATGGTGCGTCATTGTTTTCCGGAATCGTTTTGCGACATTCATGAGGACCGATTTGCCAGAGTCAAGTGCGACAAATGTGTGTTTTATTCAACCCGTGTTCATTGCCCGGTAAAAATGAAGCTTGAGTTTCGCCTTGGATACGATGGCCCGGTCAAGGTCTGGCTAGACAGGCGCCAGGTGTTTCATGACCCGAACGGCACCAATCCTGGCCGGGTTGACAAGGCGATCATCCCCTGGGAGGCCGCGCGGGGAAAACATGAGTTGATGATAGCGCTGGGCTCAAACAGCGGCAAAGCCTGCGGTATATTCGCCAGGTTCCGCCGCGCGGATGATCCTGCCTGCCGCAAAAAGACTGGAGCCGGTAATTGCGCCATGCTTTCGTTCACGTAAATATTAGAATAAATCACAGGATAAAAAACTATCCTGTAATCCTGTCAAAATCTTTCCGCGGATAGATAAATGGATGCTCGTTCGATGTGGAGGATTGATCGGTTTTTCATAAGGCGGGCAAGCGGCCCATAACCGGCAGCACACCAGCACAAGAAAACAGCATCCCGCTGGTAGCCGGTTTTTTTACGGTGCGCTACAATGCGAGTAAACAAGGAGGTTTTTGCCGTGAAAGAAAACAAGGTCAAGTCAGTGCTGGTCCTGGCCGGGCATCTCGATGATTCCATCCTTGCCGTGGGCGGAATTATGCGGCGTTTTGCCAAGGCCGGGGCGAAAGTCCACGTGTTCTGCTTCGGCAACAACGACGAGGCTTATGCCCAGATCGGCGGACAGCCCCTGGCCGTGAAAAAAGGCATGTCCCAAGCGGTTGCGGCGCACAGGATCATCGGGGCTTCCTCATT
>JBAYWJ010000074.1:0-12942 GCA_041674125.1 Kiritimatiellia bacterium
GCAATCAATGCTGGCAAAACCAGAAAAGCCAATAATTTTTTTAAATACTTCATATCAGCTCACCATTGTTTACAAAACTATATATTTGCCGCAGAACATGCAAGATAAAAAACTAAAATTTATAGGCGTTACCGGTCGCGACCGCATATACCACCCGCCCATCCCCTTCACCGCCGCATTTCCGGGCGCCGATAGAGTGAAGACATGGTCCGGTGATCATCATTGCTTTAACAGTTTCACCTTCACTGTCTTCAGGTCAATTTTTTCTACCAGGAATTTGTAAACAGCTCCGTTCCACACCGTGGTTACAATCTCCCCGGCCTTGACCGTGAACCCGTTAATTGTGGCATAGTATTTACCGCCCTTTTGAACCACACCCCCTATTTTCAGCATTCCGGAAACTCCGCCGGGCTGTGAGGCTTTTGCCGGGCCGGCCACGGCGTCGGATGCTTTGCCCTGTCCGGGCATTACCAGGGGCGCGAAGCCAATGGGCGAAAAGGGGTCGCGCAGGACCTCGGCGGCTTCAGTCTTAACCGCCGCGGCATTTGTGTGAGGTGTCTCAGCTGGCACAGGGCCGATGTCAGCCCGGGCAGCGGCGGCAAGCAGCAGACTTGTCCCGCAGGCAGTACAGAGGTTAAAAAATTTAGAAATAGCCGTCACTTTTTCCTCGTGGCAAAAAACGAAGAACGCACTTCCTGGTCGGCCCAGATGATCCATGCGACCATAAAGCTGATATCATGACTTTCCGGCGACGTATCGCTTGTCATGATATTTACACCGGAAACGGAACAAAGCGGATTGGCCTGAATGTTCCTGAGCATGCGAATATAGCCGCTCAGGCCACCCTTGGCCTGGACGCGTACGCGGTAGATCTTGAAAACCTGGTATTCAGTTGATATTTCAAGAACATCATTGTCTGTCACTGCCAGAACAGACATTCCCGTCTCGAGCGCGCATTTGTTTATGTACTCTTCCATTCCCAGCAGGTAATTGCCCAGCACCGGGACGGGTATGTTTTTGTCCATGGCCTTCAGCGCTGCCTTGGCAGCATCCAGATGGGACTGGACAACTTCCTTGGTTTGTACAACCGCGCGCATTTCATCAGCCTGTTTGTTGGCGGTGATGGCCTTGGCCGAATTTTCCTTCCACGATGAAATGGAAGGCAAAACAACAAACTGCAGCACCATGAAAACGAAAATCAGGCCCGCCAGAACGCCGATGATGGCATATTGCACTTTCTTGTTTTTTAAATCCATGGCGCGAGCTTCACTTTGGTTTTGCGGGCTCAGGTTTCGCCGGAACAAACAGCCTTCGGGGCTTAAAGCGGCATTCTATATCAAAGATGCGCAGGTCAGCTTGTTGCAGGTTTTTCGCAGCCTCAAAATGCTTTACCTTGGCCGACTCCATGACAGCGTCGAATGGCGGCTTGCCGACAAGACTTTTCTCCATTTTGGCAACGTCATCTTCGGCATTCTCGCCGATTGCCTTGCCCTGTAAATATATGGATACCGTCCGGGTCGGCGCGCCCGCATCTGTCGCAAAGGCGTCGTTGAGGGTCATCCGGGTCAACTGGATGTTATCCGGAACGATCTTCTGCAGCCCCAAAAATAGCGCGGGATATTCAAGCCTGCTTTGGCCCCAGATGGAAATGGCATTTGTCAAATCCTGGAATACGGCAAGTTCCTTTTTAAGGTCAGTGACCGCGGCAAAAACAGGCGCGAGCTGTTTGCGCTCCTGCTCGGCAAACAGGAGAGACTTCTCCGCCGAATGCGCCAAAGACAGCACGAAAGCGGCGGAGACCAGCAGAATTGCAGCGACGGTTGATGCCACAACAATTACGATGAACTTTCGGCTTACGCGGCTGCTGCTGCGTATTTCCGATTCAAGAATCAGGTTTACATGCAAGTTCATATGCAAAAAAATCATTTCACCGCTTCGGAAAGAAAACCAACCCCGGCTCCTATGGATGCGGCAAACTGTGAAAATTGCCCCGGCAAAGATATCCTGTCCGAAGCCGCGTTTTGTGCCATGTTCACCGCTTTGAACGGGTCCCAGCCCTCGACCGTGCATTCGGAAGCTACGCTTATTTCCTGGGTGAGGCGGTAGGAGGCGGGGGCGGTGCCGGGGATGTATATTTTGGAAATGCGGCAGTTTTCGCGGCGTTCCACGAAATGCTTGGAAATGACCAGCTGGCGCACGAAAGGATCGCTGACTTCCTTGATCATTTGCGTGATGTCAAAAGACTGATCGGAGGCAACATTAACGGCTGTTTCGCGGTTAACGTTCAGCCTGTTTTCAATGGTGCTCAGGACATATTCGTGGCCAAAATCGAATTTCCTGATCAAAACAAGCTCTTTTTTGTAAAAAAATGCGAAAAAAGAAACATGATCCTCAAACTGTATCACCCCGATTGCTTCGTCAGGGTTTGACTCCAGATATCCCTTGATGAAGGCATTGATGGCTGCCAAACCGGCCATTTCAACCGAGACCGGCACGGGCCAGTCTTCGGCAAAAAAACCAAGGTATTTCTGTATATCTTTTTCCGGCAAGGCCACGGCGACCAGCTTCGTTTCGACACGGCCGTGGCCCATACCCAAGACCTGGTAGCCTATGCGGTGATATTCACTCGCGCTTACGCCCATATCCTCCCTTATCTTGGCTTCCGATTCCCCGGTGATCTGGCCGGGCAGGTTCAACAATTTCACGAGCGCGTTGCGGCCGGATATGCAAATCGCCAGATGGCGAGCCATAAGCGCGGGGGGAATTTCTATCTTTGCCGAGGCGACATTTTCTCCTTCGGCTGTTTCTTGCGGAAGAGCCGGCAGAACATCTGCGGCCATAAGGTTTACATTGCCGTTGGCCTGCCGCAAACGGCATCCTTTCGGCAGGGGCTGGCTGAAATCAATCGCCAGCAGGTCGCGCGGCACGTTCTTTACCTTCAGCCGGTCTGCAAGAGTTTTAAAATCAAATGATGCCATGCTTTTACCGCTTGCTGCAAAATATAAGGCGTTTTACCGTTAAAACTCGGCAATTTTTATTCTTCAAGCGCAATGGCTTCAACCGGACAGTTGTCCGCCGCATCCCGGCATGTGCCCTCGGCCTGCTTCGGCACGGTCTCGCAAATAACTTTTGCGACTGCATCATCCATCTGAAAAACTTCCGGGCAAGTGTCGGCGCAAAGCCCGCAGCCTGTGCATAGATTTTTATCAACCTTGGCTTTCATCGGCCCTCCTCATGTTTTGTCGGGATGTATTACAATATTATGCGCCTTTTATCAAGAAAGTTTTAACAGTGGAATTCCTACCTCGCGCCCGCCATCCTGGGCGGAAACATACGCCGCATACATGGCGCAAACAGTGTCGGCGGCCAGAGAGAGCCCTGACTGCGGCTGGCGGTCGCACGCCATGCATTCAATGAAATCCTTGAGCTCCTGGTGGTAGCCGCTCATCCAGTTCTCGTCGGGGGCGGGAAAGCTCCAGCCCTGCTTGGTCCCGAGCTTTTCGTTGAGATACACGCCCGCGAGCTGTGATTCTTCCGGGTTGTAGAGCACGTTGGCGTCAATCGGATTGATGTTGCAGCGCATGCGGTGGTTGTTGCCGTAAATTTCCAGCCAATTATGCACCCCTCCCATTACCAGTTCCGATGAAAAAACATCGGCCACCATGCCGTCTTCAAAAACGACATGAACCTGGACGAAATCCTCGACGTCCTTGTAATCCGCGCGGAGAAAACCACGGTTGTTAAAATTGCGGTTGCGCGTGATTTCATGCGTGCGGCAACTGACGGCCTGCGGCCTGATCGGCGCGCCCGAGCGTGCGATGCCCTCGGTCTGTTTCAGATAAAGAGCCGCCGAAAGAGGATGGCACCCCTTCCCCACCAGCGAGCCGCCCCCGGAAAAACGCCAGTCGCCGTAGACCGGGCTTGTGCTCCCGCTGTGGCTTTCCTCGCCGTGAATCCAGAGAATCTGCCCCTTAGTGGCGCGGAGGACTTCAACTTCTTTCTGCACGGCCGGGGCGTAAACCCAGTTTTCGGCGTACATTATCTTCACCTTTGCGGCCATGGCCGCATCGGCCATGCATTGCACGGAATGGATGGCGGCATCGAGCATGGTTTTTTTGTCGGCCGCGTTGCCGCGCCATCCGGGTGTGCCGGGACCATATGCGCCCGTAAACGGCTTTTCTACTATGACGTGTTTTCCCGCTTCGGCCGCGCGTATGCAAAGCGGCTCGTGCACGGCGCCGGGAACGCAAAGATCAACTGCGTCAACTTCACGCAGCATGTCTTCAAATGAATCAAACATCCTTGTGGAATGCCTTGCGGCGAAGGAGGCGCGGCTTTCGGCGTTTTTTGAATAAATCCCCGCAACCTCCGCCCCGCACCCGGCCAGCTGCCGATACGAATCAAAATGAAAGCTTGCGGCGAAACGCGCCCCGACAATGCCAATCTTTATTCTCTTCTCACTCATTGTTGATATTTCCTGTCTCTGCCCAAGCCGCGCTTCTCCCGCGTGTCTTCCGGCGGCAGCCTATATTCACCCCGCGTGCCTTGCGCTTTGCGGCTTGCTGTGTTGTGTTTTCTCCTGGCGGCGCCCGGGCGCCCTGGAAGTGTCTTCGGCAAGGACAAAGTCTATCTGGCGCTTGTCAAAATCAATCCTGGAAGGAATCACTCTCACACGGGTTCCTGCGCTGTATTTTTTCCTGCTGGTCAGAAGCTGGCGCTTCGGCTGGTTATAGCGCACGAATTCGCGGGAAATGCTCGAGATGTGCACCAGCCCCTGGATGCGCAGGCTGGTCAGTTCCACAAACATGCCGAAATTTTTAACGGAAACAACAATAGCTTCGTATACTTCGGGCTTCCGGCTCGCGATCTGCTGCTCCAGGAAGCGGTATTTTTTTATCTCAATGAGCGCCTTTTCGGCTTCGTCGGCGGTCTGCTCCGCCCTGGAAAAGTGTTTCCCAAGAGCGTTCAGGTCGGATCGCCTTTGCGCGCCGCCGCGCCCGGCCAGCATGGCAGCAAGCGCGCGGTGGGCCACAAGGTCCGGGTATCGCCGGATGGGAGATGTAAAGTGAGCGTAATATTTTTTTGCAAGCCCGTAATGGCCCAGCGGTTCCGGCGAATAAACGGCGCGCTTCATGCTTTTCAAGACCGCAAGCTTCGCGTCGTATTCAAAGGGATGGCCGTTAATGGAATCGAGAAACGCGGACATGTTCTTCCTTTTGGAGAGGTCCCCGGGCCGGAACCCCATTTCGGTGAGCTGGCCGGCCAGCGCCTCGATTTTTTTTGCGTCCGGCGCCTCGTGAACCCGGCGGATCAAGTCCAGGCCCTTTTCGCTCAGGGCGCGGTCAACGGCCTCGTTGGCGGCGATCATGAACTCCTCTATGAGCTGGTGCGAGATGTCGCTCGAGGTCTGCCGGATTTCTTCGATCAGGCCGTTGCGGCCCACGAAAATCTCGTATTCAGGCAGGTCCAGGTTGAGCGCGCACTGCGCAAATCTCCGCCGCCGCAGTTCACCGGCCAAGGCATGGCATTGCCGCAGGAGGCGCGCGGCCTCCGGGCCGACTGCGCGCGTTGGCCTGCCGCCGGCGTTCAGCGCTTCCAGCGCTTGTTCGTAAGTCAGCCGCAGACGGGAACGTATGATGCTCCTGAAAAACTCCGCGCCAACAGGCACACCGATGGAATCGAAGGTTATCATCACCGAAAACGCAAGCCGGTCCTCGTCGGGACGCAGGCTGCAAACTCCGTTTGAAATAGTTTCGGGCAGCATGGGCAGGACAAGGTCCGGAAAATAAACACTGTTGCCGCGCTGGCAGGCCTCAGCGTCAAGGGCAGTACCGGTGCGCACAAAATGCGATACATCCGCGATGTGGACTCCGAGGATGCGCCTGTTGCCGGCATCCGTCTCAAGGGATATGGCGTCGTCGAAATCCCTGGCGGTGGCCGGGTCAATTGTGAATATGAAGCGGTTGCGCAAATCGCGCCTTTCACCGGGCTGGTCAATGAGCCGGATGGCCTCGCCCGACTCGCGCAGCACCTCCGGCGGGAACTTATCCGGCAGAGCGTAATGCCGCATGATCACCATGGTGTCGTGGGAGGGATTGCTTTCAGGCCCGATGACCTCGATAATTTCAGCCTCCGGATTTACGTGGCGGTTCGCCCAGGTCGTGCACTGGATGACAACCCGGTCGTTGACGCGTGCGCCTTTCGGGTCGGCAACATAAAAATCCCTGGCATAAACCGGGTCGATCGGCACGACATAATAAAATTTGCCGGTGGCGCGCAGGGTGCCCACTATGGCGCGGCGTGACCGTTCCAGGATGCGGATGATTTTGCCCGTCCGCCGCAATCCGCGCTCGCGCTCGGTGGCATCCGGGGAGAGCCGCGCCACCACAAGGTCGTGCGCAAGGGCCGTGCCGATGCTGTCCTCCGGAACGAAAACCTCGTCCGAGCCGTCCCTGGGATAAACGATGCCGTCTCCCGACCGGCGCATTTCCAGGTCTCCCGTGACCAGGTCGGCCGGGGCGCCCATGCCGTAGCAGTTATTGCGGACGCAAACGATGGCGCCCTCGCGCGCCATGAAACCAAGGAGCTTCCCCAGGCGCTTGCGGGCACCGCCGCGCACCGAAAGCTTCTCGGCTATCTGGCGCTCACTCAGGGGCTGCTCTTTCTGTTCCTGCAGCAGCTTGACAACTGTGCCTTTGAATTCTTCGCTGAATATTTTTGTATTTTTCATATTTTCCCGCTAGCGGCCGCCTCAGCCTGTTACGGAGAAACTGTTGTATTCCCCGGACGGCTGTTCGTAATTTTCCTCAAGCTTTGTCACGTTTGCGGAGGGAGGCCCTCGACGGCACCATGCCGCAAAGGCGCGGACATCATTTTTATCGCCCTCGGCAACAGCCTCTACGCACCCATCGTCGTTGTTGCGCACGTAACCTTTCAGCCCGATCCGGAGAGCTTCCTCGCGGCAGAAATGGCGGAAGCAGACCCCCTGCACACGTCCGTATATTTTCAAGTGAACCCTGGCTGTCATTTTTTGTGCGCCGCATTCAAAAGCCTGATTTTAAAAGGGTTTCGGCCCTTTTCCCAAGGTGCGCCACACGAATTTTCCGGACCGAGTTGCAAAAATATATTTTCTCGCATTTTGACAGCAGGTCAAGCGTTATGACCCGCTCCCTGACAAGGCCTTTCTGCAGCAGCCACGCGCGGAAAACCCCCGGCAGAAGGCCGCACTTGACCGGCGGGGTGAGCCATTCCCCGCCTAGCTTGACGATGATGTTCCCCGCGCAAAACTCGGTCACCTCTCCCCTTGCGTTCCAGAGGACGACCTCGTCATAACCAGGACGTTCCGCCTTAGCTTTTTCGTAAACCTGCCGGTATGTGGTTTTATGGTATAAATAAACGCTGCCGGAATCAACAGGATACTTTGCCGGGCAAATGGACAGTGTTTTCAAGGTATCACGGCTTAAAAGGTGCGCTTCCAGTTTCAGGGCGCCGTCCCTCTCCAAGATCAGACGGACGCGAGCCCGCGCCGGCGCCAGCCCACCCGCAAAGGACTCCAGTTTGGCCCGCAGCGCCTCCTCGTTAAAAGGGAATGAAAAAAAGCCGGCGGATGCTTTCAGGCGCGCCAGGTGCAAATCTAGCAGATAAAAGCCGGCGCGCGGATCCCATAGCATGGTTTCCAGCAGCGCATGGCCGCCTGATGCCGCGCATACCACCCTGGCCTTGACGGCGCATTCATCGAATTCATCCGAAGCAGTTGAATCCCAGACAATCCCGCCCCCCACGCCGTATTCGGCCGTTGCGGCAGACTTGTCAATCAAGACAGTCCGAATGGCTACGTTAAACTGCATTTTGCGCCCGGGGGCAAGATAACCGATGGATCCGGTGTAGATGCGGCGCGGACTTTTTTCAAGCCCTGCAATGATCCCGGCGGTGCGCACTTTGGGTGCGCCGGTGCAGGAAGCGGGAGGGAAAAGGGCCTTCATTATCCCGGCAAATGATGCCGAAGTTTTGGCGCGGACAGTAGAAATCATCTGCCAGACCGTATCGTATTTTTCCACGTCGCAGAGCGCCGGCACGCTTACGCTGCCTGGCGCGGCTATCCTGGCAAGATCGTTGCGCACCATGTCCACTATCATTATGTTTTCAGCCCTGTTCTTTTCAGAATTGCGGAGAGATTGCGCTTTGGCAAGGTCGTCTTCCGCAGTCTGCCCCCTTGCCATGGTACCCTTCATCGGCTTGGAATATATTTCCTTGCCGTCCAGCCGGAAAAGCAGTTCGGGCGAAAAGGAGCAGATCGCGTGTTTGTCATATTCCAAAAAGGCAGCATACGGCAGGTTTGAGTTTGAGGCAACCTGCGTAAAATACGCGTAGGGTTCAACGGCAAACGGGGCGCGCAGGCGGTACGTGTAATTCACCTGGTATGTTTCTCCGGCAGCCAGGAGCCCCTTTATGGCCCTGATGGAGCGTGTGTATTCTTCCTTGTCCACCTCGCTTTTCCATTCAGGGTGCCATGATGCTCCCCGCCCCCCGCGGGGAGCATCGGTTTGCGCGCAATCCCTGAAGAGGCCAAACCAAACCAGTGGGAATTCGCCGGCAGGCTGAGCGCGAATGGCTGCGTCCAGGGCTGCGCCGCATTCATACGATACAAATCCAGCGGCAAAATATTTGTTGCACTCGACCTCGTCCTGGACGCTATTCAAGGCAACATCAACATCCCCGGGCCGGTATGCCTCGATAACTTTGACAGGGCCGTGGAAACGCAGCCATCTTGATGAATCCGCGTCGTGAATCACCGCCCGGATACTATCCAAGGCAGGTGCTGGAAAGGTGCTGGTTGACATACAATGCCGGGCAAACTGGCTCAACCGAATTCAATTATCCCGAAGCTTTTCGGGTCAAACCTGCACATTCCCAGCCTGGGTCGCGCCGGGACTGCCGAAGAGGGAAAAGCGTCATATTCAGTCTCTCCGCCATTTTTAACAAGAAAACGGTAGATGGCGCATGCCATTGCCTTGTCGCGCTTGAGCCATGGTATGGAACCGAGAGGTATGTTCATGCTTCCACGCACAACGCCCGCCCCCGGTACAACCCGCCATTTTATTTGTTCAGGTGTTCTGAAATTGTGAAATTCTCCATATTGACTGAAGTAAAGAAACAACACGGGGCCGGTCGAATACCTGTCAAGCAGGCAGAGGTGGAAATGGCGGGCATCGCGTCCGGAGACGGGAAATGCTTCGACATCAATGGCAAGGGTTTCCCGGCCAAGAACCGGCCGCCACCGGAATGTTCGTTGTTTGATCCAGCCGGCATCTGCCCTGAAAGCCGGTCGCCGGTCGGCTGCATAATTCTTTATGTTACCAGCGGTCACGCCGGCGCGCAGGGCGGGAATATCGCGACTGAGAAGTGATTTAATTCCCCGAACGCATGCCATTATATTTTTGCGGGTGTACTGGTAAGCTTCCGCCTCCGGGTGGAACCCAAGGCGTCCATCGAGACTGCAAAGCCGGGCAAGACGCGAACGGATCGATATTTCGGAAACGAGAATCTTCTCCATCCGGTCGAGTAATGCACCAGGAACGCCTCGTCCCTCGAACAGGCGGCGGCGTAACAAATAAAACTCCATGATATTCCGGGCGCATCCGAAGTGAAGTCCGAGCGCCTCGGCAAGGCGGATATCGGCCATCCTTTCAGGGTTGTCCTTGAAGGATGCGGCAAGTCTTTGCATGATCTTGAGCCCCTTTGCCCATTTCCGGCAGATGCTGGCGGTCAACGCAATTGCCCCTTCCAGGTTGTGCTGGCTCAGGCACTCGCCGATTGCATCGCCGCTGGGCGGGAAATTATGCAGCCACGTGGGAGCAAGCGGAATGTTTCTGAACTTCAGGCAAAGCGGCCACGCGGCTCCGCTGTGCATCGGGCCATAATACTGCATCATGTTATCGAGCGGGTAATTAACGTATGCGTCCGAAAACCACCGCCAGGCTTCGGCCGCTTTCCCGGCCGCGGCGCCCCAATCCGGGCGTGCCAATGCAAGCAGGAACTGGTTCTCGGCACCTTGAAAGTTTTCAAACGCGAGTGCGCCGGATGCCCGGTGCATCAGGCCGGGATAATTGCCGAAATACCAGCATTGCATGGCATGCTTTCCGCCCAGGGCATGCAGCTGCTTGTATTTGCGATAGAGTATGCCCGGAACGGGAACGAAGGGAACCGTGGCGACTTCATGAGAACAGCAAACCTGCAGCTTGGCCGAAACTTCCGCTCCGGCTGAGGCGGCGGTTTTTGCCAGGCGCCTGAAATTTGCAGCGGGACCGACTCCGGAAAGCCAGTAATCCCCTCCGGCCATGATTTTACCCGATTGCCTGATCCTGAGATTGGATTCAAAATTATACTGGAAAATCACGCCGCGAGGCATGTGCGCGGCAACATCATGGACCCATCGGGCGGGATAACGTGCGTTGGGCATGTAAAACCAGGCGATTAATTCCGCATCCGGGGCGGCCGATTTCATCCCGTCCCGCATGGCGGCAAGGGTGCTGTATATGATCCGCCATTTTGGGATTTTTGAACAGCGGGCGCACTCGATTTTATTATCCTGCCATGAGCCGGCTGCGCTCAGGCAGGTGGTCGTGCGCTCGCCATGGGTTATATTGATGATCCCGCCCAGGCCGGGAACGGATTTGAAAATATGATTTACCGATTCGCGGATATATCTTTGCGCCAGCCCGCTCGAGGGGCAAAAAAACCTTTCGCCGCCCTGCTCCGCCCCGCCAAGCTCCGGATGTTTTTTCAAAAGCGGGTCGTCATTCTTCCACGCAACCGGCTCTATGTGGAATATCCAGGTTTTGATGCCGTAGCGGGCGCACTTTTCCACGGTGCGCCTGAGCTTGGCCAGGCGTCGCGGCGCGTCCGGGGGCATTTTGGTAATGGATGTTTTGCAAAGGTCGCGCCACTCTACGGTGAGCCAGAGTCCGTTTATGCCCTCGTGCGCCAGGCGGTTCAGGTATTCATCGGGATAATAGTCAACATCATCCATCAGTTCGTCGCGGTTAAAAGGCGGCCTCTTGATTGGCCCGAAATAGCAGCGCGAAATCCGGTTTTTGAGCCAGGGCTTTTTGCGGATGCGGCCCAGCGGCAGGAACGGGCCGTCGGATGCAAGCAGCATTTCCTCCAGCGCGAAAATTGCGCGGCGCATGCCTTCCGTGTCGCCCGCCCGGACCAGGCACCCGTCCCGGTTTATATCAATGATGTATTCCTCGAAGCAGGATGTCTTCTCTTCCCTGCAGACGACCGGGTAACAGCCGTCCCCGGGAATACGCGCCTCCCTTAAAAAAGTTTCCAGGTCGCAATAGGCCGTTTCCAGCAGGGCGGATTTGAATTCAATACCCAGCCTGACGCCGCCGGATAAATCGGCCTCGTCCGGCCGCGCCCGGCGGCGGCAATAGCGGAAGGCGCGTTTCACCGGTTGCCGCAAGGCGGTTACAAAAGGCCACTGGTCAACAAACGATCTGTTCGGTCCGGGCTTATGATTGACGCGCTTCATGCGTTAAATTCAGTTCTGTATGTCGGATTTCCAGGGGTCATAGTGGGGATGGGGGACGCGCGGCACGCGCATGCCGCCGGTGCGATAGAGCACCGGTGGTGCGGCGCATTCAATTTTGAGAACAGTGCATTCGTCGTCCGGCGGAGTTTCCGGCAAGCCGGTGACCTTGAAAACATTGTTTTGCTGCGTAAATTTGTATTTTTTTCCGCCTCCCAGGATGGAGACGGATTTCACCCGCGTTTCAAGGCCGGCCACGGCGTATTCCGCACCCGGCCATTTTATTGAAAGCAGGTAAAGATTTTTTCCGGAAGCCGTAAAAACCCCCTGGTGGCTCCACTCGCTGCGATGCTCCCCGCGCACGTACATGTCGTAATTAAACCGGTCGGTGTTGGCAATCGCCTCGGAGTTGATTTTCATCCATCTGCCGATCCGCTTGAGGATTCGGACCGATTCGCGCGGGATGCTGCCATCGCCGGCCGGCCCGATGTTGAGCAGCAGGTTGCCCTGTCCGTTGGCAACCGTGGTCAGCATCCTGATGATTGTCTTGACCGATTTCCAGTTCGAGTCCCATTTATTGAACCCCCAGCTTTCGTTCATGGTCATGCATGCCTCCCAGGGGCGCCATGGGACCGGCGCGGTGACATGGCCTTCCGGGGTGCCGAAGTCATTGGGGAGCCCATTGCGGCCCGGGAAAATGATCTGAGGCTGGATTGAATTGACCATTTTGTTCATCCTGTCCGCCTGCCAGCCCTTGGCGTTGAAAGGCCAGCCGCCGTCATACCATAATATTTCCACCGGGCCGTATTTTTCCAGGAGCTCCCTTATGCGGTTCAAGGTATTGTCCATGAAAATTTTGTATTTACCCTTGTCTTCAAGCGCATCCACGGCATCGGGCTGGTCAAACCAGTTATTCAGGCTGTGATAGAGCCCGATTTTCAATCCATGCTTCCTGGCCGCCGCCATGATTTCCGCGGTGAAATCCCTCCTGGCCGCGGTCCTGGTTGAGCAGAAATCGCTCAAGGCGGTGTCATAGAGGCGGAATCCGTCATGGTGCATCGTGGTGAAAACGATGTATTTCATCCCGGCTTCGACCGCGAGGGCGCAGATGGCATCGGCATCGAATTTGCTCGGATTGAACCGGTCCGCCAGCTTGCGGTATTTATCCGGCAATATGCCCTCCCTGTTCATTGCCCATTCGCCCCGCCCGAGCATGCTGTAAAGGCCGAAGTGCACAAACAGGCCGAACCGCGCGCCGCAGAACCATTCAAGTGTCTTTTCTTTTTCCAGCATTTTATCTCCTGCTATTTTTCTCTTTGAAATCAATTTATATCAAAGAACGGAATTACATCCACTGCTATTTACATGCTATTACCGCCCTGTCCTGAAATTCGCGGCAGGCAAAATGC
>JBAYWJ010000075.1:0-12939 GCA_041674125.1 Kiritimatiellia bacterium
TCGGGCGGCCGCCATGCGCCGCGAGAAACAACTCAAACAACATGCCGGTCGCCAATGGATTCGCGCCTCGATCCTGCCCCTGGTCCGCCGGCTGTATCCGAACGCTCAATGGTAGAGTCCGGCGGGAGCCAGCTGCAGAGGAAATATGCGGGTTATTGTGCTGTAGCCGGGGGCGACTTGTCCTGCGAAGTTTTATGCAAAGCAACGAAACAGGATGACCCACGTTTTTTGGTTTACTCTGGTTTGAGCAACACCCCCCTTGAGACGCATCCCCGATCAGCAGCCTGAAGCGTCCCCCGTCTGGCGGGCCTGCTTGCGCTCGGGCGCGCCGCAGTCGGGCGCCCCCCCCTTCAAAAAGCTTGACAGCCGTGCTATATTAAGAATGGGCAAGCATATCGTTTAACGGGCAAAATGAAATTCTTTAAATGTATTCCTGCCGGCACCCACGCCGTCAAGTCCGGCAACAAACAGACGGGCAGAGTCGCCGAGTTCGACGGGCTGGCGCACAACCTGTACCTGCGCATGCCCCTGGGATACGGAAAAAGCGGCTGGTATGTGGGATGGCAGATGGGGCAGATATTGTTAAGCAACTGCCGCGATACTACCTGGATTGCCCTGTCACCCTCCCTGACGCACATCTGGCACGTGGACCGGGCCGGGACCGTGATTGCCTTTCAACATGGCGGGACTTTCCACCTGATGTTTACCGACGGCTTCCTGGTGGACATAGAAGATAAGGACCTTGAGGAGCCCCACAAGTGGGGGAACTTTGATGTTTTGTTTAGCCCGGATGGATATCTCCGGTATTTTATCTTTGATAATCCCAAAGGTCAGCTGCACGTGTTCAACATAAACGAGCTGCACTTGCTGGCTGCCATCCTGGCCAGGACCAACCAGCATGAGTATTACCGGCGGCTTAGACAGAAACGGTAAAGAGACGCGCAGCTCCGGCACGGGGCGGCGTGATTTTTTATTCACCTTCGCCAGCCTGCCCGCCTTGCCCGGGCGCCGACCAGGGAGTCCGGCCGGGAATTGCACCCGCGGCTCCAGTTGCGCCGAAGCCTTGCGCAGGCGCATCCCAAGAGGTGCTTTTTTATTAAAAAAAGTGTTGACTTTTGTATACTGTTTAGTAAACTGTATACAAAAAGGATGGGGCTTGGGCTGAAAAGGCCCCGGAAAAGACGGTTGGACGTTAATAATCATGCAGTTAAGACCTAAATCGGCAACAGCCGCGGGAGATGAACATGGACTTAAATTTCGGTAAATATGTAAAAAGCAAGCGGCTGGAACTGTTAAGGCACAGCAGCAAGTACACCCTCCGGCAGGTGGCCCTGGCCCTCAAGGTTCAACCTTCCTTCATGTCTAAGGTCGAACACGGTCTGGTCCTCCCATCCGAGCCTAAAATAATCCGGCTGGCCGGGGTATTGCAGGAGGATCCCGATGTCCTGCTTGCGCTCGCCGGGAAGGTTTCCAGGGAGCTGCGGGACTTAATAACCCGCCGCCCGCGCCTTTTCGGCCGGCTGATCCGCCGCCTGGGAAACGCCCCGGACCGGGAGCTGCTGCGCGTGATCGCCGATGCCGGCGAAAAGCAGGCATGAGCTTATTAAAGGAACACACCATGAGCTATTTCATCTCAGACCGGGCCCGGGCCGGCGCAACAGGGCAAAATGATGACCTGCAGCTCTTCCGGGGCCGCGCGGCCGAAATCCGGGGGCACATACCGGATTTCGAGCGCAGCACGCTCGGGCTGCTGCAGCAGGGCAAGGACTCCACGCGCCTTAACGAAAAGTTTGACGTAATTATCCGCAGGCCGATCGGGGACGATCTTGATTTTGTGCCGGTGGGGCTGGTGTCAAAATACTACTCCCTTTTCCCGCACCGCCTCGTCGCGGAAGAAGCCCTCGCGGCCGTTAAGGCACTGGGGATAGCGGAAAAAGAAATTGACGCGGAACTGGAGCTGACGCGCTACGGCGAAAGCATGAAGCTCTCCCTCTTTATGCCTGCCTGCCATGACTTTGACCATGGCGGCCAGAACGCCACGCGCCTGCGGCTGATCTGCTGGAACAGCGTGGACGGCAGCAGCCGCTTCCGCGCGCTGATGGGATGGTATCGCCTGGTATGCAGCAACGGGCTGATCGTGGGCGTCACGCGCCTGGATCTCAAGCTGCGCCATTCCGGCGACGCGCGTTTCCCCGGCATCCGGCGCGTGCTTGCCCGGGGCCTGGACTATTCCCTGCGCGACCGGAAGCAGTTTGAGCAGTGGAAACGGACTGCGATCAGGCCGGAAAGGTGGACGCCCTGGATTGAAGGTCCGCTTAAGAAAAAGTGGGGCATCAAGGCGGCTGCGCGGGCCAACTACATCGCCCGATCGGGCCATGACGCGATTTTACCCGTTCCGATCCGCGGACCACGGGCAACCGGGCTGCCCCTTGAACAGGGGAAACCGGTGCCCGGCTGTTACCCGCCAGCCCAGACCGCCTATGACGCCTGCCAGATCCTGGCCTGGCTGGCCAGCGAGCGGAAGGATTTCAACGACCAGCTGACCTGGCAGAGCCAGATTCCCGGCCTGATGCATAAGCTGCTTGAGTAATCACGATTGCAAGGCATTGAACCGGTTTTGATATTTAATGGTTTTTCCCCTGCCCTTGCAGTTTATTACCAGGCCTTGTGCCCCCCCCTTTGCTCCGTCCCTGTTATTGGACAAGGCAAATATGCCATATACTGTTTAGTAAATGGTATACGAGATTATAACAGCAACGGATAAAAAAGGGACAGTCATGATGCACTTTCCAAGGAAGGGCCGAAAGTCCATGCCCAACAAATAATTTATTTGGGCAACACGCCCTAAAGATGCCGTTGATTTCTCAGCAGGCATGATATATAAATCATGAAACATGTTGGCGAAGCTTGTTCCAGCCCGGCTCAATTAGCCTGAAAACGACGGCGGATTCATGAAATTGCCACGGATCATATCACCGCAAACACTTGTTTCCACAATCAGGACGATGATTTACGGCACGTTTGCCGCGGCGTTTACGCTCAATGATGTTGACGCCGAAAAACTGCTGGATGCGGCCCTGGTAGGCGGAATATTTGCGGACTACATGACCTGGATCGGGCATACCATTATATACCTGCCTCAATATATCGCGCATCGTTTTATCGAAGGTATTGTTAATGTCGCATTTGCTGTGTTCTTTTTCCGGTATGTGCCGATCGACTTCGGCTCAGACCCGGATGCCTTCGGCATGGCTTTCCTGGCATTTATGCTGGTTACGGGCATCAAAATAACCTTCTACGCGCTCGAATACATTTCCAGCATCACAGACGACCGGTATGAAGCTTAAAAGAGCGTGGCCGAAGAGCTGCAAGTATCAGGCACTACCGCCTACCGGCTGCTGCAAGGGGTGGAGGCTAAAGGCCTGATCCGGCACAAGGGCCAAGGGCGCGGAACATATTATCCTCTGCCGTAATCATCCCTTATCCCAATTCCTGAAAATTGAGACGCGTCCCCGATTATGAGTCCCCGATTATGATTCGAGCGTTGTGGCAGGGCGTGGCGTCCCTGCCGAGCCGTCTTATGGCTTTCATTGAGACGTGATACCTGGATTTATTTGAAATTGACACGCCAGGATTTGCTTAATCCGTCCATGTCATCGGACAGGGTGAACCCAAAGGACGACGGCGGAAGCCAAGGCCTGTGGCAACCTACTTCGCCCAAGTGGCTACGACCTTCCTTCGCCCACCGAAGCGGGCTACGCGAAGGCGGGCGGTCAAGAGCCACAGGGCTTTCTGGCGAAGAAGGATAAATTTGCCGTATACTGTTTAGTAATTGGTGTACGAGATTATAACAACAACGGACAAAATAAGATGATCATGATTTTGGGTGAACCTGAATGAAACCTGAATGATCTATAGCCTTAATCTTGCACAAACACCCTGGCCCGCCCTGCTTTCCCGGCCTGGTATTGGTGCGACTTACGTTTTCCTTGTCATAGAGCGAATCGAGAATTTTCAGAAAACTATCCAGCTCATCCCCCTTGTAATGCCAATAGGCGTAATGAACGGCGGCCTTATATTCCTCATCCCGGCCGGCCTGTTTTTTGAGCAAATACTTTTTAATAAAGCCGATCATTTTTTTTGCGTGTTATCGGCAATGAAATGTTCGTATCGGTAATGTCGGCTTGTTCAAACACACCATATTTATGCGCCCGGACGAGGAAGTCCGGATATGGTCCTAGAATGTCAATTCGGGTTGTTTCTTACGCGCCATTGATCCGGCTCTCCATGATCTTCAACTGCGCCATGATTGTATCAAACTTTGGCGGCGGCGCCATGAACATGTCCGCCATGCCCCGGTAATCGCGCTCGATCTCAGCTTGCCGTTCGGCGGATGGCAGGAGGTGAAAACCGCCGGGAACCGCGGTCTCGTAATGCGCCCAGCCGGAGCGGAAATAAGTCTGTTTATGGACACGCACCCGGTCCAGCAATTTTATATCAGCCTGAGCCCGCTCGCCGATAGCGTTCATACCAAGGCAATACAGGTCATAATAATGCCGCGCAATGCCAACCGGCAAAGCTTTTCCCCCCGGCCGGTGGTACTCAGCGTGCAAAAGCGTGGCCTTTTCCCAGAAGGTCCGCTCCGCTTCAAGCGCCACCACCCGGCATGATGGCTCGCGAAAAAGCGCCGGGAAAACTTCAGCCGCCAGCGACCTTATCGAATGCGCGCCGGTTGGCCGCTGGTCATAAAGCGATCCGAATTCCAGCTTCACCTGCGGACGCAACGAACCTGTCTGCACCTCGCGCGGATAAGCGAACAACAGCACCGGCGAATGAGTAGCTTCATCCACCTCAAAAGTCAGCGCTGATTCAGGAAGACCAGGCAGATTTGCGGCGACATGGCGTTTCAAGGCCGGCAGGAACCGGTCGCGAACCGCCGCAATGCAGGCGTCTTCGAGCTCCCTGGCGCGCTTCTCAAATTGCGAACGGCTGGCGGAGACTTCCAGACGCAAATCACCACCGAACCCAAGCCAATCCGGGTCAACCGAAAGATCAATATCCTCAGAAAACCGCTGTATGACGCCAAAAACCTTTGATAATGATGTGCCGCCCTTGAACACCAGGCGGCCGCCGAGAACCGGATCGGCAAAAATCAGCCGCAACAACCAGCAGACCCAGAAATCTTTTTCAATGATGTGCGGACCAATGCTGCGCTGTATTCCCGCTTGAAGGAAAATGTCCCGGAGATTTTCAGGCGTTCGCCGTGCGAAGTCAAGCATACTATGATCCCTCCCCGGCAACTTCCTCAATTAACCTGCGTATCCACTCCGGCGCATACAACCGGTCTTTGTAAATTTGTTGTTTATCAGATGCGCTCAATCGCCGCATGAGAATTTGGCGGTGCGCGGACGTGATCCGGTCCTTGCCGATATACCTCAGCGCCTGAATGACCGTTCCGCTGATTCTTCCGGCCGTCGCCATATTTCGAGGCGTCGTCCGCCGCAAGACAATCTCCTGCTTGCCGATTCTAATCCGGCGCGGCGCCCCATCAGTCAGAAAAACAATCCGCGCCGGCACCTGTTCCGACAGCCCCAGCTGGTTGGCCGCATAAGAGCCGGTTGACTGGACGCGGATTTTTCTTTCCCTGGCCAAAGCCTGCATTACCACCTCAGGATCGGGCGAAAGTATCCCTAATTCCGCATGAGTCCTGGGAAAATCATAAAGACCTTGCGCTAACCGGCGGATGGTTCCCTTCCTGGTCAGGCGGTGCAATGCCGTCCATAAGGCAGATTTACTGCCAAAGTCGGCAAAATCACCTGGAGTAAAGCACCAACCATGCCGGCGGGCGCGGATACGCCTAAGCATCTTATTTTCAATATTAAACATAGTTTATATCATCCCTTTTTGTAAGGATATATGACTAGTTTTCCTTACAAAGGCAAGTCTAAAATCAGCCACCTGCCCCACCGTAGCTGACTCGCGCAGGGGGGCCTGCCCTCCCTCCGGCCGGGCAGCAGCAGGGCAGAATGAGAATTTAATTTTTAAGGGCTATTCTGGATGGACATTTCTTATTTATTGAGGGCATGTTGCCCAAATCAATTCCGGCCTCCACGCCAAAGGCGTGGACCGGCTACAGAAGAATTATTGGGCATTTATTACTGTAGCCGGGGTCGTTGACCCCGGTTTTTGTCATTATCTGTATTTGGGCAACAGGCCCTTGAGACGCGTCCCTTATTCTACTGGGGGCATAGGGTTAGAAAAACTGACAGGTCATTGATAGATACCCCCATATACCAGGGCAGAAAAAAGGGATTCCTTACGGGGGAAGAGTTCTCCGGGCGTGGGGATGGGGCTATTTTATCTTGTTTGTCTGACTATTGGTTATTTCCTTCCCAATAGAAAACGCCTTCCCAACATTTTCTCCCAAGCCATAATAATTTCGGTTTTTAGCATCAAATATCAGCATGTTCAGCAAGGCTTCCTTGGTTCCCACCGTCTTGTCAACTTTTACGTCCATGATTTCCCCGACGAACATAGTATGTAATCCAACTTCAAGGGTATTGACCAGTTTGCATTCAATGTTGATCGGAAACTCTTTAAGATACGGGGCGTCAACTTTCTCGCCTTTGATAGCAGTTAATCCTGTGGCGGCAAGTTTGTCCACATCCTTGCCTGATACTACGCCAAAATAATCAGCCTCTTTGATGTAATTCCTGGACGGGATATTTACGGTAAAGGCTTTTTGCTCCATGATGTTGTGATAGGTATAGGTTGCCTTCCTGAGCGAAATAGTAACGCAGGGTGGCTTGGAGCAGCATACTCCGACCCAGGCAGCCGTCATCATATTGGCTTTACCGGCTTTATCGTAAGAGCCGATAATCCAGACTGGCGTCATCAAGTCAATTTCTGCTCCCAGGGATGTTTTATTGTCCATTGCTGCTTTGCCTCCATTCGGCTGGTTGGTTTCTTGAGCCAAACCGTTTATGCTGATTAATAATACAGTTAAAATAATGAGGGCAAGATTTTTTATAGCTATCGTCATTACAATCTCCGTGCGATTAAATTAAATCGTGTCTCTTTTAGCGCCTGCTCTTTCTTCTCAAACTCTCCCGGATAAGCTCTCATAAACGAGAGCCTCGAACAGGCCCCGTAGTGCCCGGCAGTTAAGCTTCTGTCTGAGCCAAAGAATTTTTTCAACGGCTTCTTAAGAGCTGACTTCTTTTCCCTTTGCAGGAATCGAACTCATTCCACCCCCAGATTTTTCACAGTCAGCTTGGTTTCGTTCCAAGTGCCGCAGGCATACCAGGTCATGCTCCCGTACCAGACCGTCCGCTGGAAAGCCATAAGCTTCAGGTTGAACGGGCCGCCGGCGGGCACCGTCGCTTCAAATTGCTGGCTTTCTGACACGCGCCCGGTAAGACTGAGGCCTTCCACCCGGCAATATGAACCCCACCACCAGCTGCCGCATTCGATTCCCATCCGCCCGTATCCGTGGTTGATGGGGCATGATGCCGAAAATTTTCCCGATATCGAATCGTTGGAAAGGGTCAAATCCACATCGGCTTCCGTGGAAAATTTGACCTTGGTAGCGGCCGCATTGCCGTTGCATACGGGCAGGACCAGGGAGGCCTGATCGCTGGCAGCGGGCTCGAGCCAGAACCACGGCGTGTTCTTGACAGCATCCGTTTTTACCCGGACAGCGGCTGAACCGCGCGCTGGATTTATTTCCTTGATAAACGAGAAGCAATCTCCGGTCATTAGGAAATTATCCGTCTGCGTCTTTTCCCCCTCCATCAGCGCCGGCTGGCTGCGCACATAAAGCGTAACGCTGCCGAAGCGGTACCCGTTGGTTGCATCCGGGGCCAGCGGTTGCATCTGGCTGTCGTAATTTTTTATCTCAGCCGCCGCCTGGCGCCCTTGCGCATTGTTGCCCCAGGGCGCACAAACCACATAATTACCCAGGGCCAGATTGGTGATGGCACCCCGGGTCACCGCAATCCGGTTTTCGGTCTTGAATTTGTTGTAGCCGCAGAACGCCCCGTTCGTCCACCAGCTCCAGGAAAGGTAACTGCTCTTGCGGAGACCGTCCAGGTTCCGCACCGTTTCAACGGGCAAGAGGCGAGCATCCGCCGGCGTCTCCTGCGCGCTGTAATATCCAAACTGATTGTGGTCCGCATACGCCTGCACGTTTTCCGGCTCACCGATTACATGCGCAGCCAGGCCCCATGTCCGGCCGGTGCTGACCGAGGCCGCCAGAAAATCCGCGGCCTGATACATTTCGGCCACGCCTTCCGGAAGCCCGATTTGCGGCAGGGCCGCGACTTCCGTATTCAGGTCAAGGCTGGCGGCGGCCAGGGCATCCACGCAATTCAGGAAGACCTCCGTTTGCTGGGCGATGCGCGGCAGGAAGGTTTCCTGGATATATTCCTCATACAGCGGCGCGGCGATCACGGCGTTGGTATACAACACGTGATGGCCATAAACCTGCAAGCCTTCCACCTGGTATCCCAGGAGCTCCGTGAAGAATGCTTCCAGCGATTTATAGGCCAGCATCACCTTCTGCCCGCCCTTGATTTTGGCGACCAGAACCTCCTTCCACAACTCCAGCGAGCTGGGAATGGCGGTCTGGCCCTCGCCGACGATGTGCGTGTGCATATCGCTCAGCTTGCCGAGGATGTCGCGCTTGCCGTAATTTTCGCGGTATTGCGTCACTTTCAGCTTGCGCGTCTCGGGAAGCGACCGCAAGCGGTTATAGGATGGCTTGTCGAACGTTTTCAATTCTTGATGGGTATTATGAAGCTCCTTGATGGCCCTGGAAAGTTCGGCTTGCCAGATCGACGATTCCAGCTGGGCCCTGGTCATCGCGAGCTGGCTCATCAGGTTGTTCAATTGCCTGGAGTTTTCCAGGACATTGGAGGAAATCGTATCAAGCTTGGCGTTCATTTCCTCGATTTGGGCGTCCCGTTCGGCCTGCTCGAAATCCTCGATGATGGACTCGCCGATTGACAGGATGATTTCTATTATCTCGCCGACCACCTTGGGCCTGGGGGCGCCCCGGACCGCCGCAGGATGAGCGTCAAGCAGAGACTTGAGGTCCTGGATCGGCAAGAGCGACTTGCCCAGGCAGGAAAGAAGCGCCGGGGAAACCGGCTCCGCCAGCATGCTCCCGGTCGGCGTATCCAATACGCAGAGGCGGCGATCAGTGCCTACGCCGAAGCGCGCGCTGAAAGCCTGGGCCTGTGCCGGCGCCGAAACGCCGGGAGGATTGCGCCACGTTCCGCTCCACGTGAAGTCGCTTGCGCTGGAATGGACCAGCCATTTGCCGCCCGCCGCCCAATACACGGCCATATCCGCTTGGCCGTCCTCGTCGAAATCGGCGGGTATGGGCTCGCATCCCTCCCAGCCAAAAGTCTGCGCAATAATTCCCCCTCCGCTCTTGAGAACATGCCATTGCGCCTGGCCAGGCACAAAAACCGCCAGGTCGGTCCGGCCGTCGCCGTCATAATCAGCCGGCACCGGTTCGCCGCCCGGCAGCCCCCAACTGTAGCTTGCCACCGACTCCGTCGCGCTTAAAAACGCCTGCCAGACTCCGGTTTCGGGCTGATAAACGGCAACATCCGTAAGGCCGTCGCCGTCGTAATCGCCCGGCACAGGCACAGAGGTGGCGTTGCCAAACTGCCCCACCAGGTCTCTGCCGGAACTCATGATGACGGCCCAAAAGGCAGAGGCGCAATCATAGACGGCCAAATCGGTCTTCCCGTCGCCGTCGTAATCGCCCAGCACGGGAACCATGGTCGGCCCGCCTAATTCATAATCCGCCAGTATTCCATCGTAATGATTGATGAGGTACCACCGGCCGCTGCCGGGCTGATAAACCCCGATCTCATCCAGGTCATTGCCGTCGAAATCGCCAACAAACGCCAGCAGGCCTGATTGTCCCAAGTTAGTGCTGGCGGGCGCATAGGTCAACGCCATACAGCTCCCGGCGGGGTTGGCCCCCGCCGCCTGGAGGGCGGCAGCAACGCCCCGCCCGCCTCCGGCGGCTGCAGCATATCCTGAGTGCGACAGGCTGACTGACCACGCCCGGGTGGATTTGTCATAAGTCAGCGGATCGGCCCGAAAATCCCCGTCGAAGTCAGCGGCCACCGCCGAAAAATCGGCCCGGCCGAACGCCACATTAGCCGCCAGGATTTTGCTTTGCTTCAGAGAATACACATGCCACATGCCGTCCGCGCTGGAGCGCACCGCCAAGTCCGCAACGCCGTCGCCATCGTAATCGCCGCGTACGGGCTTTAATCCCGGTGCCCCCCAGTGCTGGAACCAGACCAGCCCCATACCCGATACCAATATTGACCACTGGCCCGTTGCCTCATCATACACGGCCAGGTCCGAATGAGCGTCGCCGTCATAGTCCCCCGGAACAGGCGTAAGGCCCGCGCCGGCCATGAACTCGCCCTGGATGCAATTGCCGGCCATGGTCCGCATGTACCAGCAGCCCGCCGGCGGATCGAATACGACCAGGTCCCAAATGCCGTCGCCATCATAATCGCCGGAAACTGGAACCATGCCCGGTGCTCCCCAGAGCTGGTCCAGCAGCAACCATGCGCCGGCCACAGTCTTAATAAACCACTTGCCCGTTTGCGTAGAATACACCGCCAGGTCCCAAATGCCGTCGCCATCGTAATCACCGCTCACCGGCAGCAGTCCGGGTCCGCCCCAGAGCACATCGACGGCCACCGGAACGCCCGCCAGGTTGGAAATGTTCCACAGCCCCGTCGCTTCATCGTAAAAGGCCAAATCAGCCAGGCCGTCCGCATTGTAGTCCCCGTCCACAAAAACGGCGCCGGCGCCGGTGTTGACCGCGGCCAGCCATAGCGCGAGAAGCGCGCTGAAACTCGCTGAATGGAACATGAGTCTCGCTTTCATATCTGTTCTCCTTTTCATGCTTGGTTCGTGTTTCAATTTATCGTTTATTTTCGTTTCAGCGGAATGTAAATCTCGATCTTCCATTTATTTTTAGAATGATTTGCGGGGTAGTTGCGATATAATTCATAACAAGGCAAGTCGGCGCATTCATAGCCGCGCGCGACAAGCCAGGCAAACGCATCTTCCCACGCCGCGACGAAGCCGCTGGGCTTAACCGCGAAATAACACGCAAGATACGGGCCGCCGCTTATAGCCTGCAGCCCCACCCGCCGGTCGGGCGCTGTTCCAGCCGGAACGCTCAGGCAGGCGTCAGCGCGGCAATTTTCGGGCGCTGTCACCTCGGGGTTGTCCCAATAAACGCTCATCATTTTGCCCGTGGCCAGATAACCCCGCGGCCGGGCCCATTGGGCCAGAGCTCGAAACGCCTCGGCACAGGGCTCATTGCCATAGGCACCCATTGTGCGCACATAGGCCACATTAAACTCCGGCATTTCCTTGACTTCCGCCATTATCTTCTTTCTCTCTTTTTTTTCAAAATAACGGGCGCATCGATTGTTAATATCGTAGCAGGCCCGCAGGGATAATGCGTTTTCTTTCTTGCTATTGTTGTTTCCATTCTTGCGCTTGCGATAGGCCGACGGGCTCATCCCAAAATGGCGTTTAAAAGCCTTGGCTAAGTTCTGCGAGCTGGAGAAGCCGCAATCCATAGCAATGCCGGTGATAGCGTCGTCGTTGGTGACAAGCCAGTTTGCGGCCGTCTCAAGCCGAAGCCTTCGCGTGAAATCGGAAACAGTTTCTCCCGCTACGGCTTTAAATATCCGGTGGAAATGAAACATGGAAAAAAAGGCCCGGCCGGCAATCTCTTTTAATGAAAGCGGCCTTCCAAGATTCTGGCTGATGAAGTTCATGGCCGCGCAGACGCGGCGCCGGTATTCCAGCGCCGTATTCCGATTGGGGGCGCGCCCCCGATTATTACATGAATGTGGCATGGGATTGTTTAACCTAGGCCCCCGGCGCAAACACATCGCAATCAACGGATGATATAATACTCTATAACCGGATAAAAAAACATATAGTTTTTTCAAATACTTTATTTTTTACAAAAAGCAGGTCCAAATACTTCCAGCGTGAAGTGCAAGATCCGAATCAGTCCGGCATGCCGGATCACCCCCTGGCCGTCCGCCGCACCTTGTCATTCCCGCGCAAGCGGGAATCCAGTCTTTCTGATATTCCGATTTTTCAAACGCCCTTTTGCACCCACCCTCCCTCCGGCCGGGCAGCAGGGCAGAATAAATATTTAGGGGCTGTCCCGAATGCTGGAATGATGTGATGCGCGTAGATATCCCTGGATCACATCTATTGAATATAGACTGCTGATTGGAAAAAGAAGTCTGCAGGCTGTGAGCCAAAGTGGTTTAACTGAAGTCCTTGACAACACGACACTGATATGACATGAATAATCCAGAAAAATGAAGGTTTTTAATAGGCGCCAACAACGATAGGTTTATTTATGTCAGGCAGGGATAAAATCATCAGAAAAATGCGCAGCAACGCCAGGGAAATCAATTCCTTCGGGGTCAAGAGAATAGGTCTTTTCGGATCATATGCCGGCGGACGACATAATTCAGGAAGCGACATAGATATTCTTGTTGAGTTTGCCAAGGCTGAAAAACGATTTGATAATTATATGGAGCTTAAATTCTATCTCGAATCGTTGTTCCGTCGCCGGATCGACCTGGTGATCAAAGATGCCTTAAAACCGAGGGCCAGGCGCAATATTCTGAAAGAGGTCGTGTATGCGTGATTACAGACTCTATCTGGATGATATATTGACGGCCATTAAAAAAATCGAGAAATATTCAAAAGGTTACAATATCCATAAATTAAAAGAGGTTCTTCGGAGTTTAGAATGAAGGCCACAACATATAGTGTAGTGGCCGCCCCAGAGAGTTCCGCTCCGACGAGCCTGGTGGCCCATTCTCGCGGAACCCTCTAGGGCTGGAAAAAGCGTAA
>JBAYWJ010000076.1:0-12840 GCA_041674125.1 Kiritimatiellia bacterium
CTCATGGAGACCGGCAACGGAACCCTCTTTCTCGAGGCGCTGGCGCATCCCCTGAAGCGCATCGGATTCCTGCGCGACGGCTGGGATGAAAAAATCGAGATCAACGGCGTTAACGGCCGCCTGGAAATATTTTCCTCGGCCTGGGATAACTTCGACTCAAAGGCTTCGCTCCTGGTCCATTACGACAATGCCTCCGGCCAGGCCGTCGAATATCGGTACGCGCCGGAATCGGCCTTCGCCCGAGCGCTGGCGTTTTTCTGCGGGAACATAGCCCGGGGAGAGCAGGGGGGCCAGTCGCGCCGGACGGGCTACGAGGTGGATGAGCTCATCGGGCACATCCTCCTGAGCGCTTCAAGGCACCAGGCGCTTGATGTTAAGTGGCAGATCTGATTTGAAGCCACTTCATTTTAACGGCCCTGTATTGCCTCTGGGTTTAATTGATACTTGATTCATTTGCCGCCGGTGCTTTCACTCTTTCCCGCCTTTGCCGCATTTTGGCGTTGATTCGCCCCGGGCATGCAACTATACTTGCGCCCATCGGATCTATTCTTGAAACGGCGGATTAAAGGAGATTTATGTTCAAGGGAGCCTATACTGCGATCGTAACCCCTTTCAGCAAAGACGGTGAAGTGGATTATGGCAAATTGCGCCGCCTGGTCGAGATGCAGATAAAGGGCGGCATTGACGGCATTGTCCCGGTCGGCACGACCGGCGAATCGCCTACCCTGGATTATGACGAGCACCGCAAGGTGATCGAGACGGTGGTCGAATCTGCCCGGAATAAAATTAAAATCATCGCCGGCACCGGCGCCAATTCCACCCGCGAGGCGGTTGAATTGACGCGCTTTGCGGCGGATGTGGGCGCGGACGGTACGCTTCAGGTCGCTCCTTACTACAACAAGCCCAGCCAGGAGGGGCTTGCCAGGCATTTCCTGGAAATCGCCGATATTGGCCTGCCGGTGGTGCTCTACAACATTCCCGGCCGCACCGGGGTTGAGATTTCGGTCGATACGGTCGCGCGCCTGGCAAAACACCCGAAAATCAGGACCTTGAAGGAAGCCGGCGGCAACGTACAGCGCGTCAGCCAGATTCTGAGCAAATGCGATATATCCATCCTTTCGGGAGATGATCCCCTGACAATCCCGATGATGTCGGTTGGCGCCATGGGCGTCATAAGCGTGGCTTCCAACATTGTGCCGAAGGTCGTGGCCGACATGGTGCATGCCGCCCTGGCCGGTCGCTGGGCCAAGGCCATGGCAATGCACAGGAAGTATTACCGCCTTTTCACAGGGATATTTATCGATACCAACCCCGTCCCGGTCAAGGCCGCCATGGCCATGCAGGGGCTGATCGAGGAGGAATACCGCCTCCCGCTTTGCCCCATGAGCAAGGCATTAAGGCAGGAGCTGGCCGGGTGCCTCAAGGCGTTGAAAATAATCCGTTGATAAAGGACAGCCAATGATCAAGATCGCAATATTCGGCGCGGGAGGCCGCATGGGGCAGGCCATTATCAGATGCGCAAAGCGCCTTGAGGCGGATATTAAGGTCGTTGCCGCCATAGAGGCGGAGCAGTGCCCGCTGGTGGGCAAGGATGCCGGGCTAGTGGCCGGCACCATGGATATCGGCGTGCCCATAGCCGCCGATGCCCGCGGCGGGGCTGAAAAGGCGGATGTCATGGTTGACTTCAGCTTTCCTTCATCGTCCGCCGCGCACGCCTTGCTGGCGGCGGAATTGAAAAAGCCGGTCGTGATCGGCACGACCGGGCTCAACAGCGGGGAAAAGGAATCGCTGAAAAAGGCCTCGGCCAGGACGGCCGTGCTGTGGGCCCCGAACATGAGCTTCGGGGTGAATATCATGGATGCCGCGATAGGCCGGATCGCGAAGGCTCTGGCCGATTACGATGTTGAAATCATTGAAACCCACCACGCGCAGAAGAAGGATGCGCCCAGCGGGACGGCCCTGCGCCTGGCCGAGACAGTGGCCGCCGCGCGCGGAGTGCATCTGGACAAAGCCGCAGCCTACGGGCGCAAGGGCAATATCGGCGCGCGGCCTCCCGGCCAGATCGGCGTGCACGCAGTCCGGGCCGGCGATGTTGTCGGCGACCACACCGTGATCTTCGCATCCGAGGGGGAGCGTCTTGAGCTGACCCACCGGGCCTCCAGCCGCGACTGCCTCGCGCTCGGCGCCTTGCGCGCGGCGCAATGGATCGCCAAACGCCCTCCCGGCTTATACGACATGCGCGACGTGCTCGGGCTGAGGGAATAATCAGAAAGATGGAAATCGGCTTAAGTCTGGGCTCCAATCTCGGCGACCGCCTTCAAAACCTCAAGGCTGCCAAAAAGCTCATTCTGGCATCCGGCAACGCAGCCTTTATCGCCCAGTCGCCGGTTTATGAGACCGAGCCGGTTGATGTTCCCGCGGCGGACCGGGACATGCCATTCCTGAACGCCGTTCTTGTCGTTGCCAGCGAGACAGCGGTGAAGGACCTGCAGAACATATTCAGGCGTATAGAGCTTGAAATCGGGCGCGTTCCAGATGCGGCGCGCAACTCCCGCCGCCCGATTGATATTGATATCATTTACGCCGGCGACCTGCGCGTTGATGAGGAAGGAATCACCATCCCGCACCCGCGCTGGTTCCAGCGCCGCTTTGTCCTCCAGCCCCTTTGCGATCTCCACCCGGATTTGGTCATCCCGGGCCAGGCATCCGCGGTGCAAGATGTCCTGCGCAATCTTCCCGACAGGCACAAGGTGAAGATGGCCTTCCCGGTTTCAGCGTGGTGAATATCGCGGCCCCTCAAATTATTTTGACTCATTCGCCCGGTTGTGATATTTTCAGCGGCGTTTGTTTTGTGTAAAAGCCTGAGGGCTGCAAACCTCACAGAAAGGACAGGATAAAGCGATGCTCAATTCCAAGTTAGCGGCGTGCGTCAAGTGTTTTCTCGTTGCGGCCGGTTTTTTCGGCCTTGCCATGGCAGGTTTTGCAGGTGAGGCGGACATCAAGGTGCCGGATCTGACCCAGGTAAGTTTTGAAGGGCTGGGAGGGGTGAGCGGTACGGCCCTCATGTATCTGGGAATCTTTATCTGCCTGGTCGGCGCGGCCTTCGGACTGGTGCAGTACCTGCAGACCAGGGCGCTGCCGGTGCACAAGGTCATGGCGGACGTATCCAACTCCATCTGGGAAACCTGCAAGACCTACCTTTTCCAGCAGGGCAAGTTCCTGGTCATGCTCTGGCTCCTGATCGCCGCCTGCATGGTGTATTACTTCATGGGGCTCCAGCACGAAACTTTTAACAAGGTACTCATCATCCTGTTCTGCTCAATCCTCGGCATACTCGGATCGTACGGGGTGGCCTGGTTCGGGATACGCATCAACACCGTTGCCAACTCGCGCACCGCCTTTTCGGCCCTCAGGGGCCTGCCGTTCCTGACGCTCGGCATTCCGCTCCGCTCCGGCATGAGCGTGGGCCTCTTGCTGGTATCGGTCGAGCTGTTTTTCATGATCTGCATCCTGATGTTCCTGCCGCAGGAACTGGTCGGGCCTTGCTTCATAGGCTTTGCCATCGGCGAATCGCTCGGCGCCTCCGTGCTGCGCATCTGCGGCGGCATTTTCACCAAGATCGCCGATATCGGCTCCGACCTGATGAAAATCGTCTTCAAGCTTCCCGAGGATGATCCCAAGAACCCCGGTGTGATTGCCGACTGCACCGGCGACAACGCCGGCGACTCGGTCGGCCCGACCGCGGATGGCTTCGAGACCTACGGCGTCACCGGCGTGGCCCTGATCGCCTTCCTGGCCCTGGCACTTGCGGCCAGCCCGGCCGTCTGCGCCACGCTCATCATCTGGATCTTCGCCATGCGCGCGCTCATGATCGTGACCTCGCTGGTCTCATACTTTGCGAACGAAGCCGCCAGCAAGGCCATGTTCGGCGGAAAGAAGGACTTCGATTTCGAAGCGCCCCTGACCCACCTGGTCTGGATCACTTCCGCGGTTTCAATCGCGGTGACCTTCGTCGCCAGCTATTTCCTGCTCGCCCACCAGACCGGGTTCCACGCCGACCTGTGGTGGGTGCTTTCGGTAATCATCAGCTGCGGCACTATTGCCGGAGCTCTCATCCCGGAATTCACCAAGATCTTCACCAGTACCAGCTCGCGCCACGTGCGCGAGGTGACCAACTGTTCCCGGCACGGCGGCGCCTCTCTCAACATACTTTCCGGCTTTGTGGCCGGTAATTTTTCGGCCTTCTGGATGGGGCTGGTCATAATGCTGCTGATGGCCGTCTCGTATTACTTTTCTCAGAACCCGGCCCTGATCGCCATCATGCCGGAGAAGTTCGTTTTTGCCGCGCCGATCTTCGCGTTCGGCCTGGTGGCCTTCGGCTTCCTCGGCATGGGCCCGGTGACCATCGCCGTGGACAGCTACGGCCCGGTCACGGACAACGCCCAGTCGGTTTACGAGCTGAGCCAGATCGAGGGCTGCCCGGGCATTGCCGGGGATATCGAGAAAAACTTCGGCTTCAAACCCGACTTTGAAAACGCCAAGTACCAGCTCGAGAAGGCCGATGGCGCCGGCAACACCTTCAAGGCCACGGCCAAGCCGGTCCTGATCGGCACGGCGGTGGTCGGCGCCACCACGATGGTTTTCGGTATCATTATCCTGCTCGAAAACATGTTCGGCGGCGTCATTGCCAAGCTCAGCATCGTCCAACCGGAAATCATCCTGGGCCTGATCATGGGCGGGTCGGTGATTTACTGGTTCACGGGCGCCTCGGCCCAGGCGGTCGTGACCGGCGCCTACCGCGCCGTGGTCTACATCAAGGAGCACATGAAGCTGGATGCCTCCACCGCCTCGGAAAAGGACAGCAAGGAAGTTGTCCGCATCTGCACGGTTTACGCCCAGAAGGGCATGTGGAACATCTTCATCGTGGTGTTCTGCTTCGCGCTGGCGCTGCCGTTCTTTAATCCCTACTTCTTCATCGGCTACCTGATCGCCATCGCCTTCTTCGGCCTCTTCCAGGCCATTTTCATGGCCAACGCCGGTGGCGCCTGGGACAACGCCAAGAAAATAGTGGAAGTCGACCTGCGCCAGAAGGGGACCGATTTGCACGCCGCCACCGTGGTCGGCGACACCGTCGGGGACCCTTTCAAGGACACCTCCTCGGTGGCCATGAACCCGGTCATCAAGTTTACAACGCTCTTCGGTCTGCTGGCGGTCGAGATTGCGGTTACCATGCATTCGCCGGTGTTGAAGACCGCCATCGGCGCCTTGTTCGCCGTGGTGGCCCTCTTCTTCGTATACCGCTCCTTCTACGGAATGCGGATTCCGGAAGATGCGGAATAGGCGTAAATTAGAGATTAGAAATTGGAAATTGGCGCCGGACTCGTTCGGCAAGCCTGCCGGGCGGGTACAGAATGTTTTTTTTTGAGAGCGTATCAAGCCCAAATTTCTAATTTCCAATATCCAATTTCTAATGAATATCATCTTCCTCGGCACCGGAACTTCCATCGGGGTTCCGGCCATCGGCTGCGACTGCCCCGTGTGCCTTTCGTCAGATCCTTGCAACAGGCGCCGGCGGGCCAGTCTGTACATTGAAGCGTGCGGCTTGCAGGTTATAATAGACACCTCCCCCGATTTCCGCGAGCAGGTCCTGGCGTTCAAAATAAGGCGCCTTGACGCGGTTCTTTTCACCCACGCCCACGTTGACCACATCCTCGGCTTTGACGACATCCGCCGCTTCAACCAGGTCCAGAAGTCTGTCATCCCGGTTTACGGCCTCAAGGAGACGCTGGCGGACCTGTCGCGCGTGTTTCCCTACATCCACCGGCCTGAGAAGCCGGGCCTTTCATACCCGCGCGTCAGCCTGAACGCGGTGGCGGGTCCCTTCAGGATAGGGGAAATGCGCATCACGCCGGTCATGGTCAGGCATGCGGATATCCCGACCTGCGGCTACCGGATCGAGGCGGAGGGGCGCGCCATCGGCTATGTACCCGACTGCCAGGAGCTTGATGAGGCAGCTTTATCCCGCCTGCAGGGACTGGACCTGATGATCCTGGACACCCTGCGCCGCCGCCCTCATCCGACCCATTTCAACCTTGAAGAGAGCGTGGCTGCGCTGCAGCGGCTGCGCGCTCGGCAGTCTTATTTAACCCACATATGCCACGACCTCGATCACCGCCAGACCAACGCCGGGCTTCCCGCCGGGATCAGCCTGGCTTATGACGGGCTGGAGGTTTCTTTATAGGCTCGGGCGTTCTGCGGCTTTGAACGATTGCTTATTTGTTGACCTGGCATTGAATTGAAGATAGTATTTTTTTTCAAATGCGCCTGACCTTATCCATTGTATGTCTGGCATGCTGCCTGAGCTTGGCGGCGAGCTTTGTTTCGGACGCGGCCGAGGAGGCCGGGAAGGCCGAAAAGCGCGTCAAGCACGAGAAGAGCTGGTGGAACCGGATGCATCCCAGGGGCGAAACCCCGGAGACCCAGCTGGCCTACGCCGACAGCCTCAAGACCGCCGGCTCGTTCAAAGCGGCCATGAAGGAATACTGCGCCCTGGTGTACACCTGGCCCGAATCGCCCCAGGCCCCGGTGGCCCAGCTCAACTACGCCCAGCTGCTCGAGCAGCGCGGAAAGCTCGAGGAGGCTTTCAACGAATACCAGTTCCTGATCGAGACCTATCCCGGGTTTTTCCCGTTCCAGGAGGCGCTGGAAAGGCAGTACAATATCGCCGACAAGCTCGCGGGCAAGCGCCGGTATTTTCTCCTGTTCAAATACGAGGCGCCGGAAGAGGCCATCCCGCTTTTCGAAAAAATGATCCAGAACGGACTGCAGTGGAAGCGCTCCTCCGATCTGCAGTTCCGCATCGCGCGCCTTTACGAAACAACAAAGCAATACGACCTGGCGATCGACGCCTATTCGCTCTACCACCAGCGCTACCCGCTTGGGCCCCTGGCGGAACAGGCCTTTTTCGGCCAGGCCAGGTGCACCTACCTTTACGCCAAGCTGCACCGCAACGCGGCCGACCTGCGCGAAAACGCCATCGTGACGCTCCGGGGCTTCCTGGAATGGTACCCGAAAAGCGACATGGCCGCCCAGGCGCGCCGCCAGCTGCAGGAGCTGGAAATGGAGTCGGCCGCCCTTTTGTATGACCAGGCCCAGGTATACCTGAACGCCACCCGCAACGCGGACGGCAAGGACGAAGTCAAGAAGTGCCTTGCGGGCGCAAGGCTCGGGTTCCAGCGCCTGCTTTACGAGTTTCCCGATTCGCGCTGGACCGAGACCGCCCGGGCCAGGATCAGGCAGATAGATGAGCGCATGGCGAAAATGCAATGAATAACTTTTTAAAAACCGGAGCCGGATTTGCCCTGGCCGCTTTTCTCGCCCTGGCCGGCTGCGCCGGTTACCGCCTCGGCAGCACCCTGCCTCCGGACATAAAGACTATTTACGTGCCGGTTTTCTCCAACAAGTCCAGGGAGCCCCTGGTGGAAAACGACGCCACCGCGGCTACGATCGCAGAGCTCCAGACCGACGGCACCCTGAAGGTCGTCAACGCCGAAAAGGCCGATGTTATCCTTGAGGTGACTCTTACCGGGGTGTCGCTCAACCCGCTGCGCTACGACCGCAACGACGTTACCAAGCCCAACGAATACCGCCTGACGCTCTCGGCGCACTTCACCCTGACGCGCATCAAAAACCGCGAAGTGCTCTGCGAAGCCGATGTGATAGGGGAATCAACCTTCCCGTTCGTGGGCAACCTTGTCACCGCCAAGCAGTCGGCCATGCCGCGCGCCGCCGAGGACCTGGCCAAGCGCATCGTGGAAAAGGCGATCGAGGCCTGGTAATCGGGCCGGAAAGCCCAGGGGCAGTGCCCAGGGTGCCCATTCCGGCCTTGCAAGAAGGATAACGGTGGCGGTACCAACACACCCCAGGCCATCCCCATCCCGGATGTTTGATCATTGTGTCATCGCCAAAGCAGAAAAGCCCGGACGGGTCGCCGGGCTGCCTCTTGCGGGCTGCTGGGGGGGATAAAAATACAAAACCGGCAATCGAAAATCCAAAATGTATTCAGCCCATTTTGGCGACCATGGCGGCCGCGCGGCGTTTGCGCCGGATGGCCTTCTGCTTCATGATCACGCCTTTCTTGGCGGCCTTGTCAAGGATTGAGCAGTAGCTGCGGTAGCACTCGCCGATCTTTTCCTTGTTCTTGGCGGAAATCATTTCCATGAATTTGCGCCTGGCCGTGGTTACGGCCGAGCGTACCGCGGTGTTCCTGACGCGCGCCTTTTCGGAGGTTCGCATTCGCTTGACTGCGCTTTGAATATTGGGCATTCCAGTTTTCTCCTTGTGTCAATGGCCGGGCTTTGAGATCGGCCCGGCTGCTGCTCAAAATACGGCTTAAAATGCCGCCAAACCGCGCCAAAGTCAAGCACTATTCCATTCCGGAAGGGTTGTGCTCTACTGCACCAGCGTCCGGACAGTGGCGTAAACAACATCGGGATCAATCACGCCGTTCATGGCATCCACGCCAAAATAAAACCGATAGTCTGCCGGGGGCAGGCCGGGCATGGCCAGCACGGTCGTGGCCGGCAGGTTGAAAAGCGGGCCCTGGTGGGCCGGCCTGACCTGGGAAAGATCCGCCGCCTGCAGCCATTCTCCCGTGGCCTGGAAGTAGTATATTCCGACGGTGGTCACGGCGATCATCCACCAGTCCTTGTTCACGCCGGAGCTGTCGCGCGGGTTGAGGCTGATGGACACGTTGACCGCATCGGCGGTGGTCAGGACAAGGTCGTTCGTTGATCCGTTCACCATGACGGCAGGCTCCGGCACCAGCTGCGTCCCGGCGCTCCAGCCAACGTCCTTGAGCAGGCCCAGGGTGACGGGGCCGGGATGATGGATCGAATAGCCGTCGGCCAGGGAATAAACCATAAGGCCGTTGGTGGTGGCCCGGTAATTTTCGCCAAGGTGGCAGGCGCTCGATCCGTCGCTCCAGGTAGATGGCGCATAAATCGCGGGCGCCGTGCCGCCGTTGGCGGCAACAGCGTTTGCGCCGTAGAAAAAGAGGTTGTTGCCCGTCAGCTGGGCCCCGAGTGCGGAGGAAGGATTCGGGAAAAGCGCCGTGTTGAGCAGGGCCTGGACCGAGCCGTTCGCGATGAAACGGTCATAGGCCAGCGGCACGCCGGGAGTGCTCTCGATGCCGCCCCACGCGCCCTGGCCGTTTTCATAGCTCCATGAACCGAGGAAACCGAGGCCGTGGCAGATTTCATGCATGATCACACTGACAAAGTCATACTTGCCGGCGGGGCAGTTGCCGTCGGTGCCGAAATACCACGGCTGCTGGGCATTGTAGGCGATGATAATTTTTTCCTGTGAGGGATACAGGTCCGAGGCGGCGAGCGCGTTGGCCAGGCTGACAGGGTAAAATGTGGAGGCGACCGGCGCGCCGGAAAAATCCCGCAGAAATTTGCTGGCGCCCCCGTGCCCGAGCGTGTCGGCCGGGGTAAGGTTTGCCCAGCAGGCGTTGATGCTGATCGGGACGGTTGACTGGAGCAGGCCGCCCCAGATGTTCGCGGCGTAGCTGAAGGCAGCCTTGGCCTCTTCCGGCCAGCCGATGCAGGTGTCGCCGAAGCCGTTGACTTCGCCGGCATTGAGATAGCGGATGGTGAAGGAAGCCGCCGCCTGCCGGCCGCCGAGGGCCTCCGGCGGAGGGATGCGGACCAGGCGCCCGTCGTTCCTGGCGGCCTTGAGCACGACTTTCGGGCCGTTCAGGGCAAAGGTTTCCGACCGGATCGGCGCAGCGCATGCGGTTATTACCCAGGCGGCCAGGATCGAGAAAAATATCAGCCTGATTTTGCCCTTCTTCATGGATTACGCCCTCCCGCTTTTTTATTGATATGATCGGAAGGAAGAATATAAAAAAACACCCGGCAGGCAAGCAAATTGCAGTGCGAAATTTATGCTGGCAATCTGCGGTATTTCCGGCAGAATCCGGCCATCTGACGGCAATCTCTCTTGAAAAAAGTTCTTGCAGGGCGGAACATGCTGAAATACTTCAGGGTATTGCTTGGGCTGCTTCTCTGGCCCTGCTGCTTTGCCGCCGCCCGGGCCGTATATGCCATGCTTGCCGCAGGGACGGGCGCGGGCGGAGAGGTGTTCTGGCTGGGAACAGGCATCGGGCTGGTGTTATGGATCGCGGTATTTGCTTTCCTGCCCGCGCCGGTCAAAAGCTACGTTTTGGCGCACGAGCTCACCCATGCCCTGTGGGGGCATCTGTTCGGGGCAGCCATCCTCGGCATGCGCGTCTCGAGGAACGGCGGCAGCGTCAGGCTCACGGAAAGCAACGCTTTCGTGGCGCTCGCGCCATATTTTTTTCCGTTTTACGCGGTGCTCGTGGTCTGCTTTCATGCGCTTCTCTCGATTTTTTTCGACCTGGATAAATACCACCTGGCCTTCCTGGCGGCGGTGGGTTTCACCCTCGGGTTTCACTTGTTTTTCACCGTGTCGGTCCTGGCAACCCGCCAGAGCGATATCGAATTGTACGGGAAAATATTTCCTACTCCCTCATATGCTTCATGAACCTGCTGGCCATCGGCCTGCTGATCGTGGCCATCCTGCCGGTGTCAATAATGCAGTTCGCCGGGGTGCTGGGGGCGCAGCTGTTGCAGGCCTGCATGGTGCTCCGGGGCTGGGCGCTTTACCTGTGCGGCCGGGTTGCAGCATCCGCCGCCGCTTTGCGATCGTAAGTCTTAACCCGGATTTCTCACAGCCGAAATCAGACTGTGAGAAATGCGGGTTAAGGCTGGCTGCAGGATCAGGGCTGGAGATTTAAGTCGAGTTTCGGCACGCCTTGCCAGAGTTCGTCAACCCGGTAATAAGCGCGGACATCCTTTTTGAAGAAGTGGATTATGAAATCCACGTAATCGGCAATCATCCAGCCGCTTTCCTGGCTGCCCGAAAAACGCCAGCAGTTTATCCCGCTGCCCTTGAGCGCCTGGCGTACATCATTGGAAAGGGCCTTGAGGTGGGGGGCGTTCATGGCCGAGCAGACCAGGTAAAAATCGGTCACGCTTGAAATGCCGCTTACGTTGTAGGCGGCGAGGTCGAATCCCTTCCTGGCGTCCATCACCCCGGCTGCCAGCCGCACTTGCCGGGCCGCGGCCGGTTCGGTATTTTCGGCGTTCGAGCTGTTCATCATGTTTTTATCCTTGTCCGGCGCCTGCCGGTCAGCGCCTTATGTTTTATACAGGTTGTGTTCCGCAATGTACATTTCAACCGCGGCCGGGACCAGGTAGCGGATGCTCAATCCTTCGGCGATGCGGTGCCGGATGTCGGTGGAGGAAATGTTTACCTGGTGCAGCGTGACCACGCCCTGCATCAGCTTGCGCCGGGCGCCGGGCGCAAGCTTGAGCGCTTTGGGCGCGGAGTGGCCGGGATCAAAGCCCGGCCGGATGAACGTGACAAAGCGGCAGAGCTTGAGCAAGGTTCCGATCTCCTTCCACTGGTGCAGCTCCATGCGGCTGTCCGAGCCGATGATGAAAAAGAGTTCCGCGCCCGGGTGGAGGCCGCGGAGGCGGCGGATGGTGTCGATCGAATAATTTGTGCCGCCCGTGCGGATTTCCGCGTCGCACATTTCAAAGCCGGGGTTGTCCTCGATGGCCTTGCCGAGCATGGCGGCGCGGTGGGCGGCGCTTGCCACCCGGGAAGCGTCCTTGTGGGGCGGCAGATAGCATGGCACGAAAAGCACGCGCGCCAGGTCAAAAACCTCCAGGGCGTCCTGGGCCATGATGAGGTGGCCGGTGTGCACCGGGTTGAATGTGCCGCCGAAAATTCCAATGCGTGGTTTCATTGTTTCGCCGTGATTATAGCCCGCGCGCCGCCGCCTGGCAAGGCGCGATTGCGGGCGCGCTATTCCTTTTCGGCCTTGCCGGCGGATTGCCCTGCACACCAGGATGCCTGCCGCGCAATGCCCATAAGGATGCGGACGTCATCAGCGGAGAACGCTCCGCGCGCGAATATCCGGCGCACTCCCAGCATCATGTGCTGGGCCTTGTCGGGCCCCATGAACCCAATCTCCAGGAGCGCCTTTTCCCACATTTTGAACATCTGCTCCTTGGTGCGCGTGTCGGCCTGGGGCGATTTTTCGCCCACGGCCTCAAAGACGCCGGAGGCCAGGAATATTTCGTAGGCGCAGATCATGACTGCGTGCGATATGTTAAGGGAGCGGTATTCGCCGGTGGAGGGGATCTGGATCAGGCGGTTGCACAGGGCCAGCTCGGTGTTGTCGAGGCCGTTGTCTTCGGGGCCGAAGAGCAGGGCCGCCTTGCCCCTGGCGGCCGCTTCCAGGACCAGCGGGGCGGTTTCGCGGGGCGAGGCGGAGTGCTGGCGGTAGAGGCCCATCCGGGCGGTCGTGCCGGCCACCAGGACGCAGTCCGCCAGCGCCTCCTCGAGCGAGGAGGTCTCGCGCCGCGCGGCGAGTATTTCCTGGGCCGCGCAGGCCATTTTCTGCGCGTCTTGCCAGTCGATTTTCACCGGGCTAACAAGTACCAGGTCGGCAAGGCCCATGTTGGCCATCACACGGCAGATCGAGCCTACGTTGCCGCCGTAAATCGGCCGGCAGAGGACCACGCGGATATTGGCGAGAGGGTTGACGCGCTGGTTCATTTTATCAATGGCAAAATCTGCTTGAATTCCGGGCAGGCGGAGGTTTCAAGCAGCTCGAAAACCGCGCTTTCGACGCACGTGATCCCGATTCCGGCCGCCTGCATCCGCTTAAGGGCATTGAGCTTGTCGGAGTTTTTCCGGGATCCGACGGCGTCTTCGGCGACTTGCACGGTGTAGCCTTTCTCA
>JBAYWJ010000077.1:0-12788 GCA_041674125.1 Kiritimatiellia bacterium
CGCCAGGGAAGCGTAGGAATGGCAGACCGAGGTGCCCGGGGTCCAGCGATTCGGGCTGCGCGGGTCGAAATATTCCGGCGTTTGCGGCAGTCCTGCCTTGACCATCGCGCCCCAGTAATTGGAAATAAGGCGGACAGCCTCGGCGTATTTGCCGTGCCGCATGAGCGCCTCGGCCGCCAGCGTGTTGCCGAACCCGGAGCAGGATGCGTGGAGCCGGCGGTCGCTGATCGCGTCCAGCCAGACCTTCAGCGCTTTGGGCGGAATGTCATCCAGGAATCGGGCCGCCGCAAAGTAGGGGTGCGGTGTTTTTTTCATGATGTGCCGGGAACCGATGACGCAATCGGCGATCGCGCCGGTCTTGGCATCCACGAATGTCCTTAAGAATTTTTCCCGCAGGAGCCGCGCGCGTGCCGCCACCTGTGCTTCTTCCGCCTTGCGGCCGGTTGCGGCGCAGATGTTGCGGAAGGCTTCCAGGGCGCCGTGATACAATGCCTGGGTAAAGCTGTAGACCGCCTTTTCATCCTTGACGAAGCCCTGGTAGCCCCAGTCCACGAAAGACTTGCCCTTTATTTCGCCGGGATGAACAAAGCCGCCCTTTTCGGCCGCGCGGTAATAGTCCAGGCCGCGCCGGCAGACAGGGTAAAACTCCCTGAGGAAATTTTTATCGCCCGTGTGCTGGAAATGTTCCCAGACGGCGAGGACGTAATAAAAGTTGAACCCGAACCAGTCGTAAATCCGCGCCCGGCCCTGGCGGTAATCGCGGAGCAGGTCGGATTTGTCGCGCGCGCTCGGGCCGTAACCGAGGATGTGGCCGTTCGCGAGCTGCAACGCCGCGAATTGCCGGAAGCACTTGAGCGCCAGGGCGGCGTCGCCGAAATAGTAAAAATGCTGCGGCGCCTGGAAGCGGAAGTCCATCATCCAGAGCACCTGCTCGCGGCCGACGCAGTCCACGAAGTGCTCCATGCCGCAGGTTTCAGCCGAACACGCGCACATTTCCCAGATGGCGTTGAGCGTCTCATCGGAGCAGCGGAAATGCCCGCGTTTCCGCACGGGGTAGTTGGTCCGGATCCAGCGGATGGAGTCAATGCTCACGCCCTCGTAAGCCCCGCTGATGTCCAGGCGGAAATAGCGCCCGCCGCGCGTGGTGAAGGGCGTCCATGTCATGGGTTCCTTGCCCAGGTTGATCGTGTCCCAGTGCGTGAGGGAGAGAGTGTCGCCGTAAAATATTTCTATTTTGCCTCCGTTGCACTTAGAAATGACCAGGCGCGGGAAGCCGGCCATGGTGCGGCCCAGGTCAAGGAGCAGGCTGTGCTTTTTCCGGCTGTGGTTCCAGACCCGCAGGGGGCCCGGCCATTTGTGCGGCTTGGGCAAGAGAGCGTTGTAAAAGGTGGTCTGGTCGTATTCCGGCTCTTCGCCGCTGTTGTATTGCGGCCGCTCGATGTAAATATTTTCCGGAGCAACCGGCTCGGCGGTCATCTCGGCCGTCTCCTTCAGAACCAGTTTTGTCCATGGGCCGCCCTCGGCCGGGGCGATTACAGATCTGTTTTTCCAGGATGAGTCGTCAAATGCGGGGGCGTTCCAGCCCTTTGGTTCCAAGTCAGGATAATAATCCTCCATCCACTCGCGGTGGAACATCGGGGGCCTGGTATGCGGGGAGTAGGCCGGGTTTTGGAAAGATTTCCAGGAAGCATCTGTTTTGACAGCCGACTTGCCGCCCATTTCCAGCTGGGCGAGCAGCCCGGCCGGCCCGGCCGCATGGCGCTCCATGATCGAGAGGTCGCTGTGGCCGAGGAAATGAACCTGGACCGCGATGACGTTTTCGCCGCTTTTAAGGAAGGGGGTGACGTCGTATGAATGAAAGATTTTTTCACGGAAATAGCTGCGGTCCGGACCGCGCCCGATGAATTTGCCGTTGATGTAGGCCCGGTAAAAATGCCCGGCCGTGAGCCGGAGCACGGCCTTGGACTTTGCGGCCGGCCGGCAGCGGAATTTCTTGCGGAACAGGACATAGGTGTTGGGCGTATCGCCAAGCCCGGCCGGCCAGATCCATTTGGCCTGCCAGCTGGTTTTTTTATGGTTCATTTGGCGGGTCCTTTCATGGTGATTGTTGAAAGCGGCCTTGAGTCAGCCTGATATACTATCCTATATCTTCCAGTCCGCAATATTGAATTGGGAGCGGACTCATTTTCTGCGCTAACGACGGCATCACGGCAGCTCTTGCGGGTTGAAACGGGGCAACAGTGTATATTGAAGATTTGCTGAAGATATGCGCATGTGGTACTATGCTTAACAGCACGAGCAGGCAGCCTGAAGGCCTGGACCGCTAATAAAATAATGCTCATGAAAAGGAATAAATGGGCTTGCAGAGTACTTCTGAATTTACTGGTATGGCCGCTCGCCTGCAGCGCTTTCGGGTCTGATTTGGAGATTGCAGGATCGGCCAGGTTTAAAGAGCAGGTCATTCAAGCTCTGGCCCTGTTAAACAAGGATGCCCCCGAAGCATACGCTATTGTGATTAAGTTTGTTGGCAGAATCGTGCAAGGCGATAAAAGTGGAATGTGGGCCTACAAAAATCCTCCCACCTATGAGATGTCTGATCACACCGCTTTCCATTCTGTCACTTGGTGCGCCGGCTCTATTGCCCACGACTCTTTTCATTCAAAACTTTATCATGAATACAAAGAAAAGCATCCCGGGCGCGTGCCCGCCGATATCTGGACTGGCGTGGAAGCAGAGAAGAAATGCCTGAAGCACCAGCAGGATGTATTAAAAAAGATAAAAGCGCCGAAGCATGAAATCGACATCTTCTTGAAATTAGACGGCACCCATCATGACATCAATAAGGACGGCAAGTATGACAGGGAAGATTACAGGAAGCGTGACTGGTGAATGCCTTGTTTTTGCATCGCACAATTAATGGACCTTTTTTTCGAAAACAAAAAGAATTGTGCGACCACTATTCATTCAACCGTTTTGATAAAAATTAATTTTGCCTGCCATGGCGCGCGGAATATATTTGCGTTGATAATGGCGCCCGGTCTGGCAGAATGCCGTTAACGAAAGGAGGTCAGCCGTGTACGATGTGCGTCCGCCCGAAGTTTACGCGCATGAATCGGTCATGGTTAATCCGGCTTACCGCGCGCGCGTGGAAAAAGTGGCCGCGGCGCTGAAGGAGCCGCGGAAGATAATCACATATTCCGACGCCGACCTGCCCGGGATGATCCGGGAGAAAGGCCTCCTGGCCGGGCGCGGGATCATGTTCGGCCGCAGCCCGGTCAACGATCCCATGTTGCTCTTCAACACCTTCCGCTTCGACGGCGAAGCCGATCTCGGCGAGCGCCGAAAGGCCCTTGAGGCATGCGGCCTGGAATGGGCTCCGAACAGCCTCCTCGGCACCGGGGCCTTCATCTGGTTCGACTCCAACCTGGAAACTGACAAGCACAAGGACGACAAGGTCTGCCGCCCGTGCTGGCGGATCCACATGCAGGCCGGGTGCCTGCACAGGTGCACCTACTGCAGCCTGGGGGGGCTGCTGGTGGCCATGGTCAACGTCGAGGATTACTGCCGCCACCTGCGCGGCCTGATTGAAAGGCATCCCTGGCAGACCACCTACCTGCTTGATGACGACGCCGACCCGCCCTGCCTCGAGCCGGAGCTGGGCGTGCTGGGACCGCTGATCGAGTTTTTCGGCACATTGAAGGACCGCTACCTGATCATCCACACCAAGACCTGGAACACGGAGTGGATGCGCAACCTCAGGCACAACGGGAACACCATCATCGTCTGGAGCCTATCCGGCCCCACCCAGAGCACGCTGGTTGAACCCAATACCGGCACGACCGAACAGCGCGTGGAAGCCGCGCGCGTCGCGCAGGAAGCCGGGTACCAAATCCGCTACAAGTTCAAGCCTATCGTCCCGGTGAAGGCCTGGCGCGATGACGCCGCGTATGCCGTCAAGCTGCTTTTTGAAAAAACCAGGCCTGACGTCATCAGCCTATGCATGTTCATGTGGAACTCCTATCCCGAGATGACAGGGATGCTGGACATGGGGCTATTGGATCCGGAGTTCGTGCAGGCCGCGGAAAAATCCCAGGCCGAGATGGCCGGAACGCGCTCGCGGCCCTTTCCCCATGAAATGCGCAAAAAGGTCTATGACCATTACCTGGCCGAGATCAGGAAATACGACCGGGCAATCCCCGTGTCGCTCTCGACCGAGAATTTCAGGATGTGGGCCGCGATGAAGGAAAGCCTGGGCTGCACCGCGGCGGACTACGTCTGCGGGTGCGGCCCCCAGTGCGTGCCGGGCCTGAAGAAGCTCCGGTGCCATCCCTTCAAGGCGGCCTTCAGGAACGACAGGGGGCTTGTGCCCTGCGTCCAGGCGGGCTGCTGATAGCACAGCAAGATAATCATAAAGAGGAGATGCAACATGGCCAGCGAAGAAATTGCGGCGGGAATGCCTGGTTACAAAGACCGGAAGACGGGGCTCATGGTGTTCGGGATACTGGAGATGGTGCTGGGCATCATCTGCCTGGGGATGGTTTTCCTGATGGCGCTCGGCGCGCTGGTGTCGGCTTTTGCCGCCCGCGGCTCCGCGCCGCAAACGAGTGCCGCCATAATGATTCCCGGCATTTTGGTTTATATCACCATGGGGGCCTGGTTCATCTGGATGGGCATCGGCTCCATCCTGGCCCGGAGATGGGCGCGGGCGCTCATGCTGGTTGTATCCTGGATATGGCTCGTGAGCGGGCTGATGGGATTGGTTTACATGCTGGCATTCATGCCTGACATTTACAGCCAGATGGGTAAAAGCGGGCAGGTTCCGCCGCAGGTAGCCGCCTTAATCAAGTGGTTTACAATAGGTTTCATGGCGGTTGCGTATGTGCTTATCCCCGGCGTGTTCATCCTTTTCTACGGCAGCAGGCATGTCAAGGCGACCTGCGAGAAGCGTGACCCTTCTCCGCGCTGGACCGACAAGTGCCCCCTGCCGGTGCTGGCTTTGAGCCTGATGTGCGCATTCTGGGCCATCTGCATGCCGGCCATGGGATTCTACAATTGGGCCATGCCGTTCTTCGGGGTCATACTGGAAGGGACCTCCGGAGCTTTTGTGGCCCTGGGCGCGGTGCTGCTGCTGGCTTACGCGGCCTGGGGCGCCTATCGCCTGGATATCAGGGCGTGGTGGTGCGCGGCTTTCCTGGCGGCGGCTTTCGGGGCTTCGGCGGTGATTACATTTTCCCGGGTGAGCCTGCTGGAATTATACGAGCGCATGGATATCCCGGCCCAGCAGCTGGAAATAATGCAGCAATGCGCCCTTCCGCAGATGTCCACGATAGCCGCCCTCTGCGGGGCCTGGTTTCTAATTGCTCTTGTTTATCTGCTTTTTGTGCGCAGGTTCTTTGCGCGTTCCGGCGCACGATCAGATTGAACAGCCGGTTGTAATGGTGTATGAAAACACAGAAAAGTCTTACCTCCCGGATACAATGTTCAAAGTAACAAAGACATTGTATTTAGAGGCCCCGCCGCACCATGCGGTCTACGCCCAGCACCAGACTTACATCGGCCGCGAGGGCGCGGAGCTCATCGAGGCGGTGCGGCACGAGGCGCGCGGCGAAGTGCCGGGTGTGGGACCGCGCTATTACGCCCCCCTGATTTACCGGCGGCGCTCGCTTGATAACGGGCGCACCTGGGCGCGCGACGGCGAGCCCTGGGTCCAGTCACCGGCCACGCTGGTCGGTCCTGACAGGCGGTTTACCCCCCAGTATTACCATGACCCCGACCTTGGCATCACGCTTTCCATGTTCCTGGTTTACGACGTCCTGCTGGCCCAGGCCGGCCGCCGCGAAAGATTTTCCGATGAGGGCGTGGATGGCGACACGCGCCGCATGTTTTATTCCCTTTCGCGCGACGGCGGCCGGACCTGGGACGAGCCCAGGCAGATGATCCACTCCGGCGCGGCATATGACGCGGCGCACTGGGGGCCTGGGCTTTTTTACGGCAAGACCGGCGGCGGCGGCGACCTGGTGCACTTCCATAAGCTCAAGGACGGCACCCTTGTCAGCGGCATGACCGTCAACCTGCAGGACGGCAAGCGGTTCCAGTGTTTACTGGTCCGCGCGCGCTGGAAGCCGGACCTGAGCGGCCTGGACTGGGAATTTTCCGAATACATTTCCATGCGGCCGGATGAGTCCAGCCAGGGCTGCTGCGAGGCCATGCCGGCCGTGCTGGATGACGGCAGGATATTCATGTCGCTGCGCTGCTGCGGCGACCGCGAAACAAAAAAATTCCCGAGCCTTAAATACTGGGTCATATCCGATGACGGCGGCCGGACCTTCAGCCATCCGAAACCGCTGGCTTACGAGAATGGAAATCCCGTCTGGAGCCCGTCATCATTCGCGGGCATAATCCGGTCCTCGCGCAACGGCAAATTTTACTGGATCGGGAATATTCTCAGCGAGCCGACCTACACCTCCCAGCCGCGCTACCCGCTCTGCATCGCCGAGCTGGTTCCCGAACGCGGATGCCTGGCCAGGGATTCCGTGGCGGTGATCGACACCAGGCCGCCGGACTGCAGGGAGGAGCGCAGGCGCTATACCAATTTCGGGTTTTACGAGGACCGCCTGAGCGGCGAAATCGTCGTGACGCTTCCCGAGCAGCCCCGGCTGGACTGGAGCGATTTCACATCCGACTGTTACAGTTACCGGGTGAGCGTTGATTAGAACCTGTAGCCGCGGCGCTCTGCCTGCCTTGAGCAAAGACGAAGGTTCGCCGCGAAAAGACGCCCCGACTGAGCGGGGCGGCTACAAAAAAATCTGTAGCCGCGGCGCTCTGTCGCCGCGATCCTGAATGCCCATGCAGATCCACTGTTGCTCAAGGAGCTATGGCGGACGCGGACAGCGCAACTACAATAGGAAAGTGGCCGCGATATTTGTTAGTTTGCCATAATATGAAATCAATCCGCAAAAGTACCTATCACGGGTTTATCCGCCGCGATTACATCCTGAACGGTAACAGGGTTTTCATCGTCAGCCCGCAGCGCGCCGCCGCCGGCAAGCCCTGGATCTGGCGGGCGGAGTTTTTCGACCACCGCCCGGAAACGGACCTGGCTTTGCTGGCGAAGGGGTTCCACCTGGTATTTTTTGAGATTACCAATAATTTCGGCTGTCCCGACGCGATGGCCCAGTGGGACATTTTATACCAGGAATTGATTCGCAAGCGCGGGTTTGCAAAAAAGGCCGCCCTGGAGGGCTTGAGCCGCGGCGGGCTGTATGTTTACAACTGGGCGGCCAGGAATCCCAGCCGGGTGGCCTGCATTTATGCCGATGCGCCGGTCTGCGATTTCAAAAGCTGGCCCGGCGGCCGCGGCCGGTCAAAAGGCAGCCCCGCGGACTGGGCCAGGCTGATCGAGCTTTATCATTTCAAGTCGGAAAGAGAGGCCCTGGCTTACGATAAGAACCCGGTTGACAACCTTGCGCCGCTGGCCGCGGCTAAAGTGCCGCTGCTGCACGTGTATGGCGACGCCGATGAATCGGTCCCGTACATGGAGAACACGGCTGTGGTTACCAGGCGCTACCGGAGGCTGGGGGGCCTGATCGAGCTCATCCGCAAGCGGGGGGTGGGGCATCACCCGCACGGCCTCGATGATCCCGCGCCCATTGTGGATTTTATATGCAAACATGCTTGTAAAGCATTATGAACGATAATCAGGAGCTCTTCACCGATTTTTACGAGCTTACGATGGCGCAGGCCTATCCTGTGGAGGTCAGCGGGGAGCTGGCCCGGCTCCATGAAAAAATTGAGCGGGGCCAGGTTGACCGCGTGGCAGCCGGTCTGGTATGATTAGGTCTGCTTGGAACATGAAGGCCGGCGTAAGCCGGAATGGGAAGGATAAGCCATGAAGGATTCAATATGCAAATTGATGGCAGCCCTTTGCACGGCAGGATTATTCGGCTCATGTTTACCCGCCGCGCGCGTTTTGGCCGCCGATTTCCCGCAGGGACTTTTACTGCACCTTAATTTCGACCAGATGGATGGCGGCACGGTGGTTGACCGCTCCGGGCACGGCAACGCCCGCGTTTTCAGGGCGAAATGGACCCCCTACGGCAAGCAGGGCGGCGGGTGCGAGTTCATGGCGACCAACAGCTGGCTGAAGGTGGCCAACGCCGGTTACCTGAACCCGACCCAGGCGACCTTCGCGGTCTGGTTCAAGACCACAAACGCGCAGGAGCGGCTTATCCTGGACAAGGGCGGGGAGGGCGGCTTTACACTGGGCATCGCCGGGGAACCTGAGGCAGGCAAATTATTTTGCGCGGTCGGCGGCAGCCTTTGCCTGGGCGATAGACCGGTGGCGGATGGGGCATGGCACCATGGCGCGGCGACCTGTGACGGCGAAAGCATGAAGCTTTACGTGGACGGAGAGCTCCAAAAAAAGGTCGTTGCCCGGCGCGGAGAAATCCCGGCCGGCACCAACGACCTTGTGATCGGCATGAACCGGTCCGGCGATCCGGCGCAGGATGTAAAGACATCATTTGGCGGCATGATTGACGACCTGATGATTTTCAACCACGCGCTCTCCGCCGAAGAGGTCCAGGCGGTCATGGCCTCTGTGAAACCCAAGTTCACGCGGGAGCAGGTCGCCCAGCGCCTGAGGGAGCTCAAGGAGCTCTACGACCGCGGATTGCTGACGAAGGAGTTCTACGACCGCAAGGCTGCCGAATGCGAAGTCTCGCCCTGATGTAACCAGCAAATATCCAAACTGCGGACATTCACGAGGGCGGTATTTTTGTAGCCACGCCGCTCTGTCGGAGTGATTGTTATTTAGACAGCAGCCGCCCGGCTGCTTCCGCGGATTTTAGATGTTCCGCAGACACCGGCGGGGCGTTTGTCTTTGGAGGTTCGAACTTGCGCGGCTGCGGCGGGGGGACAAAAACACAGGCAGCCAGCTCCCGGGCGGGCACCAGGTGCCGCCAGAGGAAGGCCTGCATGCGGTCCTCGGCCGGGACGGCCTCGCGGACTATTTTTTCCCCGCCGATCTTTGCCTCGCCGGCGACAATCAGTTTCACCGGCGCGCTGGTCGATGGCAAGCTGGTTTTGATGTTCACCCTGGTGACCTGCTGGGTGCCTTTGAGCTCCCCCCATTTTATCTCGAACGCGTTTGTCTCGTTCAGCAGGGCGATCCTGATGTTGCCCTTGAACCCGTCGTGCCGGATGGCATGGATCGTGACCTGGGCCGAGCCGTTGCTCCTGATGTTCACGCTGGAAGGAACAACGCGCAGGGCGAAATCGGGCCGCGGGGCGCTGACGCGCAGGCGGTAGGAATATTCCATGCCGCCCTTCTGCTGTGCTTCGGCCAGCGTGATAAAATAGGTTCCGTTCGAAGGCAGTGTGGCGCGCAGGTAGGAATCGGCATGGTGGGTGTTCAGGCCAGAGCCGACGTCCTCGCGGTCGTCGTTGAAAGCCAGGCAGCGTCCGGCGGCGTCGGCCAGCTTGAGGGTGGAGTCCAGCGGCGAATCCAGCCGGCGGGCGGTGACCTCCGCCACGATTTCCTCGCCGGCGTGGCCCTCGAACCGGAAAACATCCGGCCGGCCCGGCTTGTCAAGGTGCCCGTTGACTATGACCGGCAAATCCAGTTTCTGGGCGCTTTCGGGCGCGCTGCCGGCAGAAACCTCCATGTATTCCGGCAGGGTGTCGAGCGCATATGGCATGGGGTTGGATATGAAGCCATCCTTGCCGCGCGCGGCGACCTGGTATATGCCGGGCGCTGCGGCTTTTATGTCCGGGGTCAAATTGGTTTCAGCCAGGTTCCAGCCGCTTAGTTTTACGGGGCAGGGTGAGCCGATCCGGCCGCCCAGGGGGAAAATGCCGGTCACGAAAGGCATTTCCCCGATGGTGGCGCGGTAAATGAAATCCTCGCGACCGCGGTAGATTGAGTCGAAGACCGCCAGCATGTATTCCCCGTCCTCGGGAACTTCAAACAGGATGACCGGGTCGGGCTTGAAGCGGAAATCATCCTGGTAAGCCGCTTCCTTGCCCTTCGCGTTGTAGAGCGCGATTACCGGCTGGAACCAGCCCGGAACGGCGTCCGCCAGGTAGGGTATCAGGCTGCGCGCCTGGACGCTGATCACCAGGCGCTGGCCCTTGCGCGCCTCGAAGCGGAACCTGTCAATCGTGCCGGAATAAATCTGGCCGTTGACGGTGCAGGGTATGTTGACCCGCACTTCCTTGTCATCCAGGGCGCCCGGGGAGCCCGAGCCTTCCATGGTCATCATGCCGGACATCATCATATCGCCGCGGGGCTCGTTTTTCTTACCGCGCTTTTTTTTGCGGATGACTTCTTCCTCCCGGCCGAGAACCTGCTGGGGGCTTGTCGGCAGGGGCAGGGCCGTGATTTCGGAAATTTGCCCGATGTTGAACACGAGCGGGTTTGAAATGCCGCGCTGGGTCAGGAGCCTTATTTCCCGGTCGCCGATCTCCGCGTCGGGGCTGATGGCTATCTCCAAGACGGCGAGGTTGGCGATGGAAGCGTTGGCCGGCCGGTCCGGGCGGTCTCCGATCAGTTTCTCGAGCTTTGCGATCAGGTCATTCACGGACGCGCTGCGCTCTTTCTCTGGGATGGTTCTAAGCTCGCGCATCTGCTCGTTGAGCAGGGTGACTTCCTGGTTGCCAAGGTACTTGTTGTATTCCACCAGCCGGGCCTTTATGCCCCCGCCGGATACAAACGCGCCGCTCGCGCCATCCAGGTCCTGGCCGCCGAGCGTGACCTGGAAAGTTGCGCCCCGCTGGCCGCCGGCGGGATAGACGTAGCCGATATAAGGCTGCTTCTGGGCGGAGGCGCCCGCGGCCAGGATGGCGAGCAGTCCGATAATCATACAGCGTTGAATGTAGTTCATGATCGTTGCATTAATTCACATTATTTCCTTCAGGCGCCCGGCCGACTTTGCGCCTTTCTCATTTGGCGCCAGAACGTGCGCTTCGAGCCCGAGCGGGTGGGGCATGCGGGTATCGGGGTTTATGCCGGCCAGCTCGTAGATGCTGCCGAGGAGGTCAATAGGGTAAACCGGCCGCTCCTTGACCTCTTCGCCTTTATCGTCCGAGGCCCCGACGATGCACCCGCCCTTGAACCCGCCCCCCGCCACCAGGACGGTAAAGACGTTGCCGTAATGGCCGCGCCCGCCGTTCCAGGGAGGCTGCCAGTCGACCTTCGGGGTCCGGCCGAACTCGCCGCAGCACCACACCGCCGTGCTATCCAGCAGGCCGCGGTCGGAGAGGTCCTGGAGCAATATCGCCAGGCCCTGGTCAAGCTGGGGACACTGGCGGCGCATGGTCTGGAAATGATTGGAATGAGTGTCCCACCCGCCCGGATAATTTATGGTGATGTAGGGCACGCCGGCTTCCACCAGACGCCGCGCGACGAGGCAGTCCTGCCCGAATGTGTGGCGCCCGTAGCGGTCGCGCAGTTCCGGCTTTTCCTTTGAAAGATCGAACACGTCCTTGCCCTCGCCGAGGATAAGGTCATAGGCCTGTTTCTCCGCGTCCGCCGCCTCCGCAATCTGCGGGTTGTCCGGCAGGGCTTTACCCATCGTGTTGAGGCCGTGCAGGAAATCGCGCCGGGCTTTCTGGCGCTCGTCGCTGATACCCTGGGCGACAACGCCTTCCACCTCGAAGCGGGCGGCATTCGGGTCGCCGCCGGTGGCGAAGGGTTTGTAGCGCGAGCTTAAAAATCCCGATTCGGAAAACCTGCCCTGCGACTGCGTCAGCACCACGTAAGGCGGGATAAGCCCCTTGTAGCCGGCGTCATAGCCCTTCAGCATGGCGAACACCGCGCCGATGCTCGGGTATGAAAGCTGCTCGCCGGGCAGGTGCCCGGTCTGCATCAGGTAGGCTGCGGTTTCGTGGCCGTTGTTGCGGTGAGTCATGCTGCGGATAAGGGAATACTTGTCGGCCTGCCTGGCCAGCAGCGGGAACAAATCGCTGATTGTGATGCCGTTGACGTTGGTCGGGATGGTTCCCTTGAACTGGCCGGTGTAGTCATAGCCCGAGTCCGGCTTGGGGTCCCAGGTATCCGTGTGTGACATGCCGCCCCAGAGAAAGATCTGGATGACTGCCTTGGCTTTGGCCACGGACGGTACGGCGGCCGCCGGCGCTCCGGCCGCAAACGTTTTGAGAGTCAGCCGGTCCGCGAGCAGGAATCCGGCTGTGATAAAAAGGCCGCGGCGCATCGCCTCGCGCCGCGAAATGGGCGCGCCGCTCGCGAGCACCGGATCAGACACCGGTAATACTTTCTTGGGCCTGTATTCTGTTTGCATAATTTAAATATAGGCTTCTTATGATTTTAGTACCTGAAACGTTCGGAACAGCTAAAATAAACAAGAAAAGATTCACCACGGAGGTCGCTGAGACACGGAGGTTTGAACAAGAAGAGGCGTTTTAAATTGTTTTTACCGGATGGCAAAAACAATTTAAAACACGATTTACCATTGGAGCAAGAATGGAACAATAATCTGTCTCCCCGTATTTCTCCAACACAAGGCATTTTTTTCATCCCGATTCCATCGGGATGAAAAAAATCTCCTCTGGTTCTATCTCCGTGCCTCATATTTCTCCGTGGTTGTTCTTGATATGGGTTGCGGGCATTGCCCGCGTTGGTCATTAAGAATGAAGTAATAATTCATACTATTACCCCGGCAATTAAAGTTATGACATTCAAGCGACTTTTGCATAGGCGACTTTGGGATGATCAAAGAAACGCTTAATCTTGGAGGGCAGACGTTGAAGACTGCGCATGTGGCGCCGAA
>JBAYWJ010000078.1:0-12670 GCA_041674125.1 Kiritimatiellia bacterium
CCCGACCGCCGAGAACATCGCCCGGCACATCTTCAACGAGCTTTACCCCCGCCTGAAATGCGGCGGCTGCCGCCTCCACAGCGTGCGCGTCAGCGAGAGCCCGGGCACTTTTGCCTGCTACAGCCGACGCTGATGACAAAAACCATCCAGGTTTGCGAAACATTCAGCTCGATCCAGGGTGAGACAACTTTTGCCGGGCGGCCTTGCTTTTTCATCCGGCTGGCCGGCTGCAACCTGCGCTGCCGGTATTGCGATTCGCAGTATGCCTGGCGCCCCGGCCGCCGCAGGACGGTGGCCTCCCTGGTGCGTGAATTCAGGCGCAGCGGCCTGTCCCTGGCAGAGGTCACAGGCGGCGAGCCGCTCTGCCAGTGCGCAACTTTCCGCCTCCTCGCAGCATTGTGCAAACACGGCATGACGCTGCTGGAAACTAACGGCAGCCTGGACATCAGCCGGGTGCCGAAGGCGGTGCGGATATTGATGGACATCAAGACTCCCGGAAGCGGGCAGGCCGCAAGTAATGAATGGCGCAACCTCGAGTTGCTCGGGCGCAAGGATGAAGTCAAGTTTGTCATCTGTGGCCGGGAGGATTACGAATGGGCCAGGGAGGTCATTGCCTCCAACCGGCTGACAAAACGCTGCGGCGCCGTGAACCTGGGCCCCGCGGCCGGTTTGCTTGCCCCCCCCACCCTGGCGCGCTGGATACTCAAGGACCGCTTGCCTGTCCGCATCAACCTGCAGTTGCACAATATCATCTGGCCGGGAGCCGTGCGCGGAAAATGAGCCGCAAAATCACAAAAGCCGTGGTTCTCCTGAGCGGCGGGCTCGATTCGACGACGCTCCTGCATTTTGTAAGGAAAAAGCTGGGATGCCGCGCCATTTATGCGCTGACCTTCAATTACGGCCAGAAGCACTTCGACCGCGAGGTCAGGTGCGCGCGCTGGCAGGTTCGGCACCTGGCCGTGCGGGAACACCTGGTGGTTGACCTTTCATTCTTCGCGGGTTTCATCGGGAGGTCCTCTTCGCTTACCTCCCGTTTCAACCCCGTTCCTGACTATGCGGCCATAAGGCCTGAAGAACTCGACCAGCCGCCGACTTACGTGCCCAACCGCAACATGATCCTGCTGGCGCTGGCCTGCGCCCACGCCGAGGCGCTCAGGGCCGGCAGGGTTTTTTATGCGGCGCAGAAGCAGGACTACTACGGCTACTGGGATTGCTCCGCGGAATTTGTCAGGGACATGAACCGTGTTTTGAAACTCAACCGGCGCAACCCGGTTGCCCTGCACGCGCCCTTCACGGGCTTTTCCAAGGGCGAGGTTGTTGCCACCGGGCTTAAGCTGGGCGTGAACTATGCGCGCACGTGGTCCTGTTACCGCGGCAATCTGAAACCGTGCGGGCGGTGCCCGTCCTGCGTGGAGCGCCTGGCGGCTTTCAAGGCCAACGGCGCGAAAGATCCGCTGAACGGATGCTGAAGGCCGGCAAAAAGCTCAGGATTCCACTGGCTTTTCGCGGCTTGCGCCGGCACCGGCTTCGCGGAAACTCTGCACGATCCACTCCGAGAGCTCCTTGTCCGGCGATTCGGCCGCCTGGCGGGTGATGACGAAGGCAGTGCGCCCGGTGTTGTTGGCGATGATCTTCAGCCCGTGGTGGAAGTCCTTGAACTTCTGTTCGCAGATTGAACGGGCGGACTTGTCCTGGGCCACGCTCGTCTCCATCAGCAGGTCCAGGGCGGCGTCTTCGAAAACCAGCTCGAAGCCGTGAGATTCCCGGAAGCGGCTGATGAAGCTGTCTATTTCACCGCGCAGCAGTGCGCGCTGAGAGTCGCGGTTGTCGCCCAGCAGGCGCTTGAGCGCGGCCCCGGGGTCGGTGATTGTTTCACGGGTGGCCTCGAAGGACCTGATCGCCGTGGAAGGCAGCTGGAACTTGAAGTTGCGGAACACCTTCTCCATGACCGTCATCAGCCCGCGCGCCCCGGTCTGCTCCTCGATCGCCCGGTTGGCAATCTCGGCTATCGCCTCGTGCGTGATCGCAAAGTCAATGCCGAAGCCGGCGAAGTCGCGTTTGTACTGGGTCAGGATGTTGTCCTCTGAAGAAAGCAGGATCTGCTTCAGGTCGTCCGCGCGCAGCTGTTCGCAAACCACGCGCACCGGCAGGCGCCCGACGAATTCGGGCTCGAAGCCCCCGGAGATGAAGTCCCGGGTCTGGGACAGCTTGAGGAAATCGCCGGTCTGCCTTTCGGCGTCCTCAGCGGCAAAGCCTATTTTTGACTTGGCCATCCTTTTGCGGACCACGTCGGCGATGTTTTCGAAGGCCCCGCTGACGATGAACAGAATGTGGCGCGTGTTGATCGTGCGCGCGGGCGACCGGCCGGTTTTCTGGAACTGCATCATGGCTTCCATCTGCCCGAGCAGATCAGTCTGGCTCTGCAGGGTGACATCGGTCTCTTCCATAAGCTTAAGGAGGTTCACCTGCACCCCGCGGCCGGAGACGTCGCGCCCGGACATGTTCTGGGCCGAGGCGATCTTGTCTATTTCGTCAATGTATATGATGCCGTACTGCGCCAGGTTCACGTCGTTGCCGGCGGCGCGCACGAGGTCGCGCACAAGGTCCTCCACGTCGTGCCCGACGTAGCCGGTTTCGGAAAACTTGGTTGCGTCGGACTTGACGAACGGCACGCCGATGAGTCGCGCGATGCAGCGCATGAGGTAGGTCTTGCCCACGCCGGTCGGGCCGAGGAGGATGATGTTCTGCTTGGCGTATTCCAGGTCGCGCAGCGAAGGGTCCTCGATGCACTGGCGCGCGTGGTTGTAATGGTCGCAGATGGCGACGGAAAGCACCTTCTTGGCCTCCTTCTGCTGGATGACAAAGCGGTCGAGGTGGTCCTTGATCTCGCGCGGCTTGAGGCTGAAGGAGCGGATTTTTGCGAGCGGGTCGGCCGCGGGCTCTTCCGGGGCGGCCGCCCCGGGGGCATGGCCGGGGCGCGTGAAACCGGCCGGAGGGGTGAAATGCGCGTGGCGCATGAGTTCCTCGACCTGCTTGCGGAAATCGTCAAAAGGCGGGTTGTTTTTATCGTCCGGCATCAGTTCTCTTTTTCCTTTCCTGCAATCTATACCCTTCGCCGCGCGGGCACAACTTTTTTTCTTTGATAAAGCCGCGGAGACAGCTATATTCCCGCACGAGGAACAAATAACATGCGCGTATTATCAGGCATTCAGCCTTCGGGCAAGCTTCATCTTGGCAATTACTTCGGCATGATGAAGCCGGCCCTGGAGCTCCAGGACCGGATGGAGGAGACTTTCCTTTTCATTGCCGACTATCACGCCCTGACCACGGTCCAGGATGCGGAAACAATGCGCGGGGCCACTGCCGGCGTGGCGCTGGATTTTCTGGCCTGCGGGCTCGATCCTGCAAAAACCGTCTTCTACCGCCAAAGCGACGTGCCCCAGGTGCACGAGCTGGCCTGGCTGCTTTCGATCGTTACCCCGGTGGGCCTGCTGGAGCGGTGCCATTCCTTCAAGGACAAAATTGCACGCGGCATTCCCGCGAGCCATGGGCTCTTCGCCTACCCTGTCCTGATGGCGGCGGACATACTGGCGGTCCAGTCGGACGTCGTCCCCGTCGGCCAGGACCAGAAGCAGCACGTCGAGGTCACGCGCGACCTGGCGATAAAATTCAACAACCGCTTCGGCGAAACATTTAAAATCCCGGAACCGGTCATAAAGGAAGAAGTGGCGGTTGTGCCGGGGATTGACGGGCAGAAAATGTCCAAGTCCTACAACAACTCGATCGAGCTTTTCCTGCCCGAAAAAGAGCTGCGCAAGGCCTGCATGCGCATCGTGACCGACAGCCGTTCCGTGGCCGACAGCAAAGACCCGGATAAATGCAACGTTTTTGCCCTCTACAGGCTTTTTGCTCCGGAGGCCGATTGCGCCCGGATGGCCGGCCGCTACCGGCAGGGAGGCATTGGTTATGGCGAGGTCAAGAAGGCGCTGGCGGATCTGGTCTGGGCGCATTTTGCAAAGGCCCGGGCGCGGCGCGAGGAACTGCTTGCAAACCCCGGCGAGGTGGATCGCATCCTGCGCGAGGGCGCTGAAAAGGCCAGGCGGGTCATAGAGCCAACCCTGAGGAAGGCCAGGGCGGCCGTGGGCCTGGAGCGGATTTGAAGGGGCGCGGCGCGCGCCGCAAACGGAGTATTTAGCAATGGCTGTTGTTCAGGACGAACTCAAGATAAAGCTGGAAGTGTTTGAAGGCCCGCTGGACCTGCTTCTCTACCTCATCAAGAAGGATGAGGTGGATATTTACGACATCCCTATTGAGCGCATCACGCGCCAGTACATGGAGTATCTCGGCCTGATGCGGATGCTGGACCTGGACATCGCCGGCGATTTCCTGGTCATGGCCGCGACGCTTCTCATGATCAAAAGCCGCCTTTTGCTGCCGCCCGAGGAGCGCCCGGAGCTCGAGCCCGAGGAAGAGGACCCGCGCTGGGACCTGATCCGCAAGCTGGTGGAATACAAAAAATTCAAGGACGCGGCCGGCCTGCTGCAGGGCATGGAAATCAGCCAGGGCAACTCGTTCCTGCGCGGCAGCGACGACCTCCAGGTGCCGGCCTCGCCGGAAATCGGCCTGGATGAAGTGACGATCTTCGACCTGATCTCCGTCTTCAACGAGGCCCTCAAGCGCATCGAGCCCGAAAAAATCGGCGAGATCTACGCCGAAAAGATAACGGTGGCGGACAAGATTGAAATGCTGCTGGCCATTATCAAGGAAAAGTTGAATGTTCCATTCTACAGCCTGTTCGACCACGCGACGACCCGGCATGAAATAGTTTGCACATTCCTGGCGGTTCTGGAGCTCGTGCGCCTGCACCAGATCACCGCCCGCCAGGACAAGGTCTTTGGCGACATAATGATCGTGCGCGCAGGCGAAACATGATTTGCGGGCATTTAAAACCAATCAAACCGGGAAACACCAAGCATGACATCAACTGAAGGACAAGTAACCCTGAAAAAGGTCGTGGGAGCCATGCTCTTCGCCTCGAAAAAAACCATCACGGCGGCCGAGCTCAAAAAAATAATCGACCAGACCGCTGAACACGAGGAGGCCGCAGGCCGCCAGTTTGCCAAAACAAAGGAAAGCGAAATTTGCGGCGCCATGGAGCAAATCAAGGCCGACTTGGCCGCCATGGACGCCGGCCTGCGGCTCGCCGAGGTGGCCGGCGGTTACCGGCTCCAGACCGATCCGGCCTGCGGCCCGTGGCTGCGCCAGCTCCTGAACAGCGGCCGTCCGAGCCGGCTTTCGAAGCCGACACTGGAGACCCTGGCCATCATTGCCTACCGGCAGCCGATCGCGCGCTCTGAAATCGAGTCCGTACGCGGCGTCAATGTCGACAACATTGTGCGCCACCTGCTCGAGTGCCAGCTGATCAAGATATGCGGCCGCAGCGACCTTCCCGGCCACCCCCTGCTCTACGGCACCACCCAGCTTTTCCTGGAGCATTTCGGCCTGCAGGATATAAGTCACCTCCCCGGTATTGAGCAGCTGCGGCGCAAAGAGGCCGAAAGGATCAAGGCCGCCGCCGCAAAACCCGCCGGCGCGGAACAAGTTGAAAAAGACTCAGGCGAGGAAGAGCTTGACGAAGATGGCCCCGAAGAAGATGATGATGAAGTCGAGGATGAGGTTGAGGACGACGAAGAGGACGACGACGAAGAAGACGATGAGGATGAGGACGAGGATGAGGCCCGGGACGTTGAGGATGGGAAAGAAAAGGGCGACAGCGCAGCCGTGAAAGAGGGCCGGCAGGCGTCACCCGGCGAGCAGCACAAGGATGCAACTCCATGAAGAATAACAAAATCAGCCGGTTGCGCGGCAACATTGATGCCATTGACCTCCAGGTGGTGCGGCTATTGAACCGGCGCGCCGCGGCCGCAGTCAAAATCGGCAAAATCAAGACGGAGTCCCGTTCAGAACCTTACGTGCCGGCGCGGGAGAAGAAGGTCATACGCAACATCGCCAGGATCAACCGCGGCCCCCTGCCCTCTTCGGCCCTGATTGCCATTTACCGCGAGATAATGTCGGCTTCGCTCGCGCTGGAAAAGACGGTGCGGGTGGCTTACATGGGGCCCGCGGCTTCTTTTTCGCACCAGGCGGCCCTGCGGCGCTTCGGCAAGAGCGTGAACTACCTTGCATGCAAGACGATTGACGAGGTGTTTGAGCGGGTCCAGAAGCGCGAAGCCGACTACGGCGTCGTCCCAGTTGAAAACTCCACCGAGGGCACCATAGCCGCCACGCTCGACCAGCTCGCGGAAAACGAAATCAAAATCTGCGCCGAACTTTACCAGCCGATCGCGCACTGCCTGCTTGCCAGGGGGACGCGCGCCGGCATCCGCCGCATTGTTTCAAACGCCAACGTGCTCGGCCAGTGCCGCAAGTGGCTGCGCAGCGAAATGCCGCGGGCGGAGCTGATGACGGTCGACAGCACCACCTGCGCGGCCCAGATCGCGGCCAGGGACAAGCGCGTGGCCGCCATCGCCGGCCGCCTGGCGGCCGATGTCTACCGCCTCAACATACTCAATGCCGACATCCAGGATGTCAGCGGCAATATGACGCGCTTCCTGGTGATCGGGCATTCTTTCGGCAACCGGACCGGCGACGACAAGACTTCCATCCTGTTTGCGGTCAAGCACCATGCCGGATCGCTGCACAATGCGCTTGGCTCGCTCAAGAAGTTCGGCCTGAACATGACGAAAATTGAATCGCGCCCGAGCCGCCAGAAGGCATGGGAATACCTTTTCTTCGTGGATGTTGAGGGGCACGTGCACGACCGGAGCGTGCGCCTGGCCATGCGGGATTTGAACCGGCACTGCCTCATCCTGACCGTGCTCGGGTCATATCCGAAAGCGATTGATTGAACATGAAGGCTTCAGCAAAAAAGTGGATCTGCGGCCTTGACCGGTACGAGACCGGCAAGCCGATCGAGGAAGTCGCGCGCGAGCTCGGCTTTGAAAGCGCGGAGGAAATCATCAAGCTGGCCTCGAACGAGAACGCGCTCGGGGTCTCGCCGCTCGCGGTCAGGGCCATGAAGCGCGCCGCGCGCGAAATGCACCGCTACCCTGACAGCAGCGCCTATTATTTGCGCCGGGCGCTTGCGGCTAAGCTGAAGGTGAAGCCGGAGCAGCTCATGATCGCCAACGGCAGCAACGAGATTATCGAATTTATAGGGCACGTGTTCCTGGACCGCGGCTCCGAGGTTGTCATTTCCGAGCGCGCCTTTGCCATCTTCCGCCTGATTACCGCCATGTTCGAAGCGCGGCCTGTGCCAGTGCCGATGCGCGGCTTCACCCATGACCTTGAAGCCATGCTCGCCGCCATCACGCCGCGCACGCGGGTTGTCTTCGTCGCCAACCCCAACAATCCCACCGGAACCATGGTCGGCAACGATGAGCTCCACGAGTTCATTACCAGGGTGCCGCGCCACGTGGTGGTTGCCCTGGACGAGGCATATATCGAGCTGCTTCCGCCCGCAAAGCAGCCCGACACCCTCCGCTACGTGCGCGAGGGGCGCAAGGTCATCATTTTGAGAACCTTCTCAAAGACATACGGACTGGCGGGGCTGCGCATAGGCTACGCCGTGGCGCCGGTTGAAGGCATCGAGCTCATGGGGCGCGTCCGCCAGCCTTTCAACGTGAACGACATGGCCCTCAAAGCCGCCGAGGCTGCCCTCGCGGATGAAGCCTTTGTCGCCAAAACACGCAAAATGGTAGCCGGCGGGTTGCGTTTCTTCGAAAAGAATCTAAGGGCGCTCGGGATAGAGTTCGTGCCTTCCGTAGCCAATTTCATGCTCGTCAGGGTCGGGAACGGGCGCGCCGTTTTCCGGGAGCTGCAGAAACAGAAAGTGATCGTGCGCCCCATGGACGGCTACGGCCTGCCGGAATATGTCCGTATCACGGTCGGGCTTGAAGTTGAAAACCGGCGCTGCCTTGAAGCGCTGAAAAAGGTCGTTTCCGTCCCGGAATGACAGGCCCGTCGCAGCCGGCGCTTCAGCGCACTTCCACCATGACCTCGTTGCGACGCATGAAGGGCGGCGTCCAGGGCGGGTTGTACTGGGCCGCAAGCGCTTTGCCCGCGGGCGCGAGGTGATCCTTTCTGGCGGCTTCCAGCAATTCAAGCGTTTCCCGCTCCACCCTCGATTCCGTTGCATAACCGCCCGTCACCTCGACCTCCGCGAGGATGCGGGGAGCGTAAAGCCGGATTTCGTAAGATTCCGTCCTGGCCAGCAGCTTGAATTCCGGCGTTTCGATGTTGCGGGTCGGGAGATAGCCGGCAATTATCCAGAGCGCAAGCAGTGCGGCGAGCACGGAAACAATGACAAGGCCATTTTCACGGGTTTCAGAATTTGGACTGCCTGGCATGGCAGTATGGTGCTTTGCCGTTTTTCCGGTAATACTGCTGGTGGTATTCCTCGGCCGGCCAGAACTTGCCGGCGGGCAGGACCCGGGTGGCCGCCCGGACTCCCTTCTTCTGCAGGACCGCGATGAGCCCCGCGGCCGCCGCCTTTTGTTTTTCGTCCAGGTAAAACACAGCCGAGCGGTATTGCGCGCCGACGTCCGGCCCCTGGCGGTCGACCTGAGAAGGGTCGTGGATTTCAAAAAAGAGCTTGGCCATCTCCTCGTAGCTTGTCACGGCCGGATCGTACGTCACCAGCACCGCCTCGGCGTGCCCGGTGCCGCCCGCGCACACTTCCTCGTAGGTCGGGTTTTCGGCATTGCCGCCCGTGTAGCCTACGCGGGTGGAAACGACCCCACGCGCCCGCTGGAAGAAATGTTCGACGCCCCAGAAGCATCCCCCGGCAAAAATGGCCGTTTCGGTTTTGCCGCCCGCCGGGGCGGCTCCTGGGCCGGTCGCCTGGTCCGGGAGGAACTGCAGCGAAATGGAGTTGACGCAGTGGCGCGTGTTTTTGGGAGTGAATGCCTCGCCGGAGAAAATGTGACCGAGGTGGGCTCCGCATCGCGCGCACAGGATTTCAGTCCTGGAGCCGTCCGCGTCCGCCTGGCGCCGCACCGCGCCCGCGATTTCTTCATCGAAACTCGGCCACCCGCAGCCCGAATCGAACTTGGACTCGGAGCGGTAGAGGGGCGCCCCGCAGCGCTTGCAGGCGTAGGCGCCCTTGAGGTTGAGCTTGTAATATTCACCGGAGAATGGGCGCTCGGTGCCCTTGTGGACTATGACGCGCTCTTCCTCCGGTGTGAGCCGGTTCATTTGCATCCCTTCACCGCACGCTCCGGCCGCCATTAAAAGCAGCGGAAGAACAATGAACGTTATAGGTCTTGCTGGCATACGCCGGTTGCATCCGCCCTTAAACCGCGGTTGCTGAAACCTGTACGATATGGTAGAAACAATCCTGTAAAGTGGAAATTAGACCATGGCGGCGGGGCGTGTCAAGAACCTATCTCATAAAGGAAGATTATGAATAAAGCTCATGCCGTTGCTATATTCCTGCGGGGGCTGTCCATTATAACCCTGGTCGTGATTGCGGGCGGAGGCTGCTCATTCTCCCGAATTGCGGAAAAAGGCGCTGCGCCGGTCTTGGATCTGGCGCGGAATGGCAGCAGCCCGTATTCCATATACCATGGCAAGGATACGCCCGCTTCGGTCCGCGAAGCGGCCGTGGAGATCAGACGGGTGATAAAAATATCAACCGGCGCGGAATTACCGATCGTTCAAGACCCGCGCGAACCTATGATCGCGCTCGGGGACACGCCGGCCGCCAGGCGGGCCGGCCTGGATCCGGCCGGAATGCCGGAAGAAGGCTTCCGGATAAAAACCGCCGGCAGGAACATATTCATTGCCGGCCGGGACACCGCCGAAGGAGAGCGAACGCCCGGCGGCGGCTTCAGCGACGGCACCTATTACGGGGCAATGGAGTTTTTGGAGCGGGTGGCCGGAGTGCGCCGCCTGATGCCGTGCGAATGGGGCGAAGATATTCCGCGCCATGCCGCGCTCTCGGCTCCGGAAATTGATTTTTCAGATGCGCCCGACTTCCGCAGCCGCGTCATGAGCCGCGGCTGGGGCCGCAGTGAGAGCATGCAGTGGATGCGGTTCATGAAAATTCCCTACGACCGCCAGGCGGTGCTCATTGATTACAATCATGCCTGGCACAGGTATGACATGGAGAATCGGCTCAAGGGACACCCGGAATACATGGCAATGCGGAACGGACGCCGGCTGACGGTGGAAGAAAGCAAGGCCGCTTCGCGGGAACCGTGGAAATTCTGCACAACCAGCGAGGGGCTCATCGGGCTGTTCACTCAGGCCCTTCTGGAGGAAATGGATAAAAAGCCGGAGCAGAAAATGTGGTCGATCGGCCCATCGGATGGCGGCGGGTGGTGCGAATGCGAAGCCTGCAAGGCGCTCGACGAGCCGTGCGATCAAGTGAAATGGCCCGGCAACATGGGGTCCAAATCGCTCACCCCGCGCATGTTCACTTTCTTCAACGAGGTTGCCAGGCGGGTTGCGGCAAAAAAACCGGACAAACAGCTGGGCTGTTTTGCCTACGCCGCTTACACCTACCCTCCTGCGAAACCCATGAATATCGAGACCAACCTTTTCGTCATGCTTGCCGCCAGGCCTTACTACGGATTTTCACTCTACCACGATGACCTTGCCTGTGAATTCATCCGGCTGACGGAAGCCTGGGACGAAAAACTCAACGGGCGCATCGGCTGGTTTGACTATTCTACCTGGATCGGGCTGAAATGTTCGGTCGGCGCCCCCTACCCGCCCGCCCTGCGCATCCTCAAGTTGATTTTTCCTCACATCAAAAAGATCGGCTGGGACACGATCTACTGGGACGCCGCCATGGTGCGCGGCTACGGCAGCTTGAACACGTACCTGGTTGCAAAGCTGATGTGGGATGCGGATGCGGACGTGGATGCCCTGGCCGGGGAATGGCTGGAGCGCGCCTACGGTCCGGGCGCGGACGCCATGGGGCGTCTCTATGACCTTCTGGACCGGCAGCTGGCGGCATACAAGCAGTCTGAAAAATACGATTTCCAGTACCGCTGCGTGCCTGAGCAGGTGAAGGCCATCCACGCGCCAGTCTTCCCGCAGATGGAAGCGCTCTACTGCGAGGCCCTCTCCAAAAATCTGACCGGGCCGCAGAAAGCGCGCCTCGAGATGTTCGGCGACAACCTTATTCTCCTGCACTGGAATTTGCGCAAGGCCGGCTGGGTGGAAAATCCCGAGAAATCCTTCTTTTACAGGACCGACAAGCAGTTCAAGGATTTTATCGAAAAAGCCTGCACGCGGCCGTCGCTGAGCCTCATCCCGAACAACAACCCTGAGCCCTGGCTGAAACCGCAGCTGGGAGTCGTTGCACCCGAAGCTGTTTCAAGGGATGAATGAGCGCGCGCATCAAAGCTCAGTTTTGCTTTTGACGGTATTTTGCCAGGGCAAACACACGACGGCATTCCTGCGGCAGCACTTTCATTCCGGAGCGGGATGTCAATTTTCCTGGCTGCCGACAGCTCCGGCATCCGGCTGCTGCGGCTGGGGCGCGGCTTGGGCCTGGGCCGGCTGGAGGGGTTCCGTGCCTTGAGTTGGCGCCGTTGCCAGGGCCGGCTGACCGGCCACCTGTTCGGCCTTGCCTTCCTTGTTGAATCGCATCGAAACAATAGTTGATATCTTGTTCTTTTCCATCGTAACGCCGTAGAGCACGCTGGCGGCGGATATGGTCTGGCGGTTGTGCGTGATGACGATGAACTGCGAGCTTTTGAGGAAGTTCCTGAGCATGGCGATGAAGCGCTGGTTGTTGGCGTCATCGAGGGGCGCGTCGAGCTCGTCGAGCACGCAAAACGGGCTGGGCTTGACCATGAAGATAGCGAAGAGCAGCGCCACGGCCGTCATGGTGCTTTCGCCTCCCGAAAGCAGCGAAATGCTCTGGAGCCGCTTGCCGGGAGGCCGCGCGAAGATTTCAATGCCGCATTCGAGGATATCGCCCTCGTCGGTCAGTATGAGCTTGGCGGTTCCGCCTCCGAAAAGCTGGCTGAACATTGTCTGGAAGTTTTCGTTGATCTGGGCGAAGGTCTTTGAAAACATTTCCGTGGTGGTCTGGTTGATTTTTCTGATGGCTTCCATGAGCTGCTGGCGGGCGTTCACAAGGTCCTCCTGCTGCTTGCTCAGGAAATCGTAGCGCTCCTGGAGCTGCTGGAGTTCGTCGATCGCGCCGGTGTTGACCGGCCCCATGGCCTCGATCTTGGCGCGCAGGTCGGCGATGACCGCGTCGAGCTGCTCCTGGGAAAGCCTTGCGCCTTCGGGCCACTCGGGCTCGGCGGCGTTCAGCACCATGTCCTCGGTGGCGTGGTAATCGGAGGTGATCCGCTCCATGAGGTGCTCGCGGCGCATGCGCAGCTCGATGACCTTGCCGTTCAGGTCCCCCTGCCGGTTGCGCTGCGTTTCCCATTCGGCGCGCAGCTGCTTCAGCTTGTCTTCCAGGTTCCTGCAATCAACCATCACCTTGTCGCGATTTTCACGGGCGATTTTGATCCCGGCGGCGTTCTTTTCCTTCTGCTCCTGCAGGAGCGGCAGGCGGGCGTCGGCCTCGCGGCTGAAGTTGTCGAGGGCGAGGATGGCTTTTTCATAATCGGCGATGCGGATTTCGCGGTCGGCCACCAGC